>CANJWR010000240.1 GCA_947478455.1 Beijerinckiaceae bacterium | reverse complement strand
CTTCAAGATAGGAAACCGTCAGCCTGTCTTCGTCGTCGCGACTCATGCAAGCAAGATGAACGAATCCCGGCGAAAACTTGCGCCAGCGTTCGATCAGCCTTTCGTGAATCGAATTGAACTGATCTGCGCCGCTTGCGACAATCTTCTGCAGCTTTGCGTCCTGCAGCCAGAACCATTGAAAGACGGCGGCCTCATAAAGCGATGTTGGAGTATCGGCATTGTATTCGAGCAGCTTCGCGGGACTGTTTCCGTCATAGCAAAGATCGAAACGACCGTAGAGGGACAGGTCACGCCTTTTCCAGCTGTCGAAAATCAGACTCCATGCAAATTGCGGAATATGTAGGCGGCGCAGGATTTTTTCATCGCCGACAATTCTGTCGACCAGTTCTGTGCAAAGAGCAGCCAGTTCCGAGCTCGGCGTTTCGAGATCGTTCTCAATCTGGCGCAGCGTGAATTCGTAGCAGACGCTTTCGTCCCAGTATGTCCGGCCATTGTCCGCGTGATACGAAAACCCGAGTTCCCGCGCCCGTTCGGCGAGATTGCGTCTCGGTCGCAGCGTGCGGCGTCTCACCTTTTTTCCCCACTATGATCCGGAGCTTGCGTGCATAACCCCTGCAGCCCCAAAGCCCCCGAATGCGGTCGCGTGCGCTGAACTCGCAGAGCCGCTGGTGGAACTACTCGAAGAACCGGACGAATGGCCGCCTCCACCGGACGTGGACGACCGGCACGCAGCGCCGGGCTGGTCCGGGTTCTGCTCTGTCTGGCAGGATCGCCGCTCATAGTCGCTATAGGCTCCAACGCCGATAAACCCGAGCGCCACGAGACCAATTGTTGTGCTGGCTTTCATGTGGCCCTCACCAGCTCATGCAGACAGCGCTGAGAACGCCAGCCGTTAGCGAAACAAAACCAAGCCAGATTGCGGCCGCCATTGAATTCGTCCGCAGTGCTCCGCCAAGATCAGGATGCGCGATCCATGCGAGGAAATAGGCGATGAGCTGCACAACCAGCGCCACCAGACCCCAGATCACGCAGTCGATGATATTCGCTGAATGAAAGATTGCACTGGCGAGCGGCAAGGAAAAACCCAGCAGGCTCATGCCGAGCGCCAGCGCCGTTGAGGCATTGTGTTCTTTAAAGATCAGTCCGAACTCATCGTTCGGCGTCACCTTCGTGTAGGCGATCAGGTAGAGTGCACACAAAGATGTGGCCGCGACAAAATAGGCCGCGAAGGCCGGCAGTCCTGCGAGTGAATTTCCGATCAAGACAGCCCTCCGACTTTTGAAGACTAAACCAAGCGGACCCAAGTCTTGCACAAAATGGACTATCAAGCACTTAAAGCGGATATGCTGTCGAACGCCGGACGCTCTCCCGCTGCCGCTTCAAAGGCCAACGAACAGTCGTGCTGCGCAACCGGCCTAAACCAGCCGCCCCTGCTCCACAGCCGCCTCGATGAAGCTCGCAAACAGCGGATGCGGCTCGAACGGGCGCGATTTCAGTTCCGGGTGGTATTGCACGCCGATGAACCACGGGTGCCCTGCCAGCTCGACCGTCTCCGGCAGCAGTCCGTCGGGCGACATGCCGGCGAATTGCAGGCCACTGGCCTCCAGCCGATCCTTGTAGGCCGTGTTCACCTCGTAGCGGTGGCGATGGCGCTCGTTGATTTCGGTGGAGCCGTAAATGTCGGCGATTTTCGAACCGTCTTTCAGATGCGCCCGGAACGACCCCAGCCGCATCGTGCCGCCGAGATCGCCGCCCTGGGCGCGCACCTCCAGTTCGTTGCCGCGCATCCATTCGGTCATCAGACCAACAAGAGGTTCGGCGCAGGGGCCGAATTCGGTCGAATTCGCGCCCTTGATGCCTGCCAGCGAACGCGCCGCCTCGATCACCGCCATCTGCATGCCGAAGCAGATGCCGAAATAGGGAATCTTGCGTTCACGGGCGAAGCGCGCCGCCAGTATCTTGCCTTCGGCCCCACGCTGTCCGAACCCGCCCGGCACCAGAATGCCGTGCACATGTTCCAGATGCGGCGCCGGATCGCCGCCCTCGAAAATCTCGCTCTCGATCCAGTCGAGATTGACCTTCACCCGGTTGGCAAGGCCGCCATGGTTCAGCGCCTCGATCAGAGATTTGTAGGCGTCCTTGAGGCCGGTGTACTTGCCGACGATCGCGATGGTGACTTCGCCTTCGGGATTGTGCACGCGGCTCGACACGGCGTTCCAGCGGCTCATATCGGGCTTGGGCGCAGGCTCGATGCCGAAAGCCGCCAGCACTTCGCGGTCGAGTCCGGCTTCATGATAGCCGCGCGGCACATCGTAGATCGACGCCACGTCGCGGGCTTCCACCACAGCAGTCTCGCGTACGTTGCAGAACAGGCCGAGCTTGCGGCGCTCCTCGCGCGGGATTTCGCGATCGGTACGGCACAGCAGAATATTGGGCTGGATGCCGATGGAGCGAAGCTCCTTCACCGAATGCTGGGTCGGCTTGGTCTTCAGCTCGCCGGCGGTCGGAATATAGGGCAGCAGCGTCAGATGGACGTAAACCGCATGGCCGCGCGGCAAATCGTTGCCGAGCTGGCGGATCGCCTCGAAAAACGGCAGGCCCTCGATGTCGCCGACCGTGCCGCCGATCTCGACCAGCACGAAATCCACATCCGCATTGCCGTCGAGGACGAATTCCTTGATGGCGTTGGTGACATGGGGGATCACCTGCACGGTGCCGCCCAGATAGTCGCCCCGGCGTTCCTTGGCGATGATGTCCTGATAGATGCGGCCGGTGGTGACGTTGTCTCGCTTCGTCGCCGGAGTACCGGTGAAACGCTCATAATGCCCGAGATCGAGATCCGTCTCCGCGCCGTCGTCGGTGACGAACACCTCGCCGTGCTGGGTCGGACTCATGGTGCCCGGATCCACGTTGAGATACGGGTCGAGCTTGCGCAGGCGGACAGTATATCCGCGTGCCTGAAGGAGTGCTCCGAGGGCCGCAGACGCAAGCCCCTTGCCGAGCGATGACACCACGCCGCCGGTGATGAAAATGTACCGCGCCATGGGAGAACAGGCCTATCCGTTTGGAATCGATTCGGGGAGACAAATCTGTCGCCCGGCGAAACTTTGCACAGGTCGATTGCACCGGACGCAAGAGTTCCGGCGAAATGAGCCGCGCGCAAAAGAAAAGGGCCGCCGAACCGGCCCTCAATTCGACTGTACCAGACTTTACGGAGCGGCGGGCGCTGCCGGCGGGGTCTGCTGGCGGCGCTCTTCGAGCTGCTTGAGCTGGTCGAGCAGGTTGCCGCCCGGCGCGCCCGGGGCAGTAGCCGGCGCCTGACCGGGCTCGGTCGTGGTGGTCGGGGTGCCTTCGAAAATCGACGACGGAGCGCGCGAGAAATTAGCAATCAGCGTCAGCGCCATGCTGGTGATGAAGAAAATCGTCGCCAGAACAGCTGTCGCCTTGGTGAGCGCATTGGCCTGTCCGCGCCCGGTCATGAAGCCGCCGCCCCCGCCAATTCCCAGAGCCCCGCCCTCGGAACGCTGCAGCAACACAACGGCGATCAACGCGACCACGACCATAAGATGAATGACGACGATAACGGTCTGCATCAGAAATTCCGCAAAAGGGTAAGGCGGCAGCGACCCGTAGGCCCGCAACCTGCATTGGGCCGCCTTCTACACGAAGCAAGTAGGGATGGGAAGGACGCTTGTCCAGACGCCTACCTGATCTCCTTCAGCTCTGCCGCAAACACCTTCCAGCGCTTCTGGTAGGATTCGGCGGTCCGGGACGGCGGGCGCTCGGCTGCGGGATCGATGGTCCGCACCACCCGACCGGGCGAACCGACCACCAGCGAATTGTCCGGGATGACCTTGCCCTCGGTGATCAGCGCATTGGCCCCGACGATGCAATTCTTGCCGATCACCGCATTGTTGAGGATCGTCGCCCCCATGCCGATCAGCGTGCCGTCGCCGATGGTGCAGCCGTGAATGATGGCGTTGTGGCCGATGGTGCAGTTCTCGCCTACCGTCAGCGGCTTGCCCGGATCTGTGTGCATAACGGTGTTTTCCTGCACATTACTGCCGCGCCCGATGACAATCGGCTCATTGTCGCCGCGCAGCACGCAACCGAACCAGATGCTCGAATCCTCATGCAGCTCGACAAGGCCGATCAGCACGGCGGTAGGCGCAATCCAGCATTTGCCTTCTGGAAAGACGGGACGCTTGTCGCCGAGCGCATAGAGGGGCATGCGGGTCTCCGTTGGCCTGATTGTTTCGGCAGCCTTGATCGCAACGGCGCGAACCAGCGTCAACCCCGCAGAGCGCGCAAGGCGCAGGAAGGCTTTGGCAGGCTTGTATCCGTTGGCAGGCCGGGATTCTTTGGTAGCCATTGTCAGAACCCCGGGGGTCGGCTAATTCCAGATCAGCTTTCCGGGATGCGCCGCCGGCGATGAGCGGCCTCGCGCGTTCCACAGACCTTACCGTGATCGGACCGACGACATGGCTGCAAGAATCTACCGTCCCGCCAAATCCGCCACCCAGTCCGGCTCCGCCAAAAGCCGCTACTGGCTGCTGGAGTTCGACCGCGAATCGGCGCCCGAGATCGAGCCCCTGATGGGCTGGACCAGCTCGCTCGACACGAAGACGCAGGTGAAAATGCGCTTCGCCACCGAGGAAGAGGCGGTCGCCTACGCGAAGCAGCAGGGCCTCGCCTACCGGGTCGAGCAGCCGAACCCGACGAGCCGGAAAATTCTGTCCTATTCGGACAATTTCAAAACCTCACGCGTAGGTCAGTGGACCCACTGAGGTTTCGGGACGGCGTGGAGGATCTTCGGCCTGACGGAATCGCCGCCGGTCTGCCGCCCGCAATTCCGGGATTTGACCGATCCGGACTTGGCGAACCACAGCCCTCCGGGGCATAGTCGCCCGGCGCGCGCCCGAACCTCACCGTTCGGCGCAATCGGCCCCGTAGCTCAGTTGGATAGAGCAGCCGCCTTCTAAGCGGCAGGTCACAGGTTCGAATCCTGTCGGGGTCGCCAATGGTTTAGGACTGTCAAATAGTCCGTTACTTTTTCGGCTCGTCGCTGTTTCATGTGGGTAGCGTGTCCAGCACCCCTCCGGCGATGAGGTAGACCATCAACTTGAGGTTGCGCTTGCTGCGATAGCCTTTTGCCTTGCGTTTGGCGGCCTGGACGTTTCCGT
>CANJWR010000239.1 GCA_947478455.1 Beijerinckiaceae bacterium | reverse complement strand
GTCGCCACCAGTTTGGCGACTTGTTTTGGCGTCATTTCGACGTCCGGGTTGCCTTCCGCCGGTACGCCAATGATCACTTTGAACGAGACGCAGTCGAGGGGGCCCTGCGGGTCCGTCTGGCACAATTGCCCATTGCGTAGCGACCACGAGCGAACCGAAAAGCGGCCAGAAGTTCCTTCACCCAGAAGGCCGCGACCGACATAATAAGTATAGAGTGGCGAATATGGACCCGGATTCCGGCGGATCGATTTGCCTATGACGTAGCGGAGCGCCGCGCGCCCGAAAAGCGTGTCGCCTGCCATATTGGCGCCTTCGCCGCCCGGGCCTTCATCGCCGTTTTCTTCCTCGTTTTCGCCGTCGCTGTCTTCGCTTTCTTTCTCTTCCTTGTCCTTCTGGCCGTTCTGGCCCGCCTTCTGTTTGCCTTCGCCCGTCTCGCGTTCGTTTTCCTTGCCGCCGCCACCCTTTCCCTTTGTCTTTTCAAAGAAATACTCGGTGACTTTGGTGGCGACGAAAAATCCGCCGATGCCGCTGGCCAGCAAAAGGAAGCCCGCAACTTTGACCTGGGGGGGAAAATACAAACCCGGCTCCGCCAATTTCCACAATTAGGGCTTCAGAATAAGACGCAAATGTAAATGTCTTGCTTTCAAACCCGGCCCGTCCGCAAAAATTGCGCGTTGGGATCAGCAGAATGTGAAACCGCACAAAGCCGGGGTCCGGCCGATACTTAACGCTTCTTTTAAAATGTCGGCATTACGTTTGCAGCGTTTGGTGCAGCGATCGCATGGCCGGGGAGCAGGCGTATGGGCGGGATGACGAAAGATCTGTCGGTAGGCGAAACATTCGCTGTCGCGGTCTTCTGCGTTGCGCTGCTCTGGATTTTGGGCGCTGTTTCGAACGCAGTGCTTCGGGACCGCGCTTTCGGCGTATTCGGCAACGCGCTTTTGATGGCCATCGGCGGCATTGCGGGAATCTATACGAAAATTCTGATCGTCGGCCCGATCGCAACCTGATCAGACGCCCTGTGTACGCCAAAACCGGTGCGTAACCGTTAGGTCATCTTGTCGCCGGCCCTGAATTGCTTCTATAGAGCCTTATGGCCGAAGCCTCTCCAAACGTCTTTTCGCACCGACACCTGCTCGGAATTCAGGGTCTTTCCCGCCCCGAGATCGAGAACCTTCTCGATTTGGCCGAACAGGCCATTGAAGTGTCCCGGCAGGTCGAAAAGAAAAAGACCGTCCTGCGCGGACGCACATTGATCAATCTTTTCTTCGAAGCCTCTACGCGCACGCAGGCTTCCTTCGAACTGGCCGGCAAACGGCTGGGCGCTGACGTGATGAATATGGCGGTCGCCAACTCGTCTGTGAAAAAAGGCGAAACGCTTATCGATACGGCCGTGACCCTCAACGCCATGCGGCCCGACATTATAGTAGTGCGTCACTATTGTTCCGGCGCGGTCGATCTGCTCGCCCGGAAGGTCGATTGTTCCGTCATCAACGCAGGCGACGGCTCGCACGAACACCCGACGCAGGCGTTGCTCGATGCTCTGACGATCCGTCGTCGCAAGGGTCGCATCGAAGGCCTGACGGTGGCGATCTGCGGCGACGTTGCGCATTCGCGCGTGGCCCGCTCCAACATGATTTTGCTGTCGGCGCTCGGCGCACGCGTGCGTATGGTGGCGCCGTCCACTCTGCTTCCAGCCGGCATCGATCGCATGGGCGTCGAAGTGCATCGCACGATGGAGACCGGCATTGCGGACGCAGACATCGTGATGATGCTGCGCGTGCAGCGTGAGCGAATGGACGGCGCGTTCATTCCCTCGACGCGCGAATTCTTTCGCTTCTTCGGCCTGGATGCCGAACGCCTGAAACGCGCGAAGCCCGATGCGCTCGTGATGCATCCGGGCCCTATCAATCGCGGCGTCGAGATCGATACGGAAGTCGCCGATGGGCCGCAGTCGCTGATCAACGAGCAGGTTGAAATGGGCGTCGCCGTTCGTATGGCGGTGCTTGAATCGCTCTCCCAACATCTGCCGAACGGGTGAGCCGATGAGTATGGCGTCTTCCGCACCCCGTTCCATCGCACTTCTGAACGCACGTCTGATCGACCCGGTCGCCGGGACTGAGGCCGTCGGCGGCGTGGTCGTGGTTGACGGTGAAATCAGCGCATTCGGCAGCGCCGTCACGGTCGCCAACGTTTCTTCCGATGCGCAGATCGTTGATTGCGGCGGCGACATCGTTTGCCCCGGCCTCATCGACATGCGCGTCTTCATCGGCGAACCGGGCGCCGAATATCGCGAGACGCTTGCAACTGCCAGCAAGGCCGCCGCCGCCGGCGGCGTGACAACCATTGTGGCGACGCCCGACACGACGCCGCCGGTCGACGATCCTGCCGTCGTGGATTTTTTATTGCGCCGCGCCCGCGACACGTCGCTCGTTCGCGTCCTGCCATCCGCCGCCATGACCAAGGGATTGCGCGGCGAGGAACTGGCAGAGATCGGTCTCCTCAAGGAGGCCGGCGCAATCGCCTTTACGGATGGCGCACATTCCATTCGCAGCGCCAAGGTGATGCGTCGCATTCTCACTTATGCTCGCGATTTCGATGCGCTGGTGATGCACTATGCCGAAGACCGCGATCTGGCGTCGTCCGGCGTAATGAACGAAGGCGAATTCGCCAGCCGCCTCGGTCTCGGCGGAATTCCTGCGGAAGCCGAGTCCATTATAATAGACCGCGATCTGCGTCTGGTCGCGCTGACGCGCGGGCGCTATCACGCGGCGCTCGTGTCGAGCAAATTGTCGCTTGAAAGCATCGCACGCGCCAAGGCCGCTGGCCTGCCGGTGACGTGCGGCGCCTCGATCAATCATCTGACGCTGAACGAAAACGACATCGGCGACTACCGCACCTTCCTGAAACTCGCGCCGCCCCTGCGGCATGAGGACGAACGGCAAAAGTTGGTCGAGGCTCTGGCGTCGGGATTGATCGACGTCATCGTGTCAGACCACAATCCCCAGGATGTGGAGACCAAGCGCCTGCCATTTGCGGAAGCCGAGAACGGCGCCATCGGACTTGAGACCATGCTGTCGGTCGGCATGCGCCTCGTGCGTTCCGGCGATGTGACGTTACCACGTCTGCTGGCCGCCATGTCGTCGCGCCCGGCCGAGATTCTGGGGCTGCCGCAGGGCAGGCTTTCTGTCGGTGCGCCGGCCGATCTCATTCGTTTCGACCCGGACGAGCCCTGGGTGGTTGATCCGCGCCGGCTTCATTCGCGCAGCAAGAACACGCCGTTCGATGAAGCGCGCCTCGAAGGCCGGGTGAAACTCACCATGGTTGCAGGCCGCATCGTCCACGAATAGGGTCAGCAGGCGCGACCCTCTGCGCATCGGGCCCTTTTCATGAGCTACATCTCGGATATTTCATCTCTGGCGGCATTTTTCTTCGGCTATTTGCTGGGCTCGGTTCCGTTCGGGCTGGTTCTCACGAAATTCGCTGGCGCTGGCGATATACGCCAGATCGGCTCCGGTAATATCGGCGCGACGAACGTGCTGCGCACCGGTCGCAAGGGGCTGGCGGCGGCGACGCTTTTGCTCGATGCCCTGAAGGGAACGGCGGCTGTTCTGGTCGCCGCCCAGTGGGGCCTGCCGGTCGCGATCGCGGCGGGGCTGGGCGCATTCATCGGGCACCTTTATCCCGTGTGGCTGAAGTTCAACGGCGGCAAGGGCGTCGCGACATATCTCGGTTGTCTCATCGGATTGTGGTGGCCAGCGGCATTTGGCTTTGCGGCGGTCTGGCTCGGCGTCGCCTATGTATCGCGATATTCGTCGGCAGCGGCGCTCGCGGCCAGCATCACGACGCCGGTGATGCTGTGGATGTTCGGCCATTCGCTCGAAGCCGAATTGTTTGTGGCGCTCGGATTGTTGCTCTGGCTCAAGCATCGCCCGAACATCGAGCGGTTGATGGCCGGCACGGAGGGCAAGATCGGCGCGAAATCGTGAGCGCCCCGACCGCTCGCCTTACCGACGCGCAGCGTTTTGACTGGCTGCGTCTCATCCGCTCCGAGAATATCGGGCCGCGCACCTTTCGCGCTTTGATCAATCAATTTGGCGGCGCAGGCGCTGCGCTTGAGGCCTTGCCGGAACTCATTCGCCGCAAGGGCGGCGGGCGTCAAATCCGCATCGCAACAGTGGCTGATTGCGAGAAGGAAATCGTTGCGATGAACCGCGCTGGAGCGCGGCTCATCGCACTCGGCGAGCCAGACTATCCTGCAACTTTGCGGGAGATCGACTCGCCGCCGCCCCTTCTCGTCATGCGCGGCGAGACTTCGGTGTTTACTCGTCCGATGGTGGCGATTGTGGGGTCGCGTAACGCCTCTGCGGCCGGCCTCGCCTTTGCCGAACGTATTGCGCATGAACTTGCCGAAGCAGGCTATGTGATCGTCTCAGGTCTGGCGCGGGGCATCGATGCGCGCTGCCATCGCGCCACGCTCGCTACCGGCACGATTGCGGTTCTGGCGGGCGGTCTGGACAAGATTTATCCCGCCGAACACGCGTCGCTGTTCGACCAGATCCTTCCGCACGGCGCGGTTGTTTCCGAAATGCCCATGGGGTGGGAGCCGCGCGGTCGCGATTTCCCGCGCCGCAATCGCATCGTGTCTGGCCTGGCTCTGGCGACTGTCGTGGTGGAGGCCGCGCGCCGTTCCGGCTCGCTCATCACGGCGCGTTTCGCCAACGAACAGGGCAGGGAGGTTTTCGCCGTTCCGGGCTCTCCGCTCGATCCGCGCGCAGAGGGCGCCAACGATCTGCTGCGTCAGGGCGCAACGATCTGCACGCGCGCCGCCGATGTGATCGACGCTCTCGCGCCGCTCGTCGAAAAAGGCATTGTGAGTCAGATGCGGCTTTTCGAGGAGGACGAGGCTGTATCCCCGCAGGCTGAGCCACTTTGGGATGAACTCGATCTGTTCGGCGCGCTCCCGGCACCATTGACGATGGCCGGCATGGAACTGGATGAACCGCCTCCGCAGCATTCATTCGTCGATGCGCGCCCCGGCAACTCAGCCTCCCCCGATGGAATTGAGCAGTCGACCGTAGACCGGATCACAGAATTGCTCGGACCGTCGCCGGTGTCTGTCGACGAAATCGTGCGCACTTCCGGCGCTTCGGCGGGCGAAGTTCAAGTCATCCTGCTCGATCTTGAACTTGCCGGCCGCATTGAGCGGCACGGCGGAAATCTCGTGTCGCTGATCGGGACGGCAAAAAAATCCTAGTTATTGTCGTGCCCACCAGACGACATGCGCCGGGCCGACATTTCGGCCTCCTGGCTG
>CANJWR010000238.1 GCA_947478455.1 Beijerinckiaceae bacterium | reverse complement strand
CCGTGTACCAGACCACGGCCTGACCGGCGGTGCCGCCGAACAGGGCGAAGATGGCGATCTTGGCATTGTCCCAACGACCGAAAGCTTCCGCGAGCGGGGCCTTCGAGTTGGTGCCTTCGGCCTTCATCTTCTGGAACGCCGGCGATTCGGCGAGCTGGAGACGGATCCAGATCGACACTGCGAGCAGCAGGATCGAGATCAGGAACGGTATGCGCCAGCCCCAGGCAGCGAAGGCTTCCGGCGTCATGCTCAGGCGCAACGTCAGAATGACGATGAGCGACAGGAACAGGCCGACAGTAGCGGTCGTCTGAATCCACGACGTATAGAAGCCGCGGCGTCCCGGAGGCGAATGTTCGGCGACGTATGTTGCAGCGCCGCCGTATTCACCACCGAGCGCGAGGCCCTGTGCGAGACGGCAAACGATGAAGCCGACAGGCGCCAGATAGCCAATCGATTCATAGCTGGGCAGCAGGCCGACCACGAAGGTCGCCAGACCCATGATGGTCATGGTGACGAGGAAGGTATATTTGCGGCCGATGAGATCGCCGAGGCGACCGAAGAACAGCGCGCCGAAGGGGCGAACCGCAAAGCCGGCGGCGAAGCCGAACAGCACGAAGATGAAACGTGCGGTATCGTTCGAGCCTGGAACGAAGTTGGCGGCGATATTGGCGGCCAGAGAACCTGCGAGATAGAAGTCATACCATTCGAAAACGGTGCCGGCCGAAGAGGCAATAATAACCTTGCGCTCTTCTGCCGTCATGGGGCGATTCTTTTCGCCCGCTGCAGCAGTTGCTGTGCTCATGTGAAAGACCCTTGGGTTGTTTCTAAGTTTGTTGGTGGCTGCCGATCATGCATGCATGTCGCCCGCCGGGTGGATACGGTCCGTGCTTTGGCCCGACCGTTCGGCCAGAAAATCAGATGGCGGCAGATCCTCCTCGATCGTCGCATTCTTTGTCCGCTCGCGTCGTCGACATTGCGAAAGACACAGGCGGCATTGCGGGCTTTCGCGGGATCTGCCTTGGCGGA
The DNA here is from genome assembly GCA_947478455.1 of Beijerinckiaceae bacterium. Taxonomy (GTDB): domain Bacteria; phylum Pseudomonadota; class Alphaproteobacteria; order Rhizobiales; family Beijerinckiaceae; genus Terripilifer. The sequence goes on along the minus strand of CANJWR010000238.1, from coordinate 4,322 downwards.
TCCGAGCGCTATCGCCGGCTTTAAGCATGCCGAAGACAACACCTAGCGGAAGCGGTTAATGAAACGTATATTACGGGTGAGGAGGCCGCCTCGTCGATGGAGTAGGGTATGACACCTTCGTCTAGGGTCGGCCGCAGCGTCGCCCTTTCAACAACTTTTTCGTTCACACTTATACTTTCGGCGATGTCAGTGGAGTCTGCTTACGCGGCGTCTGCTCGCGCCGGAAGTTTTCAGAATAGCGCTGTCTCAAAGCCATACTCTGGAAATCATGTGCCATGGATTGGTGCGCGCGCCGATCGCGTTAACCAAGTTTCTGGACAGCTGCGTCCAACGCGTCTGGGGCCCCCGACGCCCAATCATCAATTGGTCGCATCGCATCGTCACCGTAGCCGCGTGCTGCTGCCCAGCTACATTGCGCCAAACGTTGTTGCGCCTGTGCAGCCGGCGGTAAATGTCGTTACAGCACCGTCGAGTGTTGTGACGCAATCGCCGCCCGTTGTTTATTATCAACAGGCTTGCGCATCGCCACTGATCATCCGGATCGAGCCGACAGGCGGCGAGGATCGGCGTCATCGCGGCGGGCGGGGGCGCAGCGGGCGCGACACCAACCGCGATGCGCAACTGCTGTATGGAGCTTCCGATCCCTGCGGTCCGCAGATCGCCACAGTGCGGCAGCGCGATCTGCAATCGGCGCGGTCTGTTTCGACCCGTTACTGAAGCTTGCTGCGCACGAGCGTCAGCGCTACCGCGCTGGCGTTCGAGACGTTGAGGCTCTTGATCGGGCCCGGCATGTCCAGTCGGGCCAACACGTCGCAGTTCTCGCGGCTGAGACGGCGCAGGCCCTTTCCTTCCGCGCCCAGAACCAGTGCGAGCGGGCGCGTGAGGGGCGTGTCTTCCAGCGAGGCTGGGCCTTCCGAATCGAGACCGACGCGCAGGTAACCCATGTCGCCCAGCGTTTCGAGCGCGCGGGCCAGGTTGACGACCGTCGCCATCCCCACATGCTCGAGTCCGCCCGAGGCGCTCTTGGCCAGAATGCCCGAGAGGGCAGGGGAATGACGTTCGGTCGTAACGATGGCGTCGACGCCGAAAGCCGCCGCCGTGCGGAGAATGGCCCCGACGTTATGAGGGTCGGTCACCTGATCAAGAACCAGCACGAGGCCATTTTCGGGCAATTCCGACAGGTCGATGGGTTCCAGATGGCGAGCCTCCAGCAGCAGACCCTGATGGACAGCATCGCCCGGCAGCAGCGCGGAGATTTCCTCGTTGGTGGCCGGAACGACCGTTACCTTGCTGGCGGCGATCTCCCCTGAAAGCTTTTCAAGCGCGGCGCTAGTGCCATGCAGCCTGACGAGCTTGCGGCGATTGGCCCGCAAGGCCTCGCGGACCGAATGATAGCCGAACAGGACCGCTATATCCGGCCCGAAGCGCGGACCCTGCGGGCGCGGGGCCGCCGCCGGACGCCGATCCGGACGAAAGCCCGGATTGCGGCTGTCCTTCCAGGGCGTCACCTCGCGAGGTTTTTCGTCAGCCGGACGGGAGCCGCGATCGTTGCGGCTGTCGCCGGTCGTGCGATCGCGCGGGCGCTCCTGCTCGAACGTTCGGGGTCTTTTCGGTCCTCGGGTCAAAATCGGCTCCGCAACGGCTTGGGCGGTGAAATCGCTACGCAATCCATGTCACGGTCGCGCCCCATCGGCAAATGAGAGGGCCATTCACAAGCGCGATGGCTTTTTGGGTTGACACAATGCGGCTGCCTGACCATAAGCGCCACACGACAGGGCTGTGACGTCCTGCGAGGCCAGATATGGCCGTCCCGCGCCTTTCGCATTGTGAACAGCAATGTCCCGGTTCGGGGGAGTGTCCCGAGCGGCAAAGGGGGGGGACTGTAAATCCCCTGGCTATGCCTTCGTAGGTTCGAGTCCTACCTCCCCCACCATCCACTCCCCTGCAACGGGCGCAATGCGCGCGCTCTGGCAAAATCCCCGCAATTGGCCGCTATCTTGCGAGAGCCGGGTCGCCTGAGACAATTCTCAGGGGAGAATTCGGGGCTATTCGGCGCTTTGTGGCGCGCCATTCTCAGGCGTGCAATTGGCGTTTCCAAATTCGGTGGACGAAGCGCGGCGGAGAATGGTTCGCGGCGGCGTGAGACCAGTTCGCAGCGCGGCTGAAGGTCGACAGTTGAGCAGGTTCCGTAATCGCTCTAACGAAGATATCTGGATAGGATTTTTTAGGAATGCTGCGCGCGACGCCGTCTGGCGTCAGCCGATTCCGAGGGTCTCGTGCTGCTTCCGCCAGTCCATCGGAAGATCGAACAGGCGTGTCATGGAGATGCCGCGCGGCAGCGATCCGTCGAGCGCAGCGCGGACGATCCTCGGTGACAGGAACGCCAGCGAGAGGATCTTCTGAACGCCGCGCGATGATCGTTTTCCGCGAGCCGCGATAGCGTCGATGTCGGTTGCGCCTTTGACGAGTTCGTCGATCCAAATCCTGCTGGTCGCGATGGCGGTGAGCAGGGTCTTGCGCGTGTCGAAATCCATCCGATGGTGTGGATCATTCGTCGGAGGTAGAATCTCGCGCTGTGGTTTCGAGGCCCGGGGGCTCCAGTCCACGTCGAGGCGCTCGACATCAAAGTGATCCTTGCCGTCGCGTGAGAAGACGATCGTGAAGCGATTGCGCGAGAGGATCACGCGCTCTATCGAGGAGCGGACGTCTGTTGAATGTGAGGAAGCGCCTTGTTGATCGCCCGATGCCTGATGCGATGGTGATGCAATTTCGTCACCTAGTGGCTGCTGTGCAGCTCCCAGTTTCGACAGCGCCTTCATCACTGCGTCTTCGATGACAGGAGCGGAGACGCGACCGAGCGATCCAACCTGACTGGCCGCGCCTTCAGTCAAGGCACGCGACACATAGTACCGATAACGGAAACCGCCTTTCTTCGCCGAGCTCGGCGTCATGCGGTTTCCCCGATCGTCGAACAGGAGGTCTTTCAAAAGCGCTTTTGATCCGGGACGAGAGGGCTCCTGCTTGCGGCCGTTCGCGGCCATCAGGGCCTGGACGCGATCGAACACATCTCTGCTTACAATCGCATCATGCTCACCCGTGTAAGACTTGTCGTGATGGTTGACCTCGCCCAGATAGACACGATTTTGCAGCAGATAAGCGAGGGGACCACGGGTGAACGGGATGCCGCCGATGGTCTTGCCGGTCGCCAGTGGCCGAGTGCGGGTTGTGACGCCGCGCTCGCGTAGGTCGATCAGCAATCTGAACAAAGACCCGCAGGCCAGATAGCGATCGAAGACGAGTCGTACGGTCTCTGCCTCCTGCTCGTCGACGATCAGATGCCGGTCTATCACCCGATAGCCGAGCGGCACGGTTCCGCCGACCCAGATGCCGCGCTTCTTGGACGCTGCAATCTTGTCCCTTATGCGCTCGCCGGTGACCTCACGCTCGAACTGCGCGAAGGACAATAACATGTTCAAGGTCAAGCGACCCATGCTGGACGTTGTGTTGAACGACTGTGTGACCGACACAAAGGAGACTTGCCTTGCGTCGAAACGCTCGACGAGCTTTGCAAAATCCGCGAGGGATCGGGTCAGTCGGTCAACCTTGTAGACCACGATGATGTCGATGCGGCCGCGATCGACGAGATCGAGTAGTTTGGTCAGGGCAGGGCGATCGAGCGATGCTCCCGAAAACCCGCCGTCGTCGAAAGGATCCGGGACGAGCTTCCAGCCCTCATGGGCCTGGCTCTTGATATAGGCTTCGCAAGCTTCCCGCTGGGCGTCGAGGGAGTTGAAGTCCTGATCGAGGCCATTGTCCGTGGAGACGCGCGTGTAGATGGCGCAGCGCATGGTCGTGGACGTCGAAGTCGAAGCAACATTCCGGCGGCGCGGCGTCCTCATGACGAGAAGACCTTTCCGTTGCCCCGAACCTCCGGTGGCTTATCCTTCTGTTTCTGGTCGAGCCCGAAGAACACAAAGCCATTCCAGTTCGTGCCGGTGATCTCGCGGGCTATGCGCGACAGCGAGCCATAAATGACCCCGTTCCAAGCAAAGCCGCTTTCCATCACGGTGACCCGATGGGACTGGCCATCCCATTCGCGAAGCAGCATCGTTCCTGTCGGCAGTGTCGGGCGTCAAACAACCGACGTTTCAGTCACTGCTGACGCCCGCGACCCCGAGTTCGCGATCTGCTTCAGCGCCAAAAGCGACTTTGCATCGAGATCGCCCAAGACCTCCGCCTGTCTTCGATAGGCGATCAGTCTGGCTAGCAGAGGTTTTGAAAGACCATCAGGCGCAACGCGGCCAAAGAGATTGCAATAGCGG
>CANJWR010000237.1 GCA_947478455.1 Beijerinckiaceae bacterium | reverse complement strand
CGGCTGATAAACCAAGGCGCGGAAAGCCCGAGCGCCGCCTGAAAAAGATCCGTGTCACGCATGCATCAGAAAATACGCGGAGCCAGCGGAAACCAAAATATTCAACTTGTGGTTGAAACCTCTACCCACACGATTCAGCGAAGAGCCCCCGAGGATCGCCACATCCGCGCCCGACAGATCTTTGGTGAAACGCCGCCGCATAAAGGACGGCACGCCCGCAAAGGTCGGTTCGGAGGAACCACCAATCGGCGGCCCCACGATTGCGTTATCGATAGCTGTGCGATTTCCGCTCATGCGCGGAATATCGTGGCCGGGCGCGCACCCTGCAAGATGCCTCCCTTAACGATTGGCTGCTGCATCGACATTGACCTTCGCCAGAAACTCGGACGGATCGCGCAACTTGGTAAGGTCTTCCAGTTTGACGGGAGCACCCTTGGCGGCGAGCGAAACAATGATGCTCTTCGGATCGCGTACAAAATCCGCCACCGCATTGGCGATTTTTTGTACGGCCGGATCGGGGCCGAGCATCATCGGCGCCATGGAGGTCACCATGCTGGCGAATTCACGCTTCACCTGTTCGGGCGTGCGGTTCTGCATCTTCCCGTAAAAAGCGATCGCTTTTTCGACAAGGCCCGAATTGGCGAAGCGGATAGTCAAATTAGCTACTTCGCTGCGCATGAGCGCCGGCATTTGTGAAGGACCGCCGCCGCGCATGCTTTCCGGCTCAACAGACGCGAACAATCCCTTGAACGCCAAAGATCCTGCATCGACGCCGCTCAGGGTGAAATCATCGAGCGCGAATGTTTTCTTTGCCGGATCGTACATCCCCGAAGCATTCAGGCTGACATCGAGCTTCGGGTAGCCAAAAGCCAGCAGATCCTGCCCCATTTTAGAAGCCGCTGGCGGCGTGATCGTGAGGTTCTTCAAGTCGAACACGCCCTTGAGCGGCAAGTCGCCCTGATAGGTATTCCGGCTGGTCACCGATGCCAGCCTGATGGTGTAAAGATTGCCGCCGGGTGCATCGGCCTTCATGTCCTTGTCGGGAACAGAAATTTCGAAACCGGCAAAGTCGATCTTTCCAATCCGCCACATGAATTTGGTCGCATCGCCAGTTCGCAAAGCGCCAAGCGCCTTGGCGTATTCACCGTCCTCAAGCAGCAGAGCGCCGACTTTCAAAACGCCTCCAGATACGCCTTCGGTCGAAAAACTACCGTCGACGCCGGCTATTTGAATTTTTGCAAACCGCCCGCCCTTAAGGTCTGTTGCTTCGATGCCGCGCACGGTTGCCTTGCCCGCCTTTGCGTCGATGCGAATTTCTGGAATTGCAATGCGCCGGGCTTCCAGCTTTTCCAGAAGCGCAGCAACCGCGTCGCGATCCTGGCTGGCGGTGAAAAGCTTGTTTGCCTCGTCACGCGACAAATTCGTGTCGACAAAATCCGCGCGCGGAATGATTGTCTTGGCGTCCTTGCCGTCGATCTGCAGATTTTCGAGTGTAAATGTTTCGAGCGCGAATGCGCCGCCCGAAAAGCTCATCGCCAGGCCGAACGCGATGATGCGCGTCGAATTCCAGAACATTGCCATGATCAGTCTCCGCTATCGTTATATCGGAGAATGATCACAGCCTCGCGACTTCGCAAGTGCGGCGGCGCACAGGGCGCTACGCCAAATGCTAATTCAAATTAACCTTTGCCGCCCAAAACCCCATCTGTCCCGCATCTATTCGGGAAAGAAACGACCCGGAATTTCAATGATCGGGCGCGACGGGGTGCCGGTCTTGGGATTGCGGCCATCCTTCTCGCTACCATCGTGATCGATGGTCTTGCCTTTCAGCTCAGGCGGCGCAGCGGTGTTCTTTAAGGGACCAAGTCCAGTCGTCGTGCGCTGCGCAGCGCCGACGCGAAGCATCACGAGATTTTCGGATTCATCGGCCTCGAAGCGATAAAAGATTCCCTTCGGCAACATGACGCCTTCATACTGGCGAGCTTCCTGCGTCGTGCCATCCTCGAAGTGAAACGTCGCGCGCCCTTGCATCACAACAAAGGCGTGATCTTCGATCGTGTGCGCGTGCAGGGCATTTTCGCCACCGCTAGAATAGACCTTCACAGACAGCCAGAGATTTTCCGAATTCGCCAGAGCGTCGAACGACGCGCCGTCGGACAGAAGCGGCAGGCCGCGCATGGTGAACTTCGAGGCGCCTGTCGTCCCGATGGTTTCATTGCGGGTCGCGGGCTTGATCGGCGTGCTGATGTTCATCGCTTCCTCCAGGAAATTTATCTGACCATCCTTATTGCAGCGCCGCCCCACCCTGCGCGATGGCATTCTGTCGCATCAGAATAACCCCGAGCCTGCAATTTGCAAGGCAGCCGAAGGCGCATTGCATGGATGGTCGAACTGACTTTATAATCCATTCAAGGTCGACGCTCAAAAGGGCGCGATGATCGGGAGGGAATTCAATCGTGACATCGAAGCTGATCGCTTGCGCTGTTTTGTCGGGTGCGCTCATTGCCATCACATCGCCGAGCCAGGCTCAGGACGCAGAGTTTTATCGCGGCAAGACATTGCGCATTCTGGTCGGCACCGCCGTTGGTGGCGACTACGACACGCAGGCGCGTCTCGTGTCGCGACATATCGCGCGACATATTCCGGGCGAGCCTGCTGTCATTGTCGAAAACATGACCGGCGCCGGCGGCATGAACATGGCGAATTACCTGTTCAACCTTGCGGCGAAAGACGGGACTTATGTCGGCGTGATGCCGAACAATTTCCCTGCGCTGCAATGGTCTGGCGGGCGCGGCATTCAGTTCGATGTTGCGAAATTTGGCTGGCTCGGCGCACTTACGCAGGAAACCGAAACCATGGTCGCCTGGCATACGTCGGGCATCAAGACGATTGCTGATGTTCAACAAAAGGAGGTGATTGCCGGCGCGACAGGACGCGGCGCCATCACCTATACATTTCCGGCGATGCTGAATGCGCTCATCGGAACAAAATTCAAGATCGTTACCGGCTATGCAGGCGGCAGCGATGTGAATCTCGCGATGGAGCGCGGCGAGGTCGTGGCGCGTCTCAACTCGTGGACATCGTGGAAAGCCACAAAGCCCGAATGGGTGCAGAACGGCTGGATCAATGTTCTCATTCAGGCGGGTCGCCGTCATCCGGATCTGGCGAATGTTCCTTCGCTTGAGCCGATGGCGAAAACCCCTGATGATCGGCAGTTGATGGAGCTCATCAATCTCGGCAACGAACTAGGTCGTCCTTTTGCCTCTCCGCCAGGCATTCCGCAGGAGCGTCTCAAAGTTCTGCGCGACGCCTTCAAGGCTGTTTCGAAAGATCCAAAGCTTCTTGCTGAAGCGGCCACGATGCGGATGGAACTCGATCCGATGGACGGTGAGGAAATGCAGCGGAAGATCGATGGCGTCCTTAAAACACCGAAAGAGCTTTTGCCGCGCGCAAAGGATTTCCTCGAATAGTAACGAGCGTCAATGCAAAACGCGATGGGCTCGATCAGCCCTCGCGATTTCGCATTTGCCGCGCAAGCGCATCGATCTGCGGCAGAATCCATTCGTCGAGATCGCGCTCTTTTACGGTCTCGTTCCACGCACGCATGAAACAAATCAACAAGCCGTCTATTTCGGCACCGCCAATCGCCACATGCAAATGTCGGCGACGCAACATTGGCGGCCCGTGACGCTGAACAAAAAGCTGCGGCCCGCCGAGCCAACCGGTGAGATATTCGAAAAGTTTTTGGGCGCTGCCGGAGAGATCTGCAGGATGAATATCCCGGCAAGCCTTCGCTTCCGGCAATTCATCCATCAGAGCATAAAATCTTTCGACGAGGCGACGCACGCCGGCCTCGCCGCCGATATCGTCATAGGCTGTCGTTTCAGTCATTTAATGCGTCGCCCGTCTCCCGCGAAAGAGGCCGCGCCTTACAACGGCTTTTGAAACTTCACTACAAATTCGTCGTTGCGAATGCCGGATCTGTGGACCGAAACAGTGCGAGGATCGTCGGGATTGCGCAGGAAATCCGCAGTGCCAACATGCTTGAAACCGGCGGCGACAATCTCTGCAACCAAGGTGCTTTCCTCGATTCGATGCGTCGTTTTGCCAACCGTCGCGCCTTCGCCCGGAAGCGCGGAATGATCCGCCACAACCAGAAGCCCGCCCGGCTTCAGGGCATCGAACATCGCCTTGTTCATCTTAGGGCGATCGACTTCCATAAAGGTCGTATCGTGATAGGCGAAGAAAAACGTAATCAGATCGAGCTTGGGCGCATCTTTCGGTAGAGGATCATCATAGGGGCGCGCGATTGAAATCGTGTTGGCCATTGCGGGCGTCTTCATACGTTCGGCAAAACGCGCACCTTCCTTGTCGCTCTGGCCGTAAACCTTGCCGGTTGCGCCAACGGCGCGCGCCATGAGCTCGGTCGAATATCCGCCACCTGCGCCCATGTCGAGCACTGTCCAGCCAGTCTTCGGTCCGGTAAATTCGAGAAGCTTCAGGGCGTCGCGTTTCTTGTCGTTTTCGACGTCGGCCTTTGCCCGGTCAGGCGCAGCCAGCATGGCGGCGTAGTCCTGCGCGGAAACGGCGACTGGAGCAAGCAACATGCCGATCGCTAGGCCAGCCGCGAGGGACGCTCCAAGCGCGCGCACGAAGATTTTTCGATAGCTCGTCATATTTCCTCCGGGATTCTTTTGCCTGAATTTATGCGCCGATCATCGCATGGCGGGCGAAACGCGCAAGAGATATGTCGGCGGCATTGCGGGGCGCGCAACAAAAAACCCGCCGCGCATTTCTGCGTGGCGGGTTTTGTGTTTGGTTGCGGGGACAGGATTTGAACCTGTGACCTTCAGGTTATGAGCCTGACGAGCTACCGGGCTGCTCCACCCCGCGTCAACTGGGTGTTATCTGGCCAGCGTTTGCGCGCTGGTCCCTCAAACACGAACAGCGGCCATCTGTCGAGAGCCGCTGTGTTGTGTTTGATTTCGTGATGAGGATGTTTCCGATCTTTGCAGGCCTGGCAGCGACCTACTCTCCCAGGTCTTGAGACATAGTACCATTGGCGCTGAAGCGTTTGACGGCCGAGTTCGGGATGGGATCGGGTCTGGTCACTTCGCAAGGGCCACCAGGCCGGCAAAGATCGGAAAGAAGCAAACTGGATTTCTATGATGCCACGCATTGCGTGGACATTGATTAATGAGGGCGATCAAGCCAATCGAGCTATTAGTACTGGTAAGCTACACGCGTCACCGCGCTTCCACACCCAGCCTATCAACGTGGTAGTCTTCCACGGCTCTCAAGGGAGAACTCGTCTTGAGGTGGGTTTCCCGCTTAGATGCCTTCAGCGGTTATCCCGACCATACATAGCTACCCTGCACTGCGGCTGGCGCCACAACAGGTCCACCAGAGGTATGTTCATCCCGGTCCT
>CANJWR010000236.1 GCA_947478455.1 Beijerinckiaceae bacterium | reverse complement strand
GCCCGCGCCGATCCCGACACGCTGATAAGCCGTTGCCCGCGCCGCCGACGCCTTCGCCAGCTCCGAATAACTCACCTCACGCCCCGTCGGCGTGATGATCGCCGCCGCGTCCGGCTGCGCCTCAACCCGCTCAAGGAACGCCCTGATCAGGTTCACAACCTTCCACCCCACAGCGCATAGCGCCGGAAAACATGACTCCCCGTATTGCTACTGTGCGTCGCCGAAAGATTGCTTTCGTGCATCAGCGCATGGATCACCTCAACGAACCCACGCTTCTGCGCCCGCGCATGAAACGCGTTCGTCAGCATTGACCCGCCGCCTTTTACCCGCGACGCATAGGTCTTGAGGATCACCGACTTCGGCCGCAGCCCCTCGACCAGATTCGGCAAGGCAAAAAGAAACGCCTTCAATTCGCCTGCCTCATCCTCCGCTAGCAGCACCAGCTCCGGATCGATCGCCTTGAGCACCGGCCGATAGCTCGCCAGAAAATCGTCCCGCGAGATCGGCTGATAGAAGTGGTTCGCCGCAAACGCCTCCAGCGACAACATATGAATGCGCGTCAGCTCGTCTTCCGCCCGAGCAACATCAAATTCCCGCAGCCGCAGCCCCGCCGGCGCTGCCGAGCCGCTTGCCGCCGCATCCGTCGGCCGGACGGCCGACACATAACGCGACACAATTCCCAGACCGGACTGTGCGAACGCATCAACATAGTGCGCGGGATTCTGCGGCTCCATCATAAATGGCGCACGGCCATCGCTTTCGATCACCAGCCGATGCCTACCCCACGTGTCCCCGTCCATCGGCCCCAACACGGCGCCGAACCCCTCGTCCTTCAGCCTGGCCATAGCCTCGCGGATCAATCCGGCGCCGGCGTCCGCGTTATCGCACGCGAAAGCCCCCAGCGCTGCGGCGACCGCGCCTTCGAGCGGCGGCGCCTCGCGGAAGATCGTGAGGCTCGCTCCCGCTGCAATCATGACCTCTGGCGCGCTCATGCCCTTGGCCATAGCGGCACGCTTGCAAATCCGATCGCCATGCTCAGCGCTCCCAGCATCATCCAGGGCCGATCAAAGTCGCGCCGCCGCAACATCCATCCCGCGATCGCCACCAGCATGATGGCGCCCAACGCGGCCATCGTGAAGATCAACCCCGCCTGACTTTGCCCCGCAGCCCAGTAGGTCCGCACCGACATCGCCGCCCACGCGATAATCACAACCAGAACGCACCGCCACAGCTGCTGGGCAAACCGAGCCGAAATCCCCGCCGCCAGCGCAGCGAACGACAGGTTGAATCCGAAGATCGTATCCATCTGCGCGAAATGACTTATGACGAAATAAAAGAGCGCCACCGCCAGAACGACCAACAAGACATTCAATGCATCGAAAGGCGGACGCTCGCGCTTCCTCACCGCATCCGCTGCGAAATATGTCGCAACGACAACGGTCGGCATCACCAGACTCGAAGGCTCGGCAAAGATTGCGATGCAGAAGAACAGGGTCGACCCGATCGCCAGGAAATGCCGCTCCTCGCCTGGGCGATTCCGCGTCATGTACATCAGCAAAAGCAACAGTCCGAAAAACAGTCCCGCTATAATCGAAAGCTGGCCGACCCCAAGATGGAGCAGGTTCGCCAGCAGGAAGTAGAGCCCCAGCGGAACAAACAGATTGTCCAGCCCTCGCCAGCTCGCGGCTTCAAGCAATGCGCCGAACGCCGCCGTGATGAAGGCCAGCAGCACAACTTCGCCTCGTCCGATATTCGTGAGCAGCAACACCACGATCAGCGACAGCAGCCACGCCGTCACCGCAAACACCACGACGCCCTCGACGCTCTTCGACCCTTCTTCGATCGAAAAGACGCGTTTCCCATAACGCGAACCCAAGACGGCGCTCGCCGCATCGCATAATGTCAGGATCAAGATCGGCAGCATGTACAGCACCGGCCCGATCTGCGCCTTGTGATGCATCGAGACGCTGATGAAGTGACCGTCCTTCAGCCAGAACAGCAGCGCCACCGAAACGGCGAACAGAAGCTCGCCATATGACGTCCGCGTGACGGCATGCAGTCCGCCGCCCAGGCTCCCTCGCATCGTCCCGCGCGCGAGCAGAAACACGCCGACTGCCAGCGCACACGTCGCAGCCACCTCCCAAGCATCCCTGAACACATAGGGAAACGTGAGGCAGTAAAGCCCGAGACTGATATGCACCAGCTTGCGTCCGATTTCGGGATCGAGCTTCGCAATCTTCGCCAGCTGCGAAACACTCCACAGCACCAGCGCCAGCAGCGCGACGGACCCCGCAATCTTCGCCCCGCTGATCAGCAGCGCGTCGTTCACGCAACTTCCTCGATGATGAAGTCGGAATAGAAGAACGCCTTGTCGAGCGGCTTCAGCTTGGCTTCCAGTTCGCTGTTGGTCGTCACCTTCGACGCCATCGAAGCAGGCGCCCGTCGCGGCGCCATCATGTTCCAATAGGCAATCCGCGCGCCGGGCCGGGACGCTCCGAGGATCGTCCCATAAGCGTTTTCATGCGCTTCCGGCGACATGTACTCGAAGATGTCCGAAAGATTGAAAGCATCGGCCTTCACGCCTTCCTCCGCAAGCGTTTCCACCGTGCAGAGCCTGATCTCGATTCTATCCAGTCGATCCCGGATGGTCTCGAAGCGCTCGGGAGCCAGAGCTCGCGGCAGAACATCGCCATGCGTCCCACGCAGGATCCAGTGGAGATAAGGGTTCACCGCCGGATCCTGATCCACCAGAGCCTTGCGCGTCAGCCGCGCAACCTGGCTGGAAGGTCCGCCCTCGACATGATCGAAGAACGCGGGATCGCGCCCCAGCTTGCCCATGGCATACCGCGAGAAGAACACCTTGAGCATCATTCGCCAGCCCCAGATGTTCCAGTACCGGTCATAGAACGCCGCGCGCTCGTCCGCATGACGCTCGCGGAGCATCGACTCAATCGTGTCACTGTTGTGCACAAAAGGCAGAACCCACTCACGGAAGGTCCGGAAATAATTCTCGAACTTCCCTACGCCGCCAACACCGTACTTCACGATCTGGTCCTTGAGGACGCGCCAGAACTTCTGGTCCTCATCCGACAACGTCGTCGCGACCTGAACCAGCAGATGCGCCCTTCGCCCGGAAGCGCGCGACCCCATCAGCTCCAGGAACTCGCCATGCGAATGCACGCGATACATCGCGGCGCGCATCCGCACGCACGCCAACTGCACCGGGTTGAGATCAACCGCGATCACGCGTTCCGGCCCCTCGGCCAGCAGCGCGAACGCATTGTCGCCAGCCGACGCGATAGACACCACGGTGTCGCCCGGCTTAGGGCGCAGCGCCGCAACAAGGATGTCCGCATCCTCCCACACCTGCGCATACCTGACGATGTCGAAGGCTGCGCGTTTTGCGATATCGGTTTCGGCCATTATCCGGGTTGCCCCACTTGATCCGCCCGCGCCGTTCTTTCGACCGTTCCGGCGCCGCCGTCCAGACGCACCGTATCACCGGTTTTCAGCCAATGCGTCACACCCTTGAGCGAGACAACACACGGAACACCCATCTCCCGCGCGACAATTGCCGAATGCGACAGCAGTGATCCGCGTTCAGCGATCACGCCCGCAGCATTGGCAAACACGGCGATCCAGCCCGGATCAGTATGCCGAGCCACGAGGATCTCGCCCGGCAGCAGCGCCTCGACTCGCGGATCCTCGATCACCCGCACTTTTGCGGTCACAACACCCCTGCAGCACGCCAACCCCTTGCGAATCTCCGCGCTTTCGGCGGGAGCCGCTGCTTGCACCGCCCGTCCTGCCACACCGCTCATAGGCGCCCCGCGCATACTGAGTCGCTCCGGCGGATCAGGCAGCGAGGTCTGCGCGCGATGTTCCGCCTCGCGAAGTCGCGCCAGCGCCCTGAGATCGCCGGTGACGCCCGCGCCTTCCACGACGCCTAACAGTTCCTCGACTGTGAGATTGAACACATCACGCCGATCATTCAGCACGCCGGCGTCCGTGAGCCGCGCCCCCATCGCCACGAAAATTCTCCGCACGCGCCCGAACAGCCGCGTCCGCTCGAACCTCAAATTCTCGCGATCCCGCACGCGCGCCCTGGCCCACGCGAGCAGCCATCGCGCCATCACCCGCCTGCCGAACTCCGGCACAAGATCCTCGAGATTGCACTGCTCGGCCAACGCCTCGCCAGCCGCCTTCGGCGCCGCCGCGGCCGCGATCGCCATCAGCACCTGCGCCGGGTCTTCATGCAGCGTTCGGCTCTCCAACTTGAGCTCCTGAGTACACCGATCGCCAAACTTCGCGATGTAGGCGTCGAACGCCTCGCGCAGCTCCGGCGTCGCATCGACCGCCGAACGATCCCCAACTGCCAGCCGCTTCACGACATCCGGCCGCCCGCGCGCCATCGCGCCCATTCCCTGAATCAGATGCGCTGGCTCCGCCGAGATGATATCGCCCTGACCAATCAGCATGCCTGACAGGAAAGCCCGACCATCATCACCGGCCCATTTCGTCATGACCTTCTGCGCAGAACCGAACGCGATCATGCAGAGAAAATCGTTGACCAGCGGCGCATCCCATTTCGCCAGCAACTGCCGTTCCAGCCGCCGATACTCCGCCGCCAGCTGTGTCGCCGATAGACAGTTGATCTCCGCATCCGGCCGCGCCAGCGCCGTGTTCAACCGCTCCGAAAACTGATCAACCGTCGAACGTATCCGTACCTCGTGCCAGATCAGTCCAACACCGACGCGCGCCATTTTCACATTGTCAAGAAAGCGTTCAACATGATCGTCCGTCAGCGGCGCAATCGCGTCCGCCGTCTCCTGCGGCAGAGCCTCGGAGAGGCCCATCATCTCTTCCATGAACTTCCGGTTCGCCTTGAACCCCGGAAACAGCGCCAGCGCGCGATACCAGTTCAGCAGATTATAATAGACCCTTCCGTCCACACGCCCGAGCATGTTCTCGAACACCGGCCGATTTTCATCCACCACGCCAGGCGGCACGCCCATTAGGCGCGAGAACGCCTGATAGACATGCGAGTACACATACCGCGCAAACGAGAACGTCAGCGGCGACGTCACTCCAGGGTAACTCTCGACGATGTTCGAGTTGTCCCAGATCGTCAGCTCGCCTTCGACCTCGGCCTTAGCGGGGCTCAGCGTAGTGATCGGCCGAGACTGCAACATGTGCAGTTTGTCGTGATCAAAGGCCCACTCGATATCCTGCGGCGTTCCAAAATACTCCTCCGCCCGCCGGGCCATCGCCGCTACCTCGCTGCGCTCCGTGTCGCTCAGCACTGGCGCATCCCCCACGATCTCGGCTTCAAGCGTCTCGCCGGCAGCTCCGATCCGATAGCTGTCGCCATCGGCCTCGCCGCCAACTAACTTATCCGCCAGCCCCAGAATCGCGCTCACCACCGTGATGCTGCGATCACCCGACACAGGGTCCG
>CANJWR010000235.1 GCA_947478455.1 Beijerinckiaceae bacterium | reverse complement strand
CCGGATCGCCATCGACCGGGCCGCGCAAAATATCGCCCGACCGGGCGCGCGCCTGAGCGAGGACGTCCTTCAGGGCAGCGGAAAAATGCGCAAAGTCTGAAGCGCCGCCAAAGGTCGTGATGGATGTGACCGGCTTGCCGCTCACCATATCGACGAGGAATACGTTGTTAAATTCGTGTCCGGCGTCAGGTCGAATGCCGGACTTGGGGAGTGCGCTGACCACAGCCAGGCCGGAGCGTTCGATCAGCCAGTCGGTCAGCTCGTCGGTTAGATGATTTAGCCGCTGCTGGACCGCAGTGGTGATGCGGGCGGCGTCGCTTTCGAGGACGGAAGCATTGTCGGAGTCGCGCGACCAGGTCAAAATCAGGACCATGGTCATCAGGACGAGGGAGGTGAGCAGAGACAGGCGGGCGAGCCGCTTTGAATCAGCGACGTCGCCAAACCCCCCGAAGGACAAAAGACGCATCCGGTACGACTTCCACTCTAACCTTCCGGCATATTAAGGCCGGAGAGTTAATACGCCGTTGGAGTCGCTCGTCAGATCAGCTTCAAACCGCGAAAACTCGAATGACCGCTGCGCCCAACGATGATGTGATCATGGAGCGTAATGCCCAAAGGTTTGGAAATACTGATGATTTCATGCGTCATTCGAATGTCTGCCGTCGAAGGCGTCGGATCTCCCGATGGGTGATTATGGACGAGGATGACGGCGGTCGAGGACAGTTCGAGCGCCCGGCGCACCACCTCGCGCGGATAGACGGGCGTGTGATCGACCGTGCCGGAGCCCTGTATTTCGTCTGCAATCAGGCAGTTACGCTTGTCGAGAAACAGCACCCGGAACTCTTCCCGGTCAGCAAAGGCCATGGCGGTCCGGCAATAGTCGATGACGCTTTTCCACGAATCCATCATGGGGCGCTCGGCGATGGCGCCCTTGGCGAAGCGTTTGGCGGCCGCTTCCACCAGTTTTAGATCGGTCGCCACGGCTTCGCCGACGCCAGGAATTTCCATCAGGCGCGGTGCGCGGGCCCCCAGAACCTCTGCGAACGAGCCGAACCGGGCGATGAGCGCCTTGGCGAGCGGCTTTACGTCGCGGCGAGGCACCGAGCGCATGAGGATCAGTTCGAGCAATTCGTAATCCGGCATGCCCTTGTCGCCGGCCTCGATGAAGCGGGCGCGCAACCGTTCGCGATGACCGGCCTGATGAGGGGCCTCGGCCATTCCGGTTGATTTCGGGGAGCGCGCCTTCTCCCCGCCGCTCATCTCAGGGGCTGGTCCGGTGTGTAGGGCGGGCGATGCAGGCCGGCGGGCGACAGGGTGAAAATCTCGCAGCCGGTCTCTGTGACGCCGATCGTATGTTCGAACTGGGCCGAAAGCGAGCGGTCGCGCGTCACGGCGGTCCAGCCGTCGGCGAGGATTTTCACATGGGGTCGGCCCAGATTGATCATCGGCTCGATGGTGAAGAACATGCCGGGTTTCAAAACTGCGCCTTCTCCCGGGCGGCCGTAGTGCAGAATGTTCGGCTCGTCGTGGAAGAGCTGACCAAGCCCGTGGCCGCAGAAATCGCGCACGATCGAGCAGCGCTCGGCTTCGGCATAGGTCTGGATCGCTGCGCCTATGTCGCCGGTCGTGGCGCCGGGACGCACGACATCGATGCCGCGCATCAGGGATTCGTAGGTGACCTCGACCAGTCGCTGGGCGCGGCGGGGGACTTCGCCGACCAGATACATGCGGCTGGAATCGCCATGCCAGCCGTCGACGATGAGGGTGACGTCGACATTGACGATATCGCCGTCGCGCATCGGCTTGTTGTCGGGAATGCCGTGGCAGACCACATGGTTGATCGAGGTGCAGATCGACTTGCGATAGCCACGATAGCCAAGCGGGGCCGGATAGGCCTTGTGGTCCATGGCGAATTCGAAGGCGATCTTGTCAAGCTGCTCGGTGGTGACGCCGGGGCGGACCTCCGCCACCATGAGATCGAGCGCCTCCGCCGCCAGACGACCCGCCTTGCGCATGCCTTCGAAAGCGGCCGCATCATGCAACTTGATCTGCCCGGTCTTGCGACCGGGGGCCACTGTGGCTTCCACATAATTCATCGGATCGGGGACTCGGGTGCGAGTAAAAACAGAGGTTCGAATCTAGGCGAAAGTCCGGGCTGCGCAACCCCGGAAATGTCGAAGGTGGGGTTTGGTCAAATGGCGACTGGCACGCGGCGGGCGATCTCGACTCCCTCCGGCGTCGCCTCGCAGCACACCGCCAGCGCCTCTACGCCGCGCGCCGTCGCGTCGCGGAACGCCGCCGCATAGGCGGGGTCGATGTCGGCTGCGAGTGTAAAGGCGTCCGCCTGCATCTGGATCAGATAGACCATCGTGGCCCTGTGGCCCTGCTCGACCATTTCGGCCAGTTCGCGCAGATGTTTGGCGCCGCGCGCTGTAACGCTGTCGGGAAATTCGGCGAGGCCGGGCTTGCGCATCATGTGGACGTTCTTGATCTCGACATAGTGCGGTGGAAGCCCCTCGCCCTCCAGCAGAATATCGACGCGGCTGTTCTGGCCATATTTCACCTCGCGGCGAAGCTTGTCGTAGCCGGCGAATTCGGGAAAGAAACCAGCCGCAATGGCCTCCGCCACGATGGCGTTCGGGTGCGATGTGTTGATGCCGACATATTCCGGCCCGCGCCCGAAGTCCGTCTCCACAACCTCCCACGACCACGGCAGCTTGCGGCCCGGCTTGTCGGATTTCGACAGCCAGACCCGGTTGCCCTCCTTCAGCAGGCCCAGCATGGCGCCCGGATTGGCGCAATGGGCGGTGATCTCCTCGCCCGTATCGAGCCTCATATCGGACAGAAAACGCTTGTAGCGCCGGATCAGGCGACCGGGTGTCAGCGGGGCGGCGAATTTCATCGGGGAGGTTCCGGTCGTCTCTGCGAACCCGTCCACCCTTACCGGCACATGGCGGGGGGAAAAAGGACTTTCGACTTGCCAATCCACAGTCGCGCTCTTCATAAAGCCCATGGAGGCGCGACATGACGCAGACGCAAAAGACAATCACGGCGGCCATTCTGGTGATCGGCGACGAAATTCTGTCGGGCCGGACCAAGGACAAGAATATCGGCTTCATTGCCGATTATCTGGCCGATATCGGCATCGACCTTTGCGAAGTGCGCATCGTGGCCGACGAGGAAAGCGATATTGTCGATGCGGTGAATGCGCTACGCAAACGCTACACCTATCTTTTCACCACCGGCGGCATCGGTCCGACCCATGACGACATCACGGCGGATGCGGTGGCGAAAGCCATCGGGGTTCCGCTTTACGAGGACCAACGCATCATCAATCTGATGCTGGAGCGTCTGAAGCCCGAAGACCTGAACGAGGCGCGCCGCCGCATGGCGCGCATTCCGGTCGGGGCCGAGCATGTGGAAAACAAGATTTCGAAAGTGCCGGGCTTCAAGATCGAAAATGTGATCGTCATGGCGGGCGTGCCGTCGATCATGCAGTCGATGATGGATGCGGTTGCGCCGCGTCTGCAGACCGGCGCGCGGGTGATCGTCGAAACGCTGGAATCCGTCGGCCTGCCCGAAGGCGTCTATGCGAAGGGGCTTGGCGAAATCGCCGCGTCCTTCAGCGGCGTTTCCATCGGCTCCTATCCGTCCTTCGGCGAGGGTCGTTTCAAGAACAGCATTGTGGTGCGCGGCAAGGATGCTGCACAGGTGACCGCCGCCGTCGCGGCGGTAAATGTCTTGCTGGAAACCTTGCGCGCCCAGAGCGCACCTGTCTGATTGATCTTCGGGAGTTGAGTTGATGGTGGACGAACAGGGACAAAAAGCCTTCCCGGTTTCATGGGACCAGTTTCATCGCGATGCGCGCGCGCTCGTCTGGCGGCTCGCCAGCGCAGGGCCGTTTGACGCCATGGTGTGCATCACGCGCGGCGGACTGGTACCGGCGGCCATTGTGGCGCGCGAACTTGGCATTCGGGTCATTGAGACCGTCTGCATCGCCAGCTATCACGAATACAAGACACAGGGCGGTCTGCAGATTCTGAAAGGCCTCGGGGCCGAACTGCAGAAATACGGACAGGGCGAGAAGGTGCTGGTGGTGGACGATCTCGTCGACACGGGCACGACCTTCAAGGTGGTGCGCGAACTGCTACCCAAAGCGCATTTCGCCACCGTCTACGCCAAGCCGCTTGGACGCCCGCTGGTCGACACGTTCATCACCGAAGTGTCGCAGGACACGTGGATCTATTTCCCCTGGGATCTGGGCCTGACGTTCCAACCGCCGCTCGGCAAGGGCGTGGTGGCTTAGGGCAGTAACTGCCCTCCGGTCGCGCATTCGCCACGATAGGGGCGCAGAAGCTTTTGGCCGGCCTTTGTCGGCCTTCAGGACATCGCCATGCCAGAGCCTCGCGTCATCGTCCGCCCGCCGCCGCCCGGTGTTCAGCTTGGCATCGACGAGGATATGATCCGCACGGTCGTACATATGTTCTACGACCGCATCCGGGCCGACGACATTCTGGGGCCGATCTTCGGTTCGCAGATTTCGGACTGGGAGCCGCATCTGGCCAAGATGTGCGATTTCTGGTCGTCCGTTCTGCTGATGACCAAGCGTTACGATGGCCGCCCGGTCCCGGTGCACACGAAAATCCCCGGTCTTGACCACGAGCATTTCGCCCACTGGCTGACCCTGTTCCGCGCCACCGTACGCGAGATCGCCCCGCCGGACGCAGCCGAACTCTTCATCGACCGCGCCGAGCGCATCGCCCAGTCGCTGCAACTCTCCATCGATTTCACCCGGGGAGTCCTGCCGCCCCTGAAGGCCCCGATCCGGGCGGGGTAGGGAGGACCTCCCACCCCGCTTGTGCGCAATCCACCGCGCCGCTATGTCTAGCGCCATGCGGACGTGGCGGAATTGGTAGACGCAAGGGACTTAAAATCCCTCGGGACTCCCGTACGGGTTCGATTCCCGTCGTCCGCACCAGTCCTTGGAAACTGATCATTCGGCGAAAAAGTATTTCACGATGATCATGAGAGCCCCGGCGAGCCCGCCCAACATAATTTCAGCGGCTTTTGAAGGAATCTTGTGAGCACACCAAATTGCCAACATCATACAAGCGACTACCAGCACCGCGAGCACGAAATGTACATCCCCGAAAACAAACATATTGACCTCCAACACGTGGAGGTTTTTTTTGGCAAAAAATTTAAATTATTCAGTATCTTACGTGATCTAAAATGGTCGATTTTCCGTCAAATGCCTGTGCAGGATCCGAGTGACTTCAGCCTTGCGCGGAGAAACTCATCTACATTACAATTGGTAATTCCTATTTGAGCTAGATTTAGGCTCAGGACCTCAGTCATCCCCTCATTTTTCAAACAACTGCAAACGTCTGATTGAAGGTCCGGTGCTGGCCGAGGAAATCGCGATATCTCTCGATCAGTGGGCGCAAACGGACATCTGGCATGTTGGGGATCAACTCGTAGAGCATGCATCCCT
>CANJWR010000234.1 GCA_947478455.1 Beijerinckiaceae bacterium | reverse complement strand
GACTTCTGGAGGCCATCAACGGAAACGTCCAGGCCGCCAAACGCAAGGCAAAAGGCTATCGCAGCAAGCGCAACCTCAAGTTGATGGTCTACCTCATCGCCGGAGGGGTGCTGGACACGCTACCCACATGAAACAGCGACGAGCCATTGGTCGTGCGGCGAATTGGCTATTCACCCAAAGGTGGTTTGTAGGCAGTCCGCGAAACCTTTATGAATGCTTTGTCTGGGGCTGAACGGGATGAACAATGCTTTTTGAAAATGCCCTGGGGGCGATGCGACCGGGAGCCGGAATCGGCGATTTCCTCGTCCTTTTCGCACTCGTGGCTGCATCCATCATCGTCATACTGATCGGAACTGCAGTATTCTTTGAATATATGAACGCCCGTCATCCCGAGCGAAAGATCCAGAAAAGTCGAATCAATGACCGAAAATGGAAAGAACTGGCCTATGCGCCGGGTTCCATAGGGGTCATATCGCTCACTTTTTCCGGTGGACTGTTCTGCCAGTGGCAGGGCTGGGCGCTTTCACCCCTACCGGTCACATGGTGGTCGGTTCCGCTCACGCTTGGCGTCTCGATACTGCTGTACGACGCCTGGTTCTACTGGGTGCATCGTCTGCTGCACTGGACGCCCATGTACCGTTTCCATGCCCAGCATCACACGAGCGTCTGCCCGACCATCTGGACGAACCATCACGAGACCATCACGGAGGCTTTGCTCAACCAGAGTTTCTACACGATGATTGTCTTCATACTGCCGATTCCGTGGCAATTGCTCGTGGCGCAGAAGATCTACGACCAGATCAGCGGCATGCTGGGCCATGCGGGCTACGAGCATTTCGCGTCCCCACTGGCGCGCAAGCCGTGGCCGCTCGCCAGCACGGTCTTTCACGACCAGCACCACGGCTATTTCCGCTACAATTACGGCCATACGTTTTCGTTCTGGGACCGTCTGATGGGCACGTTGCATCCCCGCTACGACGAGACCGTGGAGGGTTTCGAGCATGTTCCGTCGGCCAAGGCAGCCGAATAGGGTGGTCAGGTCAGGGCGTCGAACGCCGCAATGGCCAGCTCGCGCAGTTCTGATGGCGACAGGCCTGCGTTCTGCGCTTCGTCGAAGCTGATCTGGTCCTGTCTTGCTTCCCGCATGTCGTCAGCGCGCTTTATCGAATAGCCAAGAATCTGTTCCAGAATGCGAACTGGCAGGAAGCTGTCGCGGATGAGACGCACCGCGTCGGCGTCGACGGACAGAACGGTCGGCGAACCGTGCAAGCCACCCCTGCTCAGAGGATCGCCGAGAAACATCGGAAGCCCGACATGTCTTGCGAAATCAATTCCGTCTTGCTGTCGGGTGATTTCAGGCGAGCCGCTCGGGTTCATTGAAGTGCCAGCCATGATCCGCACGCCTCGCGCCATACTCGCCAGCATCACGTTCCGCAGCGGGGCGTAGCCGTCCGGATCGCAGCCCATCAGAACTGCCGTTCCGTCCGCCCGTCGCGACAGTAAATGCTCCGGTATGTTGGCAGCGAAGTCTTCTCGCAGGGGCACTCGCGCGAATGCAAGACCCGCCAGACAATCTTGCAGTAACGTGGCGCTTGTGAAAACCATTCGAAGCGGGGCCGGAATTTTTACGCCATCAACCTTCGCCACCATCGTGGCCGCAGGCAGAATGCATCCCACCGGGCGCGAACGGCGCTTCTCTCCCTTGATGCGAATAACATCGTCGGGAAATGCGCGTGTGTCACCGCTTCCCAGCAGGGCGCAAACGCTGCGATTGAAAAACCCGACGGTCTTGCCGTCAGCGATTAAATCGGCGGCCATCGCAACATGTTCGGGCTTGCGCGCATCGCCCACGAAAAAGCTCAATCCGTCCCCCTGTCGTCAGTTGCTGTTTTGCGCCCATGTTAAACGGTGGCGCTTCCGTAGCGAAAGCACTGGTTGCGGACGCCTGGCCGATCTCTTATGTGCAGCAACCTCATTGGCTCGGGCAATCGATGCAGTTTTTCAAATCTTCCGGAGTTCGTCTCGCCTTCGTGGATCACCGACCGGTCGGGCAGGATAGGCGCGAGCCGATTCTGCTTGTTCATGGCTTCGCGTCCAATCATGCGGTGAACTGGGCCAACACGCTCTGGATCAAAACGCTCAATGACGCAGGACGTCGGGTGATCGCGCTCGACAATCGCGGCCATGGGGAGAGCGAGAAGCTTTATGAGCCTTCCGACTACGCCACCGTCAATATGGCCGGGGACGCCCGCGCTCTGATGGACTATGTGGGCTTGGAGCGCGCAGACGTGATGGGCTATTCGATGGGCGCGCGCATCACGGCTTTTCTGACCCTCCGGCATCCGGATCGGGTGCGTTCCGCCATTCTGGGCGGTCTCGGCCACCATCTGGTGCACGGCGCAGGCCTGCCGCTTGGCATTGCTGACGCCATGGAGGCCCCGGCGCTGCAAAGCCTCGTCGATCCGCAGGAGCGCATGTTCCGCGCCTTTGCGGAGGCCACCCGGAGCGATCTGCGCGCCATGGCGGCATGCATCCGGGGCTCACGCCAGACGCTGACCGAGGCCGAGGTCGCCAGCATCGAATGTCCGGTTCTGGTCGCTATCGGGACAAAAGATACGGTGGCCGGCGACCCGCGTCAGCTTGCGTCATTATTTCCTCATGGCCATGTGCTCGATATTCCCAATCGCGATCACAATCTCGCGGTCGGAGACCGTGTCTACAAACAGGGCGTTCTGGAGTTCCTGGCCACAAGGTCTTGATTTACCTTGAACGGTCGCCATGTCGGCAATGTGGATGTCCCGTGCTATAAGGGCGTCATTCGAGGAGGGCGGCATGCCTCAGCGTCACAAGGCGGAAGTCGTAGGGTTCGGCAAAACCGACCCGGTTTTTTCGCGGATTCGGATTGAAGCCGAAGAAGGCCTGAACCGCGAACCGGAGATGGCCGGCTTTCTGCTGTCCACGATCCTGAACCATGCGACGCTGGAAAGCGCCATCGTGCACCGCGTTGCGTCGCGGCTCGATCATAATGAACTGGCCGGCGATATCATCCGCCAGACCTATATGGACCTTGTCAGCCGCGATCCTTCGTTCAGCGAGGCTTTCCGGGCCGATCTGATGGCGGTTGTCGACCGTGATCCCGCCTGCATGCGCTTCATGGAGCCGTTGCTGCACTTCAAGGGGTTCCATGCAATCCAGACGCACCGTCTGGCTCATGCGCTGTGGAAGCTCGGCCGCAAGGATATGGCGCTCTATCTGCAGAGTCGTTCGTCGGAAGTCTTTCAGACGGATATTCATCCAGCCGCCACAATCGGCAAGGGGATATTTCTTGATCACGCCACCGGCCTTGTGGTCGGCATGACGGCTGTCGTTGAAGACGATGTGTCGATCCTGCATGGCGTTACGCTCGGCGGCACCGGCAAGGAACTCGGGGATCGTCATCCAAAGATCCGGCGCGGCGTGCTGATTGGCGCAGGCGCGAAGATCATCGGCAATATCGAGGTGGGATATTGCGCACGTGTGGCGGCTGGATCGGTCGTGTTGCAATCGGTTCCCCACAACAAGACCGTTGCGGGCGTCCCGGCGCGTGTGGTGGGCGAAGCCGGCTGCGCAGAGCCGGCCCGCTCCATGGACCAGATCCTCGCCGAAAAGATCGAGAACTGAGACGGGATCACAAGTTCGTATCGCAAACGTGTTTTGCCTCCCCGGTCGCGCGCGTCACTGTGCGCGCAGGCTCAGGGAGAAAACACATGCGTATTCGGACTCTTGTTCTGGCGACGGCGGCTTCGGCGCTCATCGCCACGGGCGCTTTCGCCCAGCAGCAGAACACCAACATTCGCGGCACGGTTTCGGCTTTCGACGGCAAGACGATCGCCATCAAGACCAATGATGGTCGGGATGTTTCCGTCAGCCTTCCCGAAACTGTTGCGGTTGCAGCCACAAAGGCTTTCACGCTCGCTGATGTGAAGCCGGGCATGAAGCTTGGCGTAACGACCGTGAAAGGCCCGAATGGCGCCGTGATGGCGATTGACGTGCGACCGATCCCGGCCACGGCCAATGAGGGCTTGTCAGCCTACGATCTCGCACCCGAATCCACCATGACCAATGCAACGGTCGAGGCCACGGCTGTTGGCACCAATGGTCAGGAACTGACACTCAACTACAAGACCGGCACCGTGAAGGCACTTGTCACGCCCTCGACCGCCATGTCGGCGTCGACGCCCGGTGAACGCACGGACATCAAGCCCGGCGAAACCATCTTCGTTGCTGCGCGCCGCGAGGGAGATGCGCTGGTCGCCGCTCGCGTTCAGGTCAGCAAGGGCGGCGTGAAGCCCACCCAATAAGCTGGTTCGGCTGACGATTCGTTTTGCACGTTGCGCGATGACGAAGCTTTCGTCATCGCGTCAAGCTTGCGGGAAAGTTGCTTTTCTGGCAAAGGCTGCGTCCCGATTTCGGGAAACGCGGCATCCCCGGAGATGGCTTTGGACAAGACCGAACTGCGCAAACTGCAAGCCTTCCTTCGGCAGTCCTTTACGAACCAGGACATGAAGGTCACGCTGGATCCAAAGGATTCGGAAAAGGCGGCGGTTCACCTCGGCGAAGCGCGTCTCGGCACGATCGCTGTGGACGACGAGGACGGCGATCGTTCTTTTTCGTTTGAAATGAAAATTCCTGTCGAACGTCATGTTTTGCAGGAATATCTGCGCCGCCTGTTCGAGAACGACGAACTCAAGATCATGGCCCGCGCCAAGAAGACCGATTCCGTCGAACTGAACAACGGCGCGGATTTTCTCGGCATCGTGTCGGCAGACGATGCGAAAGGCCGATCCTACACGCTGCAGATGGCGATTCTGGATTTCGATCTGGAAGACTTCTGAACTTCAGCCGTTCCGCATCAGTGATCGGACAAGGCCCCGCACGCCGTCGGTCAGTTGTTGCCATTCGGACAGCAGCTCGGCGTTGTAACGCACACGCACATCGAGCCCTGACTGCCGGAATTCGCTGATGCAGCTTTCCGGCAAACCATCGGGCGGCTGCGCCGGCCGCATGCAGCGGGCGAAAAAAGTGCGGCCCTCGGGCGGTGCGATATACAGCTCCTCGCGCTCATAAGGGCTGCGCGCCTCGAAACGTCGCATGACCAGGCCGCCCGGATGGCTCCAGGCGTCCGGCTCCAGAAAACGGGCGTAGAGTTTCGAAGCGCGGTCTGCCGGCTCGACGGCATCGTCCGGCACAGTCAGGGTGATGACGATTTCCTGCGTTGCCGCTCCAGCAGCACGGCCGGCTCCGGCCGATGCATCCCGGGACGGCCGAAAGTCAGGAAACCGCACCGCCAGATCTATCTGTCTCTGTTCGCCGCCGCGCATCTGGTCGGCAACGCGCAAATATTGGGAATCGATCTGAAGTTGGTTTCCTGCAATTCGCGCAATCACAATCGTGCTGCGCATTGTCGCGAACAGTCCGATCCCGAAATAGGTCAGCCCAGCGCCGATCACCGCCAGTGAAATCGGAGCTATGTCGGAAACTGGGTGACGGTATGAAGAAGGCGGCGTAACGGGGTTGGTGCTGAAGCCACCCGAACCTCCCGAAGGAGCGTTACGCCATGAACGAGGATAGAGTGATCCCGCTCCGCCATAAAGGCGAAATCGACGATCCG
>CANJWR010000233.1 GCA_947478455.1 Beijerinckiaceae bacterium | reverse complement strand
GAGGCCTTCGCTGAGGGCGGCTGAAGTTTTGGCAGACCGCCCCTCGTTCCAGAACATCAGGAACCCGGCCGCAATCACCAGAATGACGCCGATCACGATGCCCTTCAGGCTGTCTCCGATGCGCTGGAACCAGGACCGCGAAGTCGTCTCGGTAAAAACGTCAGAGCCAGCCGCGCTATCGAGACCCGAAATGCCATCCTCAATGCGTGATCCGCCGTTGAAATCCTGGTTGCTCATCTGGACTCGCCCCTGAGGCTGATGGACCTCGCGGCACCAACCGCAAGCGAGGACATTTTAGCGCAACTTGATCAATCTGCAGGAATTTTTTTGGCGGAAGAGGTGTCCGCGCGATTGGCATCATAGCATATTGAAACAAAACCAATAACAAGACGGCTTTGCTGTCCGACCCTAACGCTGACCCTAACCGTCGCATTAAGAGCGAGGTCTAAGCTTCAACTCATAGCACGAAATCGCACGCCATTCAGGCTGGGCGAATCGGTCTTTAATCTCGCGTGAAGGCAACGCGCCAGCCCTGTGCTACGCTCCAACAAGGAAGCGAGGCACTGAAATGGCCGCTTACGTCCTTTTCGACATCGAAATCGTGGCTGCCGACTCCTATGAGGAGTTCGCCGATCGTGTCCGGGACGCGATAGATGGGACTGGCGCGCGGCTTCTCGCCAGCGGCGACCCTCAAGCGCTGGATGGCGACGCAGCCCACGCCCGGCGAGCCGTCCTGATGCAGTTTGACTCGGTCTCGGCGTGGACCGAATTCGCCGCCACGGCCGGCCGAGACGTTCATCCCGCCTTGGCGTCGATCCATGTTGTCAGCATCGTCGGGACCGGCTGATCCCCTTCCAACAAAAAAACCCGCCGTCGCGGCGGGCTGCAAGGTGGGCTTGGGAGGAACATGGCCGCGTCCGTGACGAGGC
Organism: Beijerinckiaceae bacterium; assembly: GCA_947478455.1. Lineage (GTDB taxonomy): Bacteria > Pseudomonadota > Alphaproteobacteria > Rhizobiales > Beijerinckiaceae > Terripilifer. The sequence continues at coordinate 4,733 of CANJWR010000233.1, read as the reverse complement.
GACCGACTCTAAGCTAGACAATAAGAGATGAACCGGCAATTGGCATTTGGGCTCGGGGCGACAAAAAAACCCGGCACAATGGCCGGGCTTGCTCGTCGAGAGCGGGTTCGCTCAGTGCTTTGGATCGCAGCGCTCAGGCGCATAGTAATCCCCGCCCACGTCCGCCCGGCTGACACCGACAGCCGCCTCGATAGCCGAAAGGGCCGAGTATAGCAGCCGCTGCGCCCGTTCCGCGCCTTCTCCTAGGTCGTCCAACTCAGAAATCACGAGCCCAATCTGTGCCATCGCGCCTGTCAAACTCGTCGCCGGAGCCGCCGTGAGCTTGACGGTCAGCCGATCGATTATCGCTTGTGTGGGGTTCAGGTCGGCGCGGGCGGCGTCGGCGGCGCGGTGGGCTTCGATAGCGAAGGCGAGATCGCGGCCAACGGCGGCAGCGGGGCAGATGGTCGGGCTGGCGGCGTTGGCGGCAAATTTTGGCATCGCGTGCATGTTGAAACCTCTTGAACTCAGCGTCGGAATCGACATGATTAGGATACGACGCGATTTCGCGCCGTCAAGAGATATCAGTAAAATGGACTCGATTTCGCAATGAATGCCATGCAATGCAGGATGGCGCGAGTGGCCCTCGGCCTCACAAACCGCGAGGTTGCCGCCTTGGCGCAGGTGAGCACCAATACGCTGGCGCGCCTTGAAATCGGCGAAGCGCTCAAGGATCGAACGGTGAAAGACATCCGGCGCGCCTTGGAGGATGCCGGGGCGATCTTCTACGACGATGGCGCTCGTATCGGGGTGGTTCTAGCGAAGGAGCTTTCAGCGGCGACCAAGGCCGACGACGAATGAGCCCCAACGCCCTCCGCGCCATCTGGCGCGGCCCGTTCGTGCGGACCGGGTTGCTGATAGCCTCGATAGCTGCGTGGCCGACTATCGCAGTCCTCTCGCTCGTCCCCGGCGAGGATCGCCCGAACACCGGAATGCCGGGCCGAATTGAGCATGCGCTGGCATATGCCATCGCCGCGTTCGTCACGCGCTTGGCGTTTCGCCGGATCGCGAGCCGCTGGCAGGCATTAGCGTTTTCGGTCGCCGCCGGCCTTTTCGAAATCGGGCAAATCTGGGTTCCGGGCCGAAACGCGACAGTAGGCGATTGGGCCGCGAGCACCGCCGGCGCTGTCGTCGGCGTCATCGTGGCGCGGGCCATTGCGCACTTGCTGGAGCCGAGGCGGGGTTGAGATATGCCCCGGCAGTCCGGGGCTAGAGGTGGAGCAGTCCACGCGGCAGAAATATTGCGTGTCCCGCTCTACGCCAGCCGCCCTCAACAGGCCTGAAATTATTGTTGATCGTCGCTGAGGACATGCGTGCTATCAACAGGCGCTGAGTGGAGCGGCGCGATGCTTATCCTACAGCAACGGGGTATTCATCCAATGACGCGGTTTATCATCCGATCCTGCGCCGACAAACAAGCCATGATCCTTGACAGCAAAATGAATGATCGAGTTGTGGCCACGTGCCAAATACTTATCGAGGCCGTTGCTATTGCACTGCATTTGAATGGCGAGCACGGCCGGGGCGACCGGACGCACCGCGATTGGTTGGACGCCCATGAGGCGCTCTCAGCAACTGCAGCGAAGGCGCAAGCAGCCGCATAGACCGTCCATCTCATCAGTCAGCGAGTGCACCTTGGACATCAATGTAAAGCCGTCCACTGTCACGTCGTGGACGCTGACCGATCTGCTCGGCCGTTCGCTAGGCACGATCGACGGAGCCGGCGAGACTTTCACGATTCACGCGAAGGGGTTCGCGCTGGAAACGATGGACGGCATCAGTACCGGGCCGTTTGCTTCGCTCGACGACGCTCTGGCGGAGATTGAAAAGCAAACGCGCGGCGCGTGTCGGATGGTGTGAAGTTGGTCTGTGTCATTGTCCGAGCGGTGCCGCCCGAGACAATGGATGCAGACTTTGCTTACACAATCAGGCTTCACGCATCTTCCTCTTCGTCTTTTTCAAATGTTGGTCCGAGAGTTCGGACGCTATCCTTTTCGGAATCACCCACACGCACAACTACGATCGGGAATTTATCCGAAATGCGCTTCGCCTCTTGATCGGCAAGCTCGCGCGCGTCAAAACTACTTTTCGCCTGATTGTCTACATACACGACGTAGCGCGCCAGCTGGACGCCACTCGCTTGTTTCTGCTTCGGCTGGCTGTCGCTTGCCATTTTTGCTACCCGTCAAAATAGGGGGTTCGGCATCGTGCCCAATGCAATACCAAAGCGCGGCCCAGCCGGAATAGAAGGCCGGCCGGACCGCAGTAAATTGGTAGATGAGTTTCTAAGCATCAAGTGCGTAGCACTGATTCTAATTGCGGCACAAGCGCAGATAAGCGTCGTGGGAGCGCCGTAGCAACGTCGGCGTATGGCTCCTTACTTTGACAATGGAGCGCCTACTTGGCGGGGCTCACCTTGCGCCCTAATCCAGTGCCTTTTGCGATCGCAGAACGTGCTGACGAATACGCCGGCGCCACCATTGGGTAATCGCCGGGCAGTCCCCATTTGGCGCGGTACTCGGCTGGCGTGATCCCCAACTGGCTCAGATGTCTCTTCATGGATTTGAATTTCTTGCCGTCCTCCAGACATACTATGAAGTCGTTGGTGATCGACTTGCTGACGAGCACCGCCGGGCTGCGCTTTTCCGCAACAGCTGGGGCTATCGATCTCCCGCCGCTTCCCAAACCGACAAAGGTTTCGTGAACAACCTCAATCAGTGAGGCCAACTCCGACTTGGGCAAGTTGTTGTTCGCCACAAAGGCAGCAACAATGTCGGCGGTCAGTTCAATTTCTTTGGTCATCGAGTTTCACCGCCTCATTGAATTGGCAAATAGCATAACGCAACTCCTGTTGAGTTGATACGACCACGCGGCCGACGACATGAGCCGGAGCTAACAGCCCCGCTGATTGAGGCACTCAACACGCTGAAGGTGTCGCCTGCATGGCGCGCCTTGCCGTGGCTAGCCGACCCGCTGGCGTGCCTCTGTTCACGGCTGTTACGCCAACGAAACGTATTGTGCTCGTTTTGTCCTAGAGCATCCAACAGTGGGTCAGCGACGGGCGGACGGCAAGGCCGAAACGATAACAGGCGCGTGGGGTCGAAAAGACTGGCTCGGAGGCGTCGTCCATCGGTATGACCACCTATCGCCGAACCCTATGAAGTTGCTAAGCTTTTGTTAACTGATTCTCGACGAAGGCTGGTTCACCGGGATATTTGGGGGACGCCATGAACGATTTGGTCCGCGACGGGAAAGCCAGTCTGGCTGGCCTTCAGGTGAATTCGGGCGGTTTCCGAAATAGCATGCCCACCGGAATGGAAAGTCTGCTGGCACGACTGGAGCTGGAGATGCGCATTCTCGTAATCCGACAATTCCGGCGCGGCTCCTCGGCCACGACTGGCGCATCTGTCAAGTCGGTCGCTTGATCGGCTCGACGTCAAACGATGTCAGACAGCTTGTCACCGGAACATACAAAACTCCTCGCTTAGGCTCTTGAATCTGCCTTCGCGATGCTGATGAGGGTGCGTTCCGCTCCGCTTACGTCAGCCATGTCAAATGAGATCAAGGCCGCTATGGCCAACAACCTGATGTCGGCGTTTGACGAAAGTGTTCTGGACCCAGAAGAACTCTGCACGCGCGCAATGTGGGGTGTCATCAAGATTGCGTCGATCGATTGGCAGGATACGTGATCGCTGCTTGGTCGCAGGCGTGATGCAGGACGTACAACCAACCACGTCCACCACTTGGTCGCTGACCGATCTGCTTGGCCGTTCGCTAGGCACTATTGAAGGAGCCGGCGAGGCGTTCAAGATTCACGCGAAGGGGTTCGCGCTGGAAACGATGGACGGCATCAGTACCGGGCCATTTGCTTCGCTCGACGACGCTCTGGCGGAGATTGAAAAGCACACGCGCGGCGCTTGCCGTATGGACCGCTAAACTGTGTTGGGCTCAGGATAGTCCCGAGAACTATAAATCTGCGTAGCAGCGACTAGCCGTGGTTCATGCATTTTGAAGACCGGCTGATAGTCAGTCGGCAGCCTCTTCGCTCCGCCGATGCACCACTGCAATTTTTCTCGCCTTCGAAGTGCAAAGCCGTGGTGGGCACCGGTCAACAACTGTTTCGAAGAGCCGGCCTTGATTAAGGCATTGATATAAAAAGATAATATACGTGAATATGTTTTGATCAAAAATCGCAGGAGTCGTACGGAACCTTTTCGGCCTTGGGTGATTGTAGGTACTCGCGGGATTGTCGCGGCAGAAAGAACACAATGGCCACGATCCTGATCGTCGAAGACGATTTTTTTATCCGTGAAATCGCAGTCCTTATGATTCAAGACTTTGGCCATCAGACACTTGTCGCCAGCGATGTTGATGAAGCCCTTTTGCTCCTGCGGTCGACGCATCCGATTGATGCCTTATTCACCGATATCTATCTCAAAAAATTGGTGTTTGGTGGTTGCGACCTAGCGGTTCAAGCGATCGCGCTGCGCCCGCATTTGCGGGTGCTCTACACGACCGGAAATATCGCCACTGAAACGATAAAATCCCAACTGGTTGCGGGAGGACTTTTCCTCGCAAAGCCTTACACCGAAAGTCAATTGCAGAAATCCATCTCGGAAATGCTCGAAACGTGAGGATCACGTCGAACAAATCGTTGTCTCAATTTCTTTAAACCGCTTCGGGAGCAGTATCTT
>CANJWR010000232.1 GCA_947478455.1 Beijerinckiaceae bacterium | reverse complement strand
GCAATGGCATCACCAACGCCTGCGATTGCACCCGCTACGGCGCAGGCATTTTCTCCCAAGTGGCGGCCGAGATCGGCATGCGGTCGCTCGGCGGTGCGCTGGCGAATTCGCCTGTGCTTAGGCCGAATGGGCGTCCCAACTGGCCGCTGGCGCTGGAAGAGACACAAGATGCGATTGCGGCGAGCGGCGACAATCCGCTTTGCCGGTTCTATCTCGGCGCGCATTCGCCCTATAGTTGCGAGCCCGAGTTGATGCAGGAGGTCAAACAAAAGGCCCGCGAGCTGGGGCTGCCTTTTGCGATTCATCTGGCAGAGAACCGCGCCGAAGTTGCGTTGACAAAAGAACGATACGGCAAGCGCCCCGTCGAGCTTCTGCATCATCTGGGCATTCTGGATTCGCAGACCATTCTGGCCCATTGCGTCTGGGTCGATCCCGACGAGATGGACATGCTGGCCGAAAACGGCGCGGGCGTCGCCCATAATCCGATCAGCAACGGTAAGCTCGCAAGCGGCGTTGCGCCCGTGCCGGAATTTCGCAAGCGCGGCGTTCCGGTGGGACTTGGAACCGACAGCACGCTGAGCAACAACAGCCTTAACCTGTTTCAGGAAATGAAGTTCGCGGTTCTGATGCAGCGCAATCACCACCTCGATGGTTACGCCATGAATGCGCGCGGTGCGCTCTCCATGGCGACGCGCGAAGGTGCACGCGTGCTTGGCTGGGAGGCCGAAACCGGAAGTCTGGAAGTCGGCAAGCAAGCCGATCTCGTTGTCCTCGATATCGACCATCCGCTCGGCCTCACGCCGGAGCGCGTCATGTCCGATCTTGTCTATGCGGCTGGCCCGCAGCACATTCAATCGGTCATGGTGGCCGGCGAGACCATTTTCGAAAATGGCCGCTTCACGCGCATTGACGAAGCCGCGATCCGGCGACAGGTAAGGCGCATCTATTGCGAAGGCTGAATCGGAATCGGAGAGTCTTTCCATGAGCGAAGCGCCAGTCGGGCTTCTCACTAGCGCAGCGTCCGAAAAGCTGTTGGCGGACAGGCGCGTGCAGAATGTCCCGACGCCATGGGGCGATGCGCAGGCGCTCACCGGACGCATAGGCGGCCGCGAAGCTGCGGTCGTGTTGCGCTACGGCGAAGGGCTGACGATCCCCAGCCACCGCATCAATTATCGCGCCAATATCTGGGCCTTGCGTGAACTGGGCGTCCGACAGGTGATTTCGCAAAACGCCATCGGCTCTGTGAACCCGTCGATCCGTCCGGGCGATATCGTGATTTCGCACGACTTTCTCGATCGCACGAAAAGCCGCACTCTGTCGCTGTTCGAGGACGAGGACTGCTGGGTTCGCGTCGATATGACCGAGCCTTTTTGCCCGCAGATGCGCGCGACGCTGATCGCCGAGGCGAGCAAGCATAGCGAGCGTGTGATCGGACGCGGCGTTTTCGTTTGTACCGAAGGGCCGCGCTTCGAAACGCCCGCCGAAATTCGCGCGCTGCAGCTTGAAGGCGGCGACATTGTGGGCACGCCGCTTGTGCCCGAAGTCGTTATGGCGCGCGAGGCCGAACTTTGCTTCGCGTCGATTGCGCCGGTGATCAACTACGGCGCCGGCATGGCGCCCGCCGTTGTGCATTTCGGCCCCGGCAGCATGAACGATGTCTACTATACTGGCGGTCTTCATGATCTAGTCGAGAAGTCTATCATCGACAGCGTGCAGGCATTGTCTGCCGAGAGGACTTGCCATTGCGGGCATGGGCTGAAAGGCGGCTTTCACGGCAAGCGGCCGGAATGGCTGCGCCGTTGCAGTCTGGATGAACCCGAATGAGCACGGTCTGGTTGCTCGGCGGATTATGTCTGCTCCCGACCGAAGCGGGCCATGAAGTGCGCCGTTGCGACCTTGCGATCGATGGCCCCAACATCAAGGCTGTCGTGCCGGCAGGCGACGCAAGGCCAGATCCGGCGGATGAGGCCATCGACGCATCTGGAAATCTGATTGCGCCTGGATTCGTCAATGCCCATACGCATTCGCCCGACAATCTGATCCGCGGCAGCGCTCCCAATCTGCCGCTGGAACTTTGGTCGCTGCATTCCGCCGCCGGGCGCGAGGGCCGTTCGCCGCGCGAGACCTATGTGGCGGCGATGCTTGGCTGCATCGAGATGCTGCGCGGCGGCGTCACCACGGTTCTCGATCATATTCGCTTTTCTCCACATCCCGATCCTGCGGGGCTCGACTCCATCGGCGCCGCCTATCGGGACGCCGGCATGCGGGCGGTGATCGCGCCCGTTCTGGCAGATCGCGCAGTCGTCGACACGATGCCGCTCGATCCCGCCGATCTGCCGCCGAAATCCGATGACGCCTATGGTCGTGGCGCGATGATGCCTGCCGCCGAACAGGCGCGTCTGGTCGACGATTTCATCCAGCGCTGGCACGGCGTCGAGAAGCGAATCTATGGCGCAGTCGGCCCCTCGGGTCCGCAACGCTGTTCGGACGAACTTCTTCAGTTGGCAGGCGACATCAGCCTGCGGCGCAAAGTGATCTGGCATTCCCATGTGCTGGAGACAAAAGTTCAGCGCGAGATGGCGCGCCGGCTCTACGGCGTCAGCATGATCCGCCATTTGTCGGATCTCGGCGTCCTGTCGCGACGCACGAATCTGGTTCACATGAACTGGGCGACGCCGGACGATCTCGATCTTGTTGCTGCGAGCGGCGCCGGCATCGTTCACAATCCGGTCTCGAATGCGCGGCTTGGCAGCAGCGTCTGCGACTTGCCAGGCATACTGGCGCGCGGCATTCCTGTAGGCCTCGGCACCGACAGCGCCTGCTGCAACGACAGCAACAATCTGCTGGAAACCGCCAAATGGGCGGCGTTGACGCACAATCAATCATCGCCCGATCCCGACACTTGGGTCGGTCCGGACCGCGCCATGACGCTCGCCACGCGCGGCGGAGCATCGGTGCTCGGGCTTGGCGACACGACCGGACAGATTGCGCCCGGCCTTGCGGCCGATCTCGTGCTTTTCAAAATCAGGTCGCCGGCCTTTGCGCCCTTGATCAATCCCGTTCAGCAGATCGTGCTCGGCGCAGGCAGTGCGGATATTTCATCCGTGATGGTCGCCGGAAAATTTCTGATGCGCGATGGTCGTTGCACGATGATCGATGAATCTTCGATCTGGGCTGAAGCGCAGGAACTGGCTGATCGCCGGCTCAGCGCCAACAAGTCCGTCTATGCGTCTGCGGCGAATCTGGCCTCCGCAACGCACGCCATGTACTGCCGCGTTCACGGGCTCGCCTATCGGAAATCCCATGACTGACCGCTGGTGGAAGCGCAGACATCGTTACTTCCAGCATCTGCTGCGCGAGCGCGATGCAATCGGCCTCGATATGAGCGCGCTCGTTGACGAGATCGAACATATGGGCGCGAGCGCCTATGTGGCGATGGGCGGCGGATTCTCCGCCTGGTATCCGAGCCGCCTGAAATCCCAATGCGTTAATCCGTTTATGGAAGGCGATTTTCTTGGCGACCTCGTTGGCGAGGCGCACAGGCGCAATATTCGCGTCGTCGCCCGCATGGACATCAGCAAATGCCGCGCGCCCCTGCTCGATGAGCATCCTGACTGGTTCACCCGGACGCCAGATGGCGCGCCGAACCTGATCTGGGAAATGCCGCAGACCTGTCCCACCGGACCCTTCTGGGCCGAAGAGAATTTCAAAATCGTCGATGAAATTCTCGACGCCTACGAAATCGACGGGTTCTTCTACAATTATTTCAATCCGGGCCGCTGCTATTGTGCGCGTTGCAAGACGCTGGCGCGTCGTGCGACCGGCGAAGATGTTCCTGCGCCCGGCCTGCGGGCTCCTGCCTACGAGGGCTGGCGGCGCGCCTTGCTGGCGGACTACACCGGCAGGCTGCGCGACTACATTCATGCGCGTCGGCCCGATGTGGCGCTGATCCCCTATCATCATGTGCGCGACGGCTGGGACTATCCGGCCATGGCGGCTGTTTCTGACGTTCTCAGCGCCCAGATTTCGAATCCCCTCGTGGTCAATCCGGTCGATCCGCAGCCGGTCTGGACGCATTGGGCCGCCGAGGAAGCCCTGCTGGCCGAGGCCCTGAAGCCCGATGCTACACCCGTCTTGTTTCAGACAGGGTCGAGTTTCTTCGCGAGCCGTCAGACCACGCTTCCTGCGGGCCGCATGATTCGCAATCTGGTGCAGGCGGCGGCGCACGGGGCATCGACAGCCCCGGCGTTCAACGGGCGGCTGGATACGAATCATCCGGATGTCGAAGCCGTCGCGAAATTCTGTCGTGCGCAGGCGCAGGCAAGCCACTGGTACGATGGGCTGACTTCAGCGGCGCGCATCGGGCTTATCCGCTCTCAAGCTTCAATCGACTGGAGCAGCGACGCCGGCAGGCCCGCAGGAGATCCGGCCTTTCTGGGACATGTGGCGGAATTTCGCGGGATGTATGAAATGCTGACCGCATTGCATTATCCCTGCGCCATCCTTCCCGACGGCGCTCTGTCTGCAAGCCTGCTGGCTAGACTCGATGTCGTCGTCGCGCCTTCGGTTTCGTGCCTGAGCGACAAGGATGCGGCGGCGCTCGACGCGTTTGTTGCGCGCGGCGGCAGTCTGGTGGTTTCCGACGATTTTGCCACCTGCGATGAAAACAGAATCCTGCGCGAAGCGCCCGCTTGTCGAAGCGTACCCGGAAAGGCGATGAATCATCGCAATGTGTCCGGCAGCTATTTCGAACTTGCCGATCCGCGCTGGGGCGATGCTTTTCGCAACGCCCCCTTCATCGCCGCAGAAGGTTCCTTCCGGGAGATCGACTCAGCTTCTGCCCCGACACGGCAAGACCTTCGGCTGATCGGTCCGTTTCGAAACAACGCGCCGGAGTTCGCAATTGTCGAGGGGCCTGGACACGCGCCCGGTTTGCTCGAGTGGTCGCATTTCAAGGGCCGGACGCTTTGGGCGCCCTGGCGACCGGGCGCAGCCTTCCATCAATATGCGGTTCCCGAATATGCGACCCTGTTCGGCTGCCTGCTGAATAATCTGGCTGGTCCGCCTCCCTTGCACACAAATACCCATGCGGCGGTGGAGTTTATTCTTCGCAATCATCCGGACGGACAGGTTTTGCACATCATCAACGGCGCAGCTTCGCAGGCCAAACCTTTTGTCGAACCGCCGGCGCTGGCAGGCTTCGAGGTGCGCATTCGAAGCGGGGCTGTGCGCGCCATCGATATTGTCTCCGGCCTGTCCATTCAATTCGCCCGGGACGGCGAGGAAATTGCATTGTGGATCGACCGCCTGGAGAATTTCGTCGGGATAGCCTTATGCGGCAGGGGCGCATAAGCTGCCGGGAAGCTTCAATTAACGTGTGGGCCAGCCGGGCTCAGGCTGGCGAATTTCTGAAACCATGGAGTGTTCAATGACGCGCCTATTCAGTCCGATTGTTTTGACAGCTGCGTTGCTGCTGTCGGCCTGCAACAACAGCACGCCGACTAATCAACAGGCCTCGCAACCGGCACCCGCAGCGCAACCAGCGCCCAAGCCCGTGAAAGACACGATCACCATCGCCCAGAGCGCCGACGCCTACACGATGGACCCGGCCAAACATTCGACCTTCCCGACCGCGAATATATTGTTCCATATATTCGACGCTTTGGTGACGCAGGACGAAACCGGCAAGTTCAAACCGGCCCTTGCCCTCATGAATCCCCTCATTTTCCGTGGACTCATAATGGCCTGATTTGATGGACAAGTGACTCGGATTGATGATTTCAATCCGATGAAGCGTCGCCATGAACCATCCGGCCAAGCGAGTTGAGTTTGTTCAGAAATTCCTTGATGGCG
>CANJWR010000231.1 GCA_947478455.1 Beijerinckiaceae bacterium | reverse complement strand
TCATGGTCTCTCCACGGCAGGCGGCGCACGGCGGCGGCGCCTCGGTTTGCGCTATCCGGCCAGTTCATACTGCCGGCGTTTAGATTTGGGAAATTTGCCCCCAGATGCCAGATCGGCCGCCAAATTGATGAAAAAGGAGCCTGGTGGAGCCGAGGTCCGCAAGACCCCCCATGATATGTTTCGGGTTTTTTCGACTTCCCTGCCGATACCCCACAATTTGCCCCCTTCCCTCTCAGTAGGCAGGGGATGGCTGCATCTCGAATTGCGACTGGCGAATAGGACGTGGCGCCACTTTCTCGGGTGCACGGTGAGTTATGGATGCCTGCCCTTTCCCCCACAAACTTGCCAGCGCCGCCTGGACCCTGCTTAATCGCTCCCGGGCTGGGGAGGGTATCTATGATAGCGACGCTTCGAAGACTGCTGCTGGTCTCTGCCGGGGCAGTCGCGTTGTCTGCGTCGGGGTTGGCTCAAGTCAGCGCAGACGTGGCGAACGCCATTTCAAAGGCAGAAGCAGCGTATGGTCGAGCTGATTACGCTGAGGCGGTGCGCTGGTACCGCCTCGCCGCTGATCAAGGCTTTGCGCTGGCCCAGTACAAACTGGGCGTCGCGCACGCCCGAGGCGTCGGCGTGCCGCAGAACTACGCCGAGGCAGTCCGCTGGTACCGTCTCGCCGCTGACCAGGGCGATGCGTTCGCTCAGGACAAGCTTGGCACCATGTACCTATACGGCGAAGGCGTCTCTGCGAACTATGTTGAGGCCTATAAATGGTCGAGCCTGGCCGCCGGTCGGAGTCTAAGCAACGCAACGAAAATCCGAGACATTCTTCAAGGCCGGATGACGGCCACGCAGATCGCTGAAGCCCAGAGGCTCGCAGGAGCGTGGAAGCCAAACGTTGCTGCTGCCGCAGAACCGCGTGTTGCCCCGAACCCGGCGGCGGTAGCCAGCGAGGTCGAAAGCACTGGATCTGGATTCTTCCTCACAGCCGCAGGCCATCTGGTTACGAATGCTCACGTCGTCGAGGACTGCCGGCGAGTTTCGCTGACGGGTGGCTTGGCGCTAACCGTCCTCGATATTGACCTTGGGTCGGACCTCGCGCTCCTGAAGGCGGTAGCAAGTTCGGCTCGTACGCCGTTGATGCTCCGCCTGGGACGAGGCGTGCGCTTGGCGGACAGCGTCGTGGTCGCCGGATATCCGCTGACGGGATTGCTGTCCTCAGGACTCAACGTAACCACCGGCACCGTATCTGCGCTCGCCGGGCCCGGGGATGATCGGCGGCTGATTCAAATCACTGCGCCAGTTCAGCCTGGAAACAGTGGTGGTCCCCTTCTTGATCAATCGGGCAACGTTGTAGGCGTGGTCGTCTCGAAGCTTGATGCTGTCGCTGTCGCGTCAGTCACCGGCGACATTCCGCAGAACGTCAACTTCGCCATCTCGCTCGGGACTCTGCAGGCGTTCCTCGACGCGAACGGCGTTGACTACCAGACACGCGCTTCATCAACGGCCAAGAGCAACGCCGATGTTGCAGAGCTGGCGAGAGCAGCGACCGTTCAAATCGAATGTCGTAGCTAGCAATCGAGCGTAACGAACTCAGCGGCGTGTGAGATTATCGGCGATTCGATGAATGGTAGTTGGGGAAGTATGCATTGGCGGGTTATTATTCCAGTTTCGTTGGCGAATTTCTTCAGGCCGAAGATGAAGCTATCCTAGCGCTGCTCTCGCTGAAGCAGTCTGAGCACTTTCGCGAAATCCAAGAAAGACAGCTCGATGCATGGCGAAAGCAGATAGCTTTGCTCAAGACTTCCTTGAAGCGCACAGTCGCGGTTCATCCTGCGGCATCGGAATGGGGCCTCGTGATCGAGTTCCCTCTCCTGCGGCTTCAGAAGCGGCTCGATGTTGTTGTCATGGCTGGTCAGACGGTTTGCGTTGTCGAATTCAAGGTCCGCGGCGAGAGTTATCCCGCTGTCGATGTGCGGCAAGTCGAGGATTATGCGCTTGACCTCAGGGACTTCCATACTCCTAGCGAGCACCTGAGGATTTGGCCCGTCCTCTGCGCAACAGATGCACCTGCATCAGCACTGACGGAGATTTCGGACGGCGTGAGCTCCGTTGCAAGGTGCAATGCAGACGGTCTGCACGACGTGTTCGCAGCTCTCGCCGCCGCTCAGCGCCATCGAGGCGAGGCGCAGCTGGATTGCCAAATGTGGGAGGCCGGGGCGTACCGGCCAGTCCCGACCATCGTTCAGGCAGCAGAGCTGCTATTTGCCAAGCATGATGTCAAAGAAATCGCGAGCGCTGCATCGAATCCCGAAAATCTCAGCACCACGACAGAAGCATTGATTGGTATTATCGAACGCGCCCGATCCAATAGCGAACACATAGTGGCCTTTGTCACAGGTGTTCCCGGATCTGGTAAGACGTTGGTTGGCTTGAATGCCGTTCATGATGAGCGGTTCAGCAGCGGCGGTCAGCAGCCTGGAGCCTACCTTTCTGGCAACTCACCGCTCGTCCGGGTTCTGCGTGAAGCATTGTCGGAGGATGAGTCCCGCCGGACAGGGCGCAGGAAAGCGGACGCACGGCGTCTAGTCGCTGCGCAGGTTCAGACATTGATGGACTTCTTGCGTGAGTATCTCAAAGCTCACGACGGCGTCGCTCCTGCTGACCACGTCATCATTTTCGATGAGGCGCAACGGGCGTGGGACGCTGCCTATGGGAAACAGAAATTCAATCGCGCGAAGTCAGAGGCCTCGATCTTCCTGGAAATAATGGGAAGACATGACGACTGGGCGGTAATCATTGCGCTGGTCGGCGGCGGCCAAGAAATAAATCGTGGGGAACTCGGCCTGTCCGAGTGGGGCAAGGCCATAGCCGAAGAGCGCTCGGCTGCAACAGCACGGAAATGGATTGCGAGGGTCTCGCCCGAAGTTGTCAGCGGTGGTGAAGCGACAGCATGGCAGCGACTCTTCAAAGGGGAGCTTCCGAGTTGGGCGGAGATCGACCCGCACTTGCATCTTGCGGCTTCGGTACGTTCCTACAGGTGCGAGGCCCTCCCCCGGTGGGTAAACGCCGTTTTGGCCGCTGACGAAAAGAAGGCCAGAAGTACCGCTGATGCGACTTCTGAGTTTCCAGTTTATCTGACACGGGACCTGGAAGTGGCTCGTTCGTGGCTCCGCAAGAATACCCGAGGTCAGCGTCGGTGCGGGCTTGTCGCGAGCTCAGGCGCTAAGCGCCTTCGCGCCGAAGGTCTTGGTGTCTCGTTGGGAGCAGACAATCTCGACGGGGTCGCACACTGGTTCTTGCGTCAACCCGGCGACCTTCGAGCTTCTTACGCTCTTGAGGTGACGGCAAATGAGTACGCGTGTCAGGGCCTCGAATTAGATTACGTTGGCGTGTGCTGGGGCGGGGACTTGATCTGGGATCGAGGCAAACGCACGTGGACGCCCCGTCGTCTAAATGGTGCCGTGTGGCAAAAGGTCGGAGAAGCTGACAGCCAGAATTGGATTCTAAACAAGTACCGAGTCCTACTAACGCGGGCACGTCTTGGCACGGTAATCTGGGTGCCACGCGGTGACCGAGATGATCCTACGCGGCCACCTGAACGCTATGATGAGGTCGCCGAGATTGTGTCGGCAGCGGGTGCCCACTCAATCCAGTAAGAGTTGGCGTTTGTGAACCGGGCCAAGACCACATGGCGCCTAATCCGGCGTCCACAAATGCTCCCTCACGGTATCGCGCATTGAAGCGGTAGCGCGCCGATAGGCATGCTGCTCCCCCCGACGGTTCACAGCATGTGAGGGGAATTCGCGGGTGCCGATGCCGATTCGCAGTGTCACCTCAGCGACGAAAGGGAACAACCTTCGCACTATCCAGAAACGCCGCCATGCCCTCCTCGGCGACCGTTCGAAGAAACTCCTCGTTGGCGGCATCATCGGAGGGGAATAGGTCATCCCAGACGATGGAGGTACCCTTCGGGTTTACGACCTCGAGCGTCCACACCGCATCGGTTTCCAGCCGGCAGATGTGAACCTCAACCGTTACAGCGTCTTGGGTGAAGCGCCGCGACAAGCCAGACGTGACAATATTGGGTTCGCGGTCCGGCATCCATCTCTCCATCGGCTCACAAGCTTAGCGCGGGATGCCGCCGCGATCAATTTCCACCGCTGACCCGCCTCGTTTCTTCGGACCATAACCAGCTAGAGGAGGCCGCGATTCCAGCCGTCCGTCACCGCGTAGGTGTCGGAATCTGAATCTCGCGCAGCCTGATCAGCATCGCCAGCGCCTTCTCGAACTGCCGCGTGAGCCTCTCGTCCAGCGCATAGACACGGTCGAGCCGGAACGGGTCCACGCTCTCACCGTGTGCCTGCAAGCGGATCGCCGGGCGGCGGCTAGCTTGTGCGCGGGTCTCCTCGATTATCGGCATGACGTCGTCCTTCAGGAAGCGCAGAAGACTAAGCGCTTCGGCACGGTAGGGGATGTAGTCCTCACCTTCGATCGGTTGCCCTTCCGGATAGGTTGCGACGTCTTCGGCGAGAACTCTACTCCACCAGCCGCGCGTATCGTCTCGGATTGCCGCTAGCCCCTTCTCGTAGGCACCGCCGCTTTCAAGAACGGCGATGCCCTTGCCGGTCAACCG
The DNA here is from genome assembly GCA_947478455.1 of Beijerinckiaceae bacterium. GTDB lineage: Bacteria > Pseudomonadota > Alphaproteobacteria > Rhizobiales > Beijerinckiaceae > Terripilifer. Next base: position 1,238 of record CANJWR010000231.1, on the reverse strand, counting down.
TTCGTCTTCGGTCGCATCCTCAACGTCGGCTTGGTCGCGTTCCGGCGCATGGCGAAGGGTATCGGCAAGCTCGTCCTTCTCGGCGCGACCATCGTGTCCGATCAACGCGCGGGATAGCGTCTGCCGCGTCTTGTACTCGTCGCCCATCCGCTCCTGCAGCGAGGCCATGTGCGCGGCACGCTCGCCCAACCTCAGCCGCCGCCGGCGCCATTCGATCCAACGCAGTTGATCGACCAGAGAAACCTCGGTCGCGCCTTTTGGCTGATGCTCAGCGTGAAAGGCAGCATGGAGGGCGCGAAATTCCGCTTGGCTCTCCCACGGCAGCAGCCCCAGTTCATACTGGCTCACCAGAAGGCTGCCTTGCGACTGCCGGTTGAGGCCGTCCTGCTTCGGCGCGTCGATATCCGCCCCTCCAATTTCTGGAGCCTTTGCAACAGCAACAGCGTGTCGTCCCATGACTCAGCTTCCTTCTGTTCAAGCCGCGTGTGCAGCTTCTCGTAGGTGGTCTGGCGCATGTGCTTTGGACGAAATGCCGGGTCGTCCATTCCCAGCTCCGCCCCGAGGCGGCGCCTGATCTTTCGCGCCTGCCGGGACGCCCTGTCGCTGTGACGCTCGCGCGAACTGGCATGCACCAAGCCAGAGCATGTCCGACACCGGAAGTGTTGCTGTGAGCCGTAGAGGTGCATGGCGCGACAACCGCATCGAGGGCAGAAGAAATACGGCTGGTCCTTGCCGAAGGGTTTTGGGACGCGTGTCAGGGTGACCGTCTGATCGACCGGCTGCCATTCACCGCCGTTCTCTCGGAACTTGAAGTCCAGTCGGATCTCATCGCGACCGCCGACGACCCAAATCCAGCTGGTGGTCTCGCCGTCGCTACCGGTCCAGCCCCAGCGCCCACTCCAGCCTTCGCTAAACACGCCATGCTTTGCCATCGAGTTCGCCGACAGGCGGCGATGCGTCTCCACCGCGCCTCTGTTTCGAACATTGTGTCCGCCGCTGCCTAAGCCACCCATCGTCGATGGCCTCCAGGATTTGCCCAAATCAGTTGGCAAGTTGCATTGGCTGGAAGGCGCGCGGCCTTCGGAAAAATGGTCACGTCCACCTGAGTGGTGTAAATTGGGGCGGCCAAGCAGTGTACCGGCTCAGGCCGCGCGCGGTGCAAGTATCGGCGTTGCTGGTGGCGGCGCAAGAGCGAACCTGTCGGCTTCCTCTTCGATGGTGCTGACGCCGGCGAACGC
>CANJWR010000230.1 GCA_947478455.1 Beijerinckiaceae bacterium | reverse complement strand
TGTGTCCCGAGCGAAGTCATGGGCGCATTTCGACATCTACGCGTGGAACCCTTCCACGAAGCCTGGGCGGCCGGAGGGCGGCGAAGCGCAGATTTCGCGCGCTTTATTCGATCTGCTGGAAACGCGTTATGGAAAGGCGCGTTGACCGCGCCTATTCGTCAATGTCCTGATCGGCCATCTGGGCGACACGCACAACCGTGACGGTGCAGGGCGCTTCTGCGACGACTTGCGATGAAACGCTGCCCATGAAGCGTCGCAGACCACCCGTGCCGCGAGCGCCTATCAGGATATGATCGACGTGATTGCTGCGTGCATATTCGATCAGCGACGTTGCCGGATCGGTATGTTCAAGCACGTGGAACGTCACGTTTTCGCGTTCGAGATTGAGCGGGCGGGCCCAGTCCTTCAGTTCAACGAGGCGTTGCACGTGAATGTTGCGGCCCTCGTCGTCGAGCGAGTAATTGATGCCGACGCGGTTTTGCTTGAGAACATTCACGCAGGCCAACCGCACGCCCGGAACGGTCGCCAACACACGTTGCACGTTGATGCGGAGCGTATCGGCCAATTGCTCCATGCCTTCGGACAGATCGACGGCCGCCATGACGATGGGCGCGCTCGTGGCGGCTATGGTTTCTGGCTGACGGGCAGAGCCGGCGGTTCCGGCCCAGCCGAGGCGGCGTCTGGTCACTGTCCACAGCCCGTCGCGTTCGAGCCGCTCGGCGCGCTCGGTGAGCTTCACTTCGCCGGGATGCTGGAGATCGAACAGCAGTTGGGCGGCGGTCGGATAGCGTTTGCCGGCGTCGGGCTCTAGGCAGCGCAGAATGATTTCCTGCAGCCATGGCGGCGTTTCCGGATTGAGCTTTCGCGGCGGAACCGGATCACGCCACAGACGCTTGCGCAGACCGCGCACATTCTGTGGAAAGCCGAAAGGCCGTTCCCCGGTTGTGAGATGGTAGAGAATTACGCCGAGCGAAAAAATGTCGGAACGAAAGTCCGTGCGGTTCTGCAGAACCTGTTCGGGCGCGATATAGGGCCCGGTGCCCATTGGCACGTGAAACTCTTCCTCGAGCAGATCGGGTAGTTGCAGATGTCGTGACAGGCCGAAGTCGATGAAGACGACCTCGCCGGATTTTCTCAACATGATGTTAGACGGCTTGATGTCGAAATGAATGACATTCTGCCGATGCAGGTCGACCAGCGCAGCCGCAGTCTTTCCGGCGAGAGACACTACATCGGCGATCGGCAGCGGCGACTTCTCCAGCAACGGAAACAGCGAGTCTCCGTCGATCTGTTCCATCACCACATAGGGCTGGCGTGCATAGTCACCGACACCGAAGCAACGCGGAACGTGAACGCCGGTCAGACGCGGGAGTAGCATCATCTCCATCTCGAAGCCGACAATCACGGTCGCGTCGTCGCCGTCGAGAATCATCGGAACTTTCATCACGATGGGCAATGCGATGTCGGGATGTGTCACTCGCCAGAGGGTCGCCATACCGCCCGTGTGCAGTTTTTCGCCGATCAGATAGCCGTCAATCGTCGAGCCAGTTTGCAGGGCCTCGCGCGTCATGAATGTTCCTAACGTCCGATGAAAAGGCGTGCGGCAAGAATTTTCGGAAGGCCTGCTGCATGAATTTTCGCTGCAGTCGTCTCGATATCGTAGGGCACGCGGAAATAGGTGAGTTCGTTGCGGATTGTGTCGAGAATCGAATAGGCCGCAGCGGGATTATGGTCGCGAGGCTGGCCTACGGCGCCCTGAACTGCGAGCCATTTGCGATTGCCCACCAACGGCGCGCCTATCCCGGGTTGAGGGACGAACAGCACCGGGGACTTCATGGGCGTCATATGATAAAGCTGCGGCTTATGAACATGGCCACAGAACGTCAGACGCTGGGTGGTGGCGCGCAGGCTACGCTCGGCGCTGCCGGAGTCGGTGATATATTGCCAGCTGCGCGGCGACGATGCTTCGGAATGCACATAGAGCCTGTCTTCATCGACGGCTGACATGGGCATGTTGAGCAGCAGCGCGCGAGAATCGTCGTCGAGTTCGTGATGCGTCCACTCGATCGCCGCGCTGGCATAGTCGTTCATGCCCTCGATTGTTCCAGTTGCGGCGGCGGCGTCGTGATTGCCGAGCAGGGAGACTGCGCCGTTTTCGATCGCGCGGGCAACGCGATCGACCACATAAACGGGGTCCGCCCCATAGCCGACGAGATCGCCGAGGAACACGAAGCGGTCCAAAGATTGCCGTTCGGCGTGGCGTATCACTGCGTCGAGCGCTTCCCGATTGCCGTGAATGTCCGATAGAAATGCGATGCGCATGCGGTTTGGTGTTTCCTCTCCTGTAGAAGCTATTCTAGCTGTCTTTGCGCAATCGTTGATCTGACACAAAGGATGATCTTGGCCTTTCGTCGATTTGGCAGGCCTGCCACCATGAAGTAAAGCACTCCACCGGCCGAAAACGACAGGCGATCAGGACAATGCGCAAGGCAGAGGGAGCGTCTTCGCCCGCAGGGGCAGGCGATAGCGGCGCATATCAGGCTCTGCTGCAGGGACTTTTCGTCGCTTTCTGGTCGACCGGCTTCATTGCCGGAAAATACGGTCTGCCTTTCGCCGGGCCATTTACGTTCCTGTTCGTGCGCTTTCTGATCGTGATCGGACTTTTGGGAGCCATCGCGCTCGTGATGAGAGCGCCCTGGCCGAAGCTCGAAGATATTCCCAACATCGCCATCGGAGGCGTTTTCGTTCATGCGGGCTATCTGGGGGCGACCTTTGCGGCGCTCTCGGTCGGGGTTGAGGCGGGCGTCGCGTCGCTCATGGCGGGCCTGCAGCCGTTGCTGACCGCGATGCTGGCGGGGCCGTTTCTGGGTGAGCGCGTGGCGATGCGTCAATGGGCAGGGCTTTTGCTGGGCTTTGCGGGGGTGGCGCTGGTGGTCAACACAAAATTGGGACAGGGGCTCGGCACGCCGGCCGGGATGCTGTTCGCGTTCCTGTCGGCTGTTTTCATGACGGCCGGGACGCTGTGGCAGAAGCGGTTTGGCGGCAAAATGGATCTACGCACCGGCTCGGTCGTTCAGTTTGCCGCTTCGGCCATGGTGATTTCGCCGCTTGTCTTCTGGCTGGAAGGTTTTCGCCTCGAATGGTCGCCGACTTTTGCCGCTGCGCTGCTCTGGCTCTGTCTTGTGCTGTCGGTTGGGACAATCAGCCTGCTCTTCGTGATCATCCGACGCGGTGCGTCCGTCGAAGTGGCGAGCCTGTTTTTTCTGGTGCCGCCGACGACGGCGCTCATGGGATGGGCGCTGTTCGGTGAGACACTGAACACAGCAGCTGCCATCGGAATGGCCTGCGTGGCCTTTGCGGTCGCAATGGTGACGTGGAAGCGCGCGCCTCGATAGAGCGCAGGAGCTGATCAGGGCTTTTTCCGTCGCCAGACGAAGACGCCGAACACGCCCGCCAGCGTCAGCGCCAGCCCGTACCAGGTCAGCGCATAGGACAGGTGATTGTTGGGGACGTTGATCTGGGTGGCGCCGCCGCGCGGCAGGCCGCCGGGGAGATCGGCGTCATCGGCGTCTACCGCGAAGGGGGCGACATTTTCGAGATTCAAGGCGCGCGCGATTGACGGGGTGTCGCGCGTGTACCACAGGCGTTTGGTTGGGCTATCCGCAGGCGTAAACATGTTGCGGGCTTCGGGCGCGCGCATCAGTCCGGTAACGGTGACTGGCCCGCGAATCTGGCCGTCGAGCCGGCTGGTGGCTTCCTGACGATCGAGCGGCACGAAGCCGCGATTGACGATCACCCGGCTGCCGTCGTCGAGCCGAAGCGGCGTCAGTACGTGATAGCCGGGACCGTCCGGGCGTCCCTTGATCGCCCCGGTTGGGCGGAACACGAGCGCTTCCTGATTGTGCTCGAACTGGCCGGACAGGGTGACGCGGCGATATTCGTAATCGTCGGGGTTGAGCGAGGCCCATTCCGGGGCGGCTGGAATCGGGACCGGAATCTGGCGGCTGCGGGCTTCAATCTGCGCCAGAATACCTTCTTTCCATGACAGGCGCTCGACTTGCCATGTGCCGAGACCGGCCAGCAGACAGAAGGCGATGGCGACCAGAATGGAAGGCCAGAGCAGCGAGCGCGGCTTGTCGCCTGGTTCCGAACCTGCGCTTGCATCAGCGGCCATCATGTCAGTCTTCCAGCCGGCCCTGCTCGGCCTTGTTGCGATATTGAAGCGCGACCAGAATGCCCTTCAGGGGACGCAGCAGGCCGAGGCAGACGATTAGTGTCATCGGAAGGAAGATGACAAGATGGACCCACATGGGCGGCTCATATTTAAGCTCCGTCCATAGCGCCATGCCGAGTACGATGAAGCCCGCAAATAATGTCACGAAAACGGCCGGTCCGTCGCCCGCATCGGCAAATTTGAAATCGAGACCGCAGGATTCGCAGCTAGGCGCGACGTCGAGAAATCCGGTCAGCATCCGGCCTTCGCCGCAACGCGGGCAGCGTCCTGTGAGGCCTGCCCTGTAAGGCGATTGCGGCGGGTAATGATCGTGCGGGTTCATGCTTTCCTCGGCGGTAAAACGAAAAAGGGGCGGCTTTCGCCGCCCCTTTCAGGAAGCTTTTGATCTGGCTAGTGGGCTATCTGTCCGCCCCAGTTGCCCCAGACATAGACACAGACGAACAGGAACAGCCAGACCACGTCCACGAAGTGCCAGTACCAGGCGGCGAACTCGAAACCGAGATGCTGGGTGGGCGTGAATTGGCCCTTCAGCACACGCATCAGGCAAACTGCGAGGAAGATGGTTCCGACCAGAACGTGGAAACCGTGGAAGCCGGTCGCCATGAAGAAGGTCGCGCCATAGATCGATCCTTTGAAACCGAACGGTGCATGAGCGTACTCGTAGGCCTGCACGCAGGTGAAGATCGCGCCCAGAAGAATGGTCAGCACAAGACCCTTGGTCAGGGCCGAGCGATCGTTGTGCAGCATCCCGTGATGCGCCCAGGTGACGGTCGTGCCGGAGGTCAGCAGGATCAGCGTGTTCAGCAGCGGCAGATGCCACGGGTCGAATACATTGACGCCGGTTGGCGGCCACTTGCCGCCGGTGAATTCTACGCGGGCCGCCTGAATCGGTTCGTTGAAAAACAGGCTGGCGTCGAAGAAGGCCCAGAACCAGGCCACGAAGAACATCACTTCCGAGGCGATGAACAAGATCATGCCATAGCGATGGCTGATCTGGACGACGCGGGTATGGTCGCCGGTTTCAGCCTCGCGCACTACGTCTGTCCACCACGCGGCCATGACGTAAAGGATGCCGATCATGCCGGCGAAAAACAGGAAGCCGCCCATTTTCATGCCGAAGAGCGCCATGCTCTTCATCCACATGATGGCTCCGACTGCGGTCACGAAGGCCGCGATCGATCCCACGAGCGGCCATGGGCTCGGGTTGACCAGATGATAATCATGGTTTGGTTTGGCGTGGCCGTCAGCCATGGTCGTTATCCCTCGCTCTCGCCTTCGATTGCTCATCACGTCGTTTTACCGCCGTGACATTTGGCCTGATCGGCCGGTTGCCCCGATGGCGCCGTTCGGAAACGACGCCAGCCTCGTTAAAGTTTTGCCTTTGTTGCTGCATCCGCAGATGCGACAGGCGTTTTCTTCTTTGACGCAAAATACGTGTAGGAGAGCGTAACGCTCTGGATCCCCGCCATGGATGGTTCCTTTTCCAGCGCTGGATCAAGGAAGAACACGACGGGAAGTTCGACTGTCTGCCCGGGGCCCACATGGACATCCTCGAAACAGAAGCATGAAATCTTGTTAAACCAGCTGCCGGTTATGTCGGGAGCCACGTTGTAGGCCGCCACACCTGCAGTTTCCTTC
>CANJWR010000229.1 GCA_947478455.1 Beijerinckiaceae bacterium | reverse complement strand
GCAGAAGCTCGACGGGGCGCTTGCCGTATCGTTCTTTTGTCAACGCAACTTCGGCGCGGTTCTCTGCCAGATGAATCGCAAAAGGCAGCCCCAGCTCGCGGGCCTTTTGTTTGACCTCCTGCATCAACTTGGGCTCGCAACTATAGGGCGAATGCGCGCCGAGATAGAACCGGCAAAGCGGATTGTCGCCGCTCGCTGCAATCGCATCTTGTGTCTCTTCCAGCGCCCGCGGCCAGTTGGGACGCCCGTTCGGCCTAAGCACAGGCGAATTCGCCAGCGCACCGCCGAGCGACCGCATGCCGATCTCGGCCGCCACTTGGGAGAAAATGCCTGCGCCGTAGCGGGTGCAATCGCAGGCGTTGGTGATGCCATTGCGGACCATCTCCATGATCGCCAGATAGCAGCCCCAGCGATTGTCCTCGATGCTCAGGTTCGACGTATAGGGCGCGAGTTTGCCGGCCCACTGGAAAAGATCGCCATCGTCGCAACAGCCCCGCTGAAGGCTCAAACCGCCATGGGCGTGGGTGTTGATCATTCCGGGCATCACGACGCGCCCGCCGAGATCGACGCGGCTTTGTGCGATCATTTGAGGGGCGTTGCTTGCCGGCCCCATACGGACGATCCGCGCGCCGTCTATCAGCATCCAGCCATTCGGAATGCACGAATGCCCAACATCGCCAGTATAGATGAAGGCGTTATATAACAGCAACATAGAATGTTTCGCTCCGCCCGGCTCACGTTGTGCGCGAGGCAGCGCACGATGGCGCGCCATTATCGCCCATTTGCAACCCCCGGCAACATGGGGCGCAAGCGCCATGTTGCCCACAAAAGCAAACATCGAGCCAGAACGGGGACAAATCATCCAGGGCAGACAGCGGCAATTTCCGGGGATTTACCGGATGATATGTGCTAGAATTGAAATGAGCTCATGCGAGCGTGTCTTTTTTATCGATTTCAGGATTCAGTATGAGCCAGCAGCAGCGCCAGCTTTCACGCCGCGCCCAGACGGAACGCTATGTGGTCTATGTCGACCACCAGGCAAAAAGTTCCTATCAGGAAAAGGACGACGCCGACCGGGAAGCGGCCCGCATATCGGCGGCTTTCCCGGTCGTTTCGGTTGAGGTCGTCGATTCAGAACAGGACAGCATCAAGCGCCTTGGACCGACACAAGCACCCCCGGAAGAAGAATCCGACGACTGAACGTCGGGACTTCCTGTTTGATGAATTTGGACCCGGCCGGATTGGCCGGGTCTATTTATTTTCGCCCTGAGACTCCGAGTCGTCCGCGGAAGGTTCTACGGCGTCCGGTTCCCCATCTGCTTCGGCGGCGGCTTCAACGGGAGCGTTTTCGCTCAGCGTCGCTGTATGCGCGGTAAAATCGGGACGCTTCGTGTTCCAGCTCTGACGACGCGGTGGGCTGCGGGGCAGCTCGATCACTTCAAATCGCGCACCGCATTTCGGACACACAATTGGATCTTTCGCCATATCGAAGAATGGCGCGGCGCAACTCAGGCATTTTCGTTTTTGACCAATAGCCGCTGGGGGCACTCCAATATCCTTCCGGCCCTGACAGGCCTGTTATAAACATTATGCAGCCAGTCCCGCCATCGCGGCGAGACTGCCAAACCGGGCAGGATCAGATTACTGATCAGGCCTTTTTGCCGAATGGATTGGTGTTCGGCGAGGTCTTGATCTGCGATTGCTTGTAAGCGGAACCGCCCGCCTTGGACTGCGCCTTGTCGGCTTTGGGCTTCTTGCCCTCTTTGCCGCTTTTCATCTGCCCTTTGGCCATTGTGGTCTCCATTCAGACGCAACACTCCGGCGGCGGATGCTGCGAGCGATCTTGTGACTGTTTCGACCGCAGTAGCAATCTAATTCGACTTAGTGGCAGGAAAATGGGCGTTTCTGGCGCATTTACCGCACCTGGCGCGATAATGGCGGCGGCAAAGACCTATCAGGTCGCATTATACCGCTTCACGAAGTCGAGCACCGAGCGATTGAAGATGTCCGGCGTTTCCCAATAGGGCGAATGCCCGGCTTCCGGAACGATCTTCAGTTCAACGTCGGGAATGTGTTTCGCCAGCATGCGCATCAGGGACGGCGGCGTGGATGAATCCGCATCGCCCGTGAGCAATAAGGTCGGCGGCTTCATTTCGGCAAGCTTTGCCTCGTCGATGACATTTTTCATGTGCTGCTCGACGCCTTTGGCTTTTGTGGCTTCGTCTTGCACCGCAATCCACTCGGCGATGCCTTGCGGGTTCGCCACAACGGATGAGGTTGAGAATTCGCGGAACCAGCGCGGCAGTTCGTTCCATTGCGCCGGTCGCGCCCGCCGGGCGGCGTCGCGAATGTAGCCTTTTCGTACGCCTGCATAGTTGCTAGACACTGTGAGCGACAACACCTGCTCCGGATACGACAGTGCGTGATCGGCTGCTACACTGCCGCCGCCGCCCGAACTGACGAGATGCGCGCGGCCCAGACCAAGCATGTCGATCAGATGCGCCAGATCCTCAGCCGCGCAGCCGGGATTGGCAGCCTCCACCCGATCCGACTTGTGATAGCCCCTGCGGGCATAGGCGATCACCCGAAATCCAGCTCTGGCGAAGACCGGAATCTGGTAGCGCCAGATTTGCGCATCGCCGGACGCCGCCGGGTGGATAAACACAATGGCCTCGCCCGTCCCGCCGGTGTCCCAATGCCAGAGACGCGCGTCAGGCAAGTCCGCGTAGCCCTGCTGCATCGTGACCGGCTCGGGCGGCGGCGTCCAGCGCAACGGTTCTGGGACTTTGCGCTCGTCAGGCATGTTCGACTCCCGGTTTTTGATCTCGTCGGGAGATTGTACCGGGCTGACGGCTTTGCTGTCGCGCTCGATTTCAATTCTCTGACGGGCGCGTCAGACACGTGCGCCCGTCGAGGCCGCATTCGCAAGTGATCACTGGGTCAGATAGGCCGACGTAGATGATGTCGCCGGCGCGCCCTGCTGAAAGTACTGGGTCACCTGCATGTTGGCGCAACCGACTGCCGATTGTCTCAATGTCACCGCACCATTGAGGGTGAACTCGCCGACAATGATTTTCGAGCAGGACGATGGCCCCGCCAGAACCTGACCCGAAACCGTGAACTGCGCGTTCGGCAGATACAGAATGCCATCAAGCTGAAATTTCGTGCCCGATTGCCAGGACATGTCCGCGCCGTCGTTGAGGGATGGATTTTGATAGAGCGCAATGCCCTTCCACGGGTTGTTCGCGCCGGTGGAGGCAGAGACCGCCCACGATCCCGCATTGGACCCGTTGCCATTCGGCCATCGAACGATGGGTCTGTTGGAATCAGACTCGCCTTTGCTGGCGAGAACGAAGGTCATGCGATTGGCCCTGACATCGGAGTCTTCGCCGACATAGATGCCGCCATTCTCGACGACCACGACCGTATCGAGCGTAGGTGCGGCGCCGGTCAGCGAAGTTGCGGCCGTGCCGTCAATCCGCAGATTTCCGCAGATATGGACCTCCGTGTAATCCGAACGGGCCAATGTGCGGACATTTCCGCCGGTCGGCAGATTGCCTGCCGTCGATCCGGTCCAGGTTACTCCACCGGCTGACGAGCCGCACTGAAGCTCGATGCCGGACGAAAGGCTGCGGTAAATATCGGGCATGTAGGCCTGACGGGGATGCGGATTGGAACAGCCGACAATATCTCCGACCGCATAGCTGGTCGCATAGGTCGATGAGCCGTTGCATTTCATGCTCTTGTTGGAGCGCAGGCTACAGCCGGTGAGATCGACGCTTGGCGACCCGTTGAAGGTCATCGTATTGGTGCTGATCGTGAGCGTCTCGCCCAGCGTGAAGATACAGGAATCATCGGCGACCGTTTCGGTTCCGCTCGATCCCTGACTGGCGACGCGCGCTTTTGCCGAACGGGTTATGTCGACCGACGGCAGCACGCTGGACATAATCGTGTTCTGCATGGTCGCCATCACCGCAACCGACATGATGCTGGTGGCCGGATCGCTTGAAGCTTGCGTCAAAAAGGTGAGTTCGGAACTGCCCAGTTCGGCCTCCACCAGACTTGTCGCCAGCGCCGCGGCCGCATCGCTAGTCAGATGGGCGGACCCGATGGCCGCATGATCTGCGGCCTGCTGGACTCTCGCCGAATATGTCACGACCCGCGCATAGTCGACGCTCGCCCCCACGAACATCAACATCGGAACGAATGCGAGACTGAACGTCATCGCTACAGTGCCGCGTTCGTCGCGCCAGCCCCGGAAGTTAATAAAGTTTCGCGTGAACATCAGCCCCCCTACCGATCAACGAACGACGGTTAATGCGTCGTTGACGGCTGGAACGTGTGGGCAGGGGCCGCAATGGTCAATTTGTTCATCAAGACTAGGTTGAAGTCCAGTATGCGGAAAGGCTCATATTTATCAAGCTGTTTCGAAAAATTTGACTCGATGTTTTTCGACCTTGCCACTGCAGGTGTGCATTCCAGAATGGAATGACGCCTTGTGACGGACTTGCAGAACCATTTGAATTGAATTGCCCACGCGCCTTTTGCACAGGGCCGACACGTCCCTTTTGCGCTGCTTAACGAAGCTTGACGCTCAATGCGAAAAACAGGGCCTTCTCGCAACCTTCCGGTCTGCATCTTTGCTTTCGGCTTGTGGCTCCTCAAATGGAGCGGTCAGCGACGCAAACTGAGCCGGCTGCGAGCCTCCGATGCGCGTTCGGACGCCTTTGCCCAAAAGCCGTGCCGGTTTGCCCCCGCGCCGGGCTGGCGCAATCGCGATTGCAAAGCTAGACTTTCCACAAGCTCTGGACGAACCCGGGAGATGTGCGATGGCAAAATCCATATTCACGCGCCGCGAGGCGATTGGCGTTACCGTGGCGGCGACCGCCGTTGCGGTTTCAGGTCTGCCGGCCCAGGCGGCCGGACCCAAACTCTCCCTGCGCTTGCTGGAGACGAGCGATCTGCATGTGAATGTCTATCCGTACGACTATTATCGCGACGGAGGCGACGACACATTCGGCCTGGCCAAGACCGCGACGCTCATCCGCAACGCTCGCGCGGAAGCCAAAAACGCCATCCTGTTCGACAACGGCGACATCATTCAGGGCTCCCCGATGGGCGATTACATCGCCTACAAGAAAGGCCTGAAGGACAGCGTCCATCCGATCATCGCCGCCATGAACGGCATGGATTACGCCTGCTGCACGCTGGGCAATCACGAATTCAACTACGGGCTCGAATTTCTCGATCTCGCCCTGCATGGCGCGAAATTTCCCGCCACCTGCTGCAATGTCTTCAAGGCCGACGGCTCGCCGCTCGTCAAGCCGTGGCTGGTGATCGAGAAGGACGTCGTGGACGACAGCGGCGCCACTCACAAGCTGCGCGTCGGCGTCATCGGCTTCCTGCCGCCGCAGATCGTGCAATGGGACAAGGATCATCTGGCCGGCAAGGCCACCACGGCGGATGTGGTGGATTCCGCACGCAAATATGTGCCCGAATTGCGCGCCCAGAAAGTCGATCTCGTGGTGGCGCTGTGCCATGGCGGCATCGCCCGCAGCGCACCCGAAAAAGGCGAGGAGAACGCCGCGCGCGGACTTGCGACCGTGCCGGGCATCGATGCGATTTTCCTCGGTCACCAGCATCTTGTTTTTCCTGGCAAAGATTTCGCCGGCATTGACGGTGTGGACGCAGAAAAAGGGACAATCAACGGCGTTCCAGCTGTGATGCCGGGCTTTTGGGGCAGCCATGTCGGAGTGATCGACCTGAGCCTCGAAAAGGACGGCGACATCTGGAAGGTCACGGGCTCGAAGGTCGAGGCCCGTTCGATCTACGAACGCACGCCGGACCGCAAGATCGTCTCGCGCGCCGATGCGGATGCGGGCGTGCTGGCCGCCGCAAAAGTCGATCATGACGCAACGCTGGCCTATGT
>CANJWR010000228.1 GCA_947478455.1 Beijerinckiaceae bacterium | reverse complement strand
CGAGCGGTGCAAACTGACGGGCGCGGACCTGTCGGAGGCCAAAGCCCTCGACGTTCGTTTTGAGGAAACCTTGTTGATTCACGCCAAACTGCCGGGATACTCATTCCGCAAGCAAATCTTGAAGAAGATCGACTTCGGGCAAGCCGATCGGCACGGCGGCTAACATCGGCACCGGTACCCTCGCCATCGACGGCGCAACGCTCGAGACGACTGGCGCACTTTCGCTCGCCAACGCGGTGACGCTCGGCGCAGGCGGCGGCACGTTCCTGACCGACGCCGACACCACGCTATCGGGTGTGATCTCAGGGGCCGGTGCGCTCACCAAGACTGGCACTGCCAACCTGACGCTCGCTGGCGCCAACAGCTATTCTGGCGGAACGACGGTTTCGGCGGGCACCCTGACCGGCACCACCACCTCGCTGCAGGGGGCGATCGTCAATAATGCGGCGCTGGTCTTCGACCAGGCTGGGGCAGGCACCTATGCCGGCAACCTTTCGGGCACGGGCACGGTGACCAAGTCGGGCGCTGGCGCGGCCACATTCTCGGGCACCAACAGCTATACCGGCACGACCACGGTCGGAGCCGGCACGCTGATCGCGGGTGGAACCGGCATCGGCGATACGTCTGCGGTAACGGTCGCAAGCGGAGCGCTGCTCCAGTTGGGCGGCGACGAGACAATCGGCAGCCTTGCCGGAGCGGGCGACCTCAACACCGCCGCCTTCACGCTCACCACCGGTGGCGATGGCACCTCGACCGATTTTTCGGGTACGGCTACGGGCAGCAGCCTCACCAAGGTGGGCGCCGGAACGATGACGCTTTCGGGCACGGGCACGCTCACCGGAGCGCTTAACGCGAATGGCGGCACGCTCGCGGTTGGCGGCACCTACGCTTCCGCGGCCAATGCCAACGCAGGTGGCACTCTCGACGTCCTCGGCACGGGTACTCTGACTGGAGCCGTCACCAGTGTCGCCGGGTCCACGGTCCGCATCAATGGCGTCGTGAACGGCAATGTCACCAATGCCGGCACACTCGCCGGCGCTGGGACGGTCAATGGCGTCGTGACCAACAACGGGGCTTTCGGCCCGGGCAACAGCCCAGGCACCTTCAACATCAACGGCCAGTTTATCCAGGGTGCAACGGGTACGCTGAACGCCGAACTTACTCCGACCGTCTATGACCAGGTTTCGGTCACCGGCGCTCCGGGTACGGCTACGCTCGACGGCACGCTGGCGCTGGCGCCTGCAACCGGCCTTTACGTCTCGGGCACGACCTATGATGTGGTGAAGGCATCGAACGGCATCACAGGCGACTTTGCGACGATCACCGGTGCCACGATATCACCGTTCCTCAGCTTCGCTGACACGGGCATCATCACGACGACCGGCACGGAGCAGGTCTATCGTGTGACGGTCACGCGCATCAACTACGCGACTGGCCTTGGCGTTTCCGCAACGTCCAACCAGATCAGTGTCGCCAATGGCTTCCAGACCCTCGTGGCTGGTGCCACCGGCGATGCCGCCCTTTTGGTCACCGGGGTCGACAACCTGACCGCGGCGCAGGCGCAAAGCTTCTTCAACCAGGCAAGTCCGGAAGGCTATGGTGCCTATGCCACGGCGCTTCAGGACCAGGGCGAGCTCTTTACCCGTCAGGTGGCATCGCATATCCGCGACAACAGCACCGGGACGGGTGTCTGGTTCAATGCCTATGGCCAGTGGGGCAGCGGCAAGAATGATGGCATCCTGTTCGGCAGCGACCAGGACATCAAGGGTGGCGCAGGCGGTATCGACTTCGGTTCCGAGGCATTCACCTTCGGCGCTGCAGTCGGCTATTCGCAGAGCGACCTGACCTACCGCCTCGGCAACTCGAGCGGCGATGCCAAGGGTTGGCAAGCAGGCGTCTACGGCGCCTACAAGGCCGGCCCGATCAGCGCGGACGTACAACTCGCCTATGTCCAGAGCGACATGAGCGCAGTTCGCGAGATCAACGCAGGAACGATCGCCCGCACTGCCAATGCAGACTCCAAGGGTGACGCATGGCGCGCGATGGGCACTCTGGGATATGATTTCGGCAGCGAAGGAACGATCATCCGGCCGTTCATCGGCGTCGATTACACGAATGGCGAAGTGAAGGGCTTCACGGAGACCGGCGCCGGTGCCGCGGACCTGACTGTCGGCAAGATCAAGGCTGACCAGACCGCGCTGCTGGCAGGCATCGAACTCGCCGGGCACATGGGTGGTTTCTCGCCATATGGCCGCCTCACCTATCGCTACCTGACCGACGACAATGGCCGCGACATCACGGGCTTCTTTAACGGCAATGCAGCATCGGTCTTCACCGTAAGCGGCATCAGCCAGTCCAAGTCGCAGTTCAATGTCGATGCGGGGCTCAGCTTTGCGCTCGGTACCAACGCATCGATTTTCGCGGGTTACCAGGGCAGCTTCCGCGACGATCTCACCCGCCACGGCGTCAATGGCGGCGTGCGCGTCGGCTTCTGATCAAGCTCGGCTACATTATCAAATGGGGGCGTCCTTCGGGGCGCCCCTTTTTTGTTTCGCCGACAGGATGAGCGCGGTTCCGAACGGAACATAGTTAAAACTCAAAGGTTTGAACATAGGTCGGCATCGATCGTCGAGCCAAGGGAGATGGGCGTTGTCGATCATCAAGATGCTTGAAAGTCATCCTGGCACCTCGCACGAGTTAGGCTTGCTTGCCCACGCAATCGCCGAAGCCACGGTGTGTTCGGCAGTATGCACGGGATGCGCCGATGCCTGTCTGGGCGATGCAGCCACCAATGAGGAATTCGCAAGACATCTTGTTCGCTGCATTCGGATTAATCTGGACTGCGCGGATATCTGTTCCACGCTCACCCATGTTGCCATGCGCCAGACTGGAGGCACTTTGATGACTCGCGCCTTGCTGGATCTCTGTGCGAGTATTTGCAGCGATTGCGCAGAAGAATGCGAAAACCATGCCTCTGAACACCCGCATTGCGAGGTTTGTGCTGCGATTTGCCTGAAGTGCGAAACCGCATGCCGGCGCGCAATGTTGACCCGCTCGGACGCAATATTATCGTGATTCTGATTTTCGAACGCGTATAAGCCCGCCCGTAAACTGCGCCGCAGATTCGCGCGCGCGGGAGCGCATTAGGCATCGCAGGAAAGTCTCGAAAGATGAACGCAGTCTATATTGTATCCGGCACGCGCACCGCGATCGGCGATTTTGGTGGCAGCCTGAAGGACTTCGCTCCAGCCCAGCTCGGCAGCCTCGTGATCGCCGAAGCCGTGCGCCGTTCCGGACTTTCATCGACCGATATCCAGCATGTAGTGATGGGCAATGTCATTCCCAGCACGCCCAAGGATGCATATCTGGCGCGGGTCGCCGCAATTAATGCCGGCCTTCCGATCGAGGCGCCAGCTCTCACGCTAAATCGACTGTGCGGTTCAGGAATCCAGGCGATCATCTCGTCCGCCCAGATGATCATGCTCGGCGAATGCGAAATCGCCGTCGCCGGCGGCGCTGAATCGATGAGCCGCAGCCCCCATTATGTCGCGGCCGCACGTTTTGGCCAGAAGATGGGCCCGATCGAAATGGTGGATGCCCTCATCACCGTGCTGAGCGATCCATTCGAGAACATGCATATGGGCGTAACCGCGGAAAACATCGCGTCTGCCTATGGCATCACCCGCGACATGCAGGATTCGCTCGCGGTCGAAAGCCATGCCCGCGCCGCGCACGCACAGGCGGAAGGCCGCTTCGATACGCAGATCCTGCCTGTCGAGATCAAGGATAGGAAGGGCACGCGCCTTTTCGCGACCGACGAACATGTTCGCGGCGATACTACCGTAGAAAGCCTTGCCGGTCTCAAACCCGCGTTCAAGAAGGACGGAAGCGTCACGCCAGGCAATGCGAGCGGCATCAATGACGGTGCAGCGGCGGTCGTTATCGCGTCAGAAGCTGCCGTTAAGGCCCATGGGCTGAAGCCGATGGGAAAGATCCTCGGTTGGGGTCATGCCGGCGTGGAGCCGGGAATGATGGGGATCGGGCCTATCAAGGCAGTACCCATCGCCCTCGCTCGCGCGGGCCTGACGCTCGACCAGATCGACGTGATCGAAGCCAATGAAGCATTTGCCGCACAAGCCTGCGCGGTGGCGCAAGGGCTTGGATTCGATCCCGCGAAGGTCAATCCAAATGGTTCGGGAATTTCGTTGGGCCACCCGGTGGGGGCCACTGGCGCAATCATCACGGTCAAGCTCATCTATGAACTGGCGAGGACCGGCGGCCGATACGGCCTGGTAACGATGTGTATCGGCGGTGGCCAGGGCATAGCCATGGTGATCGAGCGCGAATAGAAACGCGTCCGTCTCGAGACCTCATCCCCTCTTGGGTGAAGGTCGATCGGTATTGGCTGCCTGTTCCGGGGCTCGGCGTGCACTCTTGCCAAACGCTGGAGAAGCACCCGGCTTGACGGTGAGATAGCTCGCCAGAGCACTCTTGAAGCGGTGCAATTCAGCACCCGCCAACTGCGCTTGCGTGATGAAGCTGACGGCGGTCGGATTGACCGCGACGCCGTTCTTGTAGACTTCGTAATGAAGATGCGGACCAGTCGACAGGCCGGTCGAACCCACATAGCCGATGATTTCGCCCTGCCGCACGCGTTCGCCCGGGCGGACGGCGATCCGGCTCATGTGCCCATAGCCAGTCCCCATTCCGCCGCTATGCTCGAGCTTCACGAAATTGCCGTGACCGCCATGCCAACCGGCGAATGTAACCACACCGTCGGTAACCGCGACGATGGGAGTACCAGTCGGTGCCCCGAAATCAACGCCGCGATGGAAGCGCGAATAGCCCAGCAAGGGATGTTGGCGCATGCCGTAGGACGATGTGAGGTGGCCGATCACGGGCTTCTGGAACGCTCCCCGGCTTTCGCCGACGCCCGATGCCTCGAACCATTCGGTGCGGCCGTTAATCGTCCATTTTACGAGCTGGACCTTGCGTTTGCCGCGATCCAGCCCTGCATAAAGCAAGTCGCCAATCTCGACCTCACCGGTTTCGGCCCGGCGTTGTGCGATGACGAGATCGAAACGATCATCGGCACCGATCACAGCGCGACCATTAAGCGCTCGCAAATAGGTTTCGACAGCCTTGGCAGGCGCGCCAGCGGCGCGCGCAGCGCGATAGAGACTGCCGCCGACGCTTCCCTGAATTCTGAGCGGGGTATCATCGACAGCGACCGGAATTCGCCGCAGCCGTAGCTCTCCACCACTTTCCGGGCGTTCCACGGCAAGCGACAGATCGAGGCGGGCGCGAAACTCCAGCTTGTCGAGGGGTCGGGCATCGCGACGGGTCGCGCGACGGCCAAGCACCAGATCCATGTGCGTGCCGGCTTCGATTGCCGATAGCGGCAACGCGGCAGAAACGAGATCGCCGACACGGCGAGCATCTGCCTCGGCAACACCAGAACGTGAAAGCGAACGAACAAAACCGTCGCCCTGCCCGAGCGTGGCGGTCAACTCGATGCGCGGACGATCAGGCGTTTCCGAAAGAAATTCCACGGCATCGGTCGCGCCCATGCGGCGGCCGGTATCTGCACCATAGGCAAGTGGCGTGTAGCCGATCGCCCGTGCCTCCTGCCATTGCGCTTCTGCCAGTGGTCTGACGGCGCGCGCGGGAAGAGGTGCAATACCGGGTGCAAGTGACCAGGCCGAGACGCAAAGCGCAAAGCAGGTAAGGGCTCCACGGATCCATTCGCGCGAACCAATTCGCGCGCCGAGATCGACAACGAATTCAGTTTCCTCAACCCAATGCTGAACTGACTGCAAGCGTGCGCGAAGAGGGACTAGCCCATCGTATTCATGACGGAGCGGTAGTTGGTCTGGATTGGCGTCCTGACGCACTGTCGGTTTGATCAGGACGAGCGTATCCGCAGCGCCTATTTCGTCGCGTGTGGTCGATGGTTT
>CANJWR010000227.1 GCA_947478455.1 Beijerinckiaceae bacterium | reverse complement strand
CATGTCTGCGGCGGCGGGAAGAGCAAGACCAAACAAAGCGGCGGCGGCGAAAATGGCGCGCAATCCTCCGAACGTGCCGTAAGGGCTCATGTTTTCCTCCCAGTTTTTCTAGGCTCTTTGCGAGCTCGGCCAGATGCTAGCCGCGCCCCAGCTCAGCGTAAAGGGCGATGTTGTTCCAGACGCACCCGGCCTCCCGTGTGGCAGGGCAGACCTCTTGACCAAGCCGGCGGTTGATCGTGCCGCGATCTAAAATCGTTTCGCAATGATGGAGGGCACATCTGCCCGGCACCCGATGACAGGTTGCGCATCCATCCGGGCGAACACATCAATGATGCACAACGCGCAAGACGCTGGCGCTGATTCGGCAAGTCGCGTCAGACGGCTCGCCTGTCGGGCGTCCTCCGCCCGGGCAGAGTCTTAAAAAGGCGAGCCACCAGGATTATTCAAAGCCCGGAGGGTCGGGATCACACTTGCGTGTCAGCGCAGGGCCGTGTTGCGGGCAGCAGCACATCGCGGCGCGTTCAGAGCGACGGGCCCGCGTCACCGAGCGCCCATCACTTGCAACTGCGGTACCCAAAGCTTTGATCGGTTTTTTATTCAGCGCCGCCGGGTAATCTCCAAGCCGCAAGCGTGGCCGCGGCGCAAGCGGGCCCCTTATGCGACTTGTTTGAATTGGCCAGAGCCTTGATGAGCAATCCGACCCCCTCAACCCACCCGCCCGCCCTGGCCGATCCGCCCGAGGGTCGGCGGGAGGTGGTCACAGCCCTGACGCGCACAGCGGACCGGAACGCGGGCGCACGTGCCTTCCCCGCCGGCGTGGAGCCGGCGCGGGCGCGCACCGCTAACCAGACTCTGGTCAGGAAGGTCCCGGTCTCCTGGTGGAGCTTCATCGTCGCCGTCGTCGCGCCGTCGCTTGCAACGATCTTCTATCTGGCTTTTCTGGCCTCCGACCAATATGTCGCCGAGGCGCGCTTCGCGGTCCGCTCGGCACCCGTCGCACAAATCCAGGACAGCACGGCGCAGGCCGCCATCGCCAGCGTGGCGTCCGGCACGACGCCACAATTGGCCGGCCAGGATGCACAGGTCGTCGCGGATTTCCTGCGATCGCGCGCGGCAGTCGCGGAATTAAGTCGGCGCATGGACCTGCACGCGATTTTCCAGCGGCCCGGGACGGACTTTTGGGCGCGGCTCAAGAAAGCGCCGACGGCGGAAGAATTCCAGACCTATTGGGCTGGCATGATTGCGACCTCGGTGGATGGCCCAAGCGGCATCGTCACGATCATGGCGCGGGCATTTCGGCCAGAGGACGCCAGGGCGCTCGCTGAGGCCTGCGTCGAGATCAGCGAAGCGCTTGTCAACAAACTGTCGGAGCGGGCACGCAACGACGCCCTGCGCAAGGCGGAGGAGGAAGTCCGCAGGACCGAAGGGCTCTTGCAGACCGCTCTCATCGATCTGCGTGTGTTTCGCGACCAGGCCGGCTTCCTCGATCCCGTTGCGGCCGCGACCTCGACCTCGCAGCTGCTTCTGGGGACCTTGTCGGAACGCGTGCGCCTGCAGAGCGACATGTTCGTCCTGTCGCGTGCCCTGGCACCCACAGCGCCGAGCGTCATGGCGTTGAAGGACCGTATCGACAGCCTCGACGTGCAAATCGAACAAATGCGCGGCCAGCTGACGGGAAAGTCCGGCGACAGCAAAACCGTCTCCTCGGCGCTGGTGCGCTTCGAGCAGCTGGATTTGCAACGCATCTTCGCGGAGAAACTCTACACGCTCGCCCAGAATGCCCTCGAGCGCGCCCGCGCCAAGGCGGAGCAGAAGCAGCTCTACCTGTCGGTGTTCGTGCCGCCATATCTGCCGGAAGACGCGAAATACCCCGAGCGGCTTTCGCTCAGCCTGATCATCCCGATCGTCCTGCTGATCCTGTGGAGCATCGGCGCGCTCACGGCGGCGGCGATCAACGATCATCTTCGGTAAATGGCCGTCATGACCGCGCAAAGTCCGACATTGCTGCAGATCTTGCGAGCCCAAAAAAACGTCCTCTCGGCGCTGACGCTCCGCGATATTCAGACGCGTTTTGGCTCGGCTCCGGGCTTTGTGATCGCAATCTTGTGGCCGCTCTCCCACATCATGCTGCTCGTCGCGATCAACATTCTGGGCAATCGCATCGTCCCCTATGGCGAGAGCGCGATCCTGTGGTTCGCGCTCGGCGCGACGCCCTTCATGATCGTGTCCTATACGTCGCGCTTCATGATGTATGGCCTGATCATCAACCGGCCGCTTCTCGTCTTTCCGGCGATCAGCGTCTTCGACGTCATGCTGTCGCGCGTGCTGATCGAGATCCTCGTCTCGGCCAGCGTGATCGGCAGCCTCGCCCTGATCCTGGTGAGCCTCGGCGTCGACTTCATGCCGCGCGACATCAAAATGGCGGTCAGCGCGCTGGGCGTGGCGCTGCTTCTGGGCATTGGCCTTGGCATCCTCAATTCGATCATGGCGATGCTGATCCAGCAATGGGCGACGATCTATATGCTTTTCATCGTCTTCTTATGGATCACGTCTGGCGCCTATTTCGTTCCGAGCGCGCTGCCGGCCGGCGTCCGCGAACTGCTCTATTTCCACCCCGTCCTGCATTGCATCGAGTGGCTGCGCGAAGCCTATTTCGAAAGCTATCATTCGCTGATCCTCGACAAATATTATGTCGCAGCCATCGCGCTCTGGACGATTTTCGCTGGGCTCTTGCTGGAACGGCTGTTGCGCGGCCGCATCCTGTCTGGCTAGGCGGTTCTGTCAGCCGTCGAGCGCCGGCGTCACCGAAAACAGTGACAGGGCCGGATGGAAATAAGGATCGTCACGAATGACGTGGCGCCATTGCCCGCGAAAATAGCGGCGTTCCTGGCCGTAGCGGGTGAAAGGCCGATAGGAAAAGCCGCGGCTGGCCGATTGATGGTGGACCAGCACGGCGTCAGGGCACATTAATGTCGTCCAGCCCCTCGCCTTGAGCCTCAGACAAAGATCGATGTCATTGAGTTCAACCGGCAGATTGTCTGCGTCGAACCCGCCGACCGCCTGAAACTTGCATGTTTCGACAGCGATGCAGGCACCGGTGACCGCCGAAGCTTCATGCAGGCCTGACAGCCTGCCCAGATAGCCGCCCGCATCGGCGGCGGCACCATGACTGGTGTGATCCGCATAACCGCCCATCCCGACCGTGACGCCGGCATGCTGGATTTTTCCGGTCGAGAACAGCAACCGCGCGCCAACGGCGCCAGCATCGGGCCGCATGGCCTGCATCACCAGACAGGTCAGCCAGTCCGGGTCGATGATGGAGATGTCGTTGTTCAGGAAGACGAGACAATCGCCGGCCGCGACTGACGCCCCCGCATTGCACATGGCGGAGAAGTTAAAGCGTCCCGATGCTGGCAGAACCCTGATCCTGGGATCGACCAAGGTTTTGTAAAAAGCCAACGTCGACGCTGCGCTTTCATGATCGACGATGACGATCTCGAATGAC
This sequence comes from Beijerinckiaceae bacterium, assembly GCA_947478455.1. Classification (GTDB taxonomy): domain Bacteria; phylum Pseudomonadota; class Alphaproteobacteria; order Rhizobiales; family Beijerinckiaceae; genus Terripilifer. Next base: position 2,489 of record CANJWR010000227.1, on the reverse strand, counting down.
GGATAGCCAGTCTGTCGCAAAAGCCCGTCGAGACATTCTTTCAACAAGGCCAGTTGGTCGCGCGTCGGAATGATGATCGAGACGAACGGGGTGCCTGCGGAAGGAAGGCCGCATCGCTTCCTGCGGGGCGCGGCGTGCTTCGGAACTGCGGCGCATGTCATCAAGACCCGGCGAATATGCCAGACCTGTCTCGCGGCACAGGCGCGCAAGGCCGACTGGCGCCACGCCGGAGTGTCAAACCACACCGGGCCATCCGCCATTTGTGCAAGAAACCGCGCACGCCAGAAGACCGGCCGCCCGAGGTAGGCCTGCGCCGCCTCGAAGACCGGGCTCCAATCCGGCTTGAACCGCGGCGCCACGGGTTGCCCGCTCTCGTCGAGGGCGTCCTCGTCGCCATAGAGGCAATCGGCTCCGGCCTGGCGGACCGCCGCGGCGGCGACAACAGGCAGCGCGAAATCCGCGATCCGATCGCTGGCTTGCGCGCAAATGACCAGATCGTCGCGCGCAAGCCCTGTCAGCGCGCAAGCCAATCCGGTGCCCTCCGGCACGACCGTCGTGCGCGAGGCAAGACGCGCCGGAACGGGCGAAATGACGGAGGCGTCGCCGACGATACGAAGGGACCAATTCTCAAAAGACGAGACCAGAAGGCTCTGGATCATCGGCCATCCATCGACGCAGGTTCGGCGCGCATCCGCCATCACGACAAAGCAGACATGTGGCGACCCGTCGGCATCAAAGCGCGGCGCATCAAGCCCGCAGGGCTCGAAAGCACGACTGCGCGCCGCCCGCCATCGCGCATAATGCGCCATGGCGACGCCGCCGCGCGCGAACATCAACGCCTGCCGCGTCTCCTGACGCGCGAGGATGAAGCGCGCGCCCAATGCCATTGCGGCGGTTTGCAGGTCGGTCCGCAGGGCTCGTGCGAGCAGGCGCCAGCGCGCGACAATCTGGCAGCCTTCGATCTCGAAGCCGAACGGGCCCGGCTGATCGACCGGCGAGATCAGAATTCGGTGCGCATCGTCTGGCACACGACCGATCCAGCCGGTCCGTCCGAAAACGCCGGCGCTCATCACATCCCAGTCCAGGCCCGCCGACGTTTCAAACATGATCAGCGGCCGGACGAGGTGATCGAGAAAACTGGTGCGGTACGTCAGCGAAATCCAGCAGCCGCCCGGAACGCCCTGCGGCAAGACGAGTTCAAGCTGCGGCGCGCTGGTCGTCGCGACCAAGCCGGCGCTGGTCTGCGTGACGCCGGCATAAGGGACCAGCGCGGCCTGCGTCATGCCGCCGCTTCCGCTGACATCGGACACTGGGTTCTTCGCGCAAAGACGCTGAAGGCCGGCCCATTGGCGTGATCGGGCTCATCGGAGGCGATGCGCAAATCGTCAAAGCCCAGAGCGCGCAACAGCGCCAGGATGTCGTCCCTCTCGATCCAGCGATGCCGGTCATGAATGCCGCCGCAGAACGACTTGTCCTGCCAGGCGCCGTGATAGCTCCGCCGGTAAAGGCGCACGGAAACGCCGTGGTGATCTTCGACTTCCATGGCGCCAATAAACGCGCCGCGACGCAGGTCGCCGGGCGGCATGGCGGTCTCGCTGGCGTAATGCGTCCAGAGGAAAATGGAATCCGTTCGCGCGGCCATCAATTCCAGCAAGCGGACGGGCTCCCACATATGATAGAGCACGCCGCACGCGAGGATGAAGTCATAGCGCTGCCCGCTCCCCTGCAGCCACGCCTGGCCATCGCCCAGAAAAAACCGCGCGACCTTGAGGCCGAGCAATTCCTTGACCACGAGGCAACGCAGGAACGACAACCGATTGGCTTCAACCGCATGCAGCAGGGCCGGCTGGCGCTGCTCGAGCATGTATGTATGCGATGCCTCCAGCGGACCGATTTCAAGGACCGCTTTTCCCTCGATCGACCCGAATTGCTCGAGCGCCCACAAGATGCGCCCGTCATGAAAGAAGAAACCCGCCCCAGCAGTCACACCAACAGCCTCGGGGAGCGCATGATTCCATCCCGGAAGCGTATCAATGGCATTTTGCGCGCACGGCATGCCCGAAACATATTCGTCAAGTTGACGCAGCTTGGACGCTTCCAGTTCCGCCCCGCGACCCGGTCGAAGCCGCGCCATGAGCGCAGCACGCAATTTCCCCCATTTGACACTATGGCTATTCAAGGGGTCGTCTCCAGCACGCAGATGTTTGATGAATTCCGCCGCGTCCCGGCGCACCGCCCGTCGCCCGCTCAGCGAGCCCCTGGAAGCGCAGCCCGCCTGACGAGAATGGGATGCGATCGATCTTTGGAATACCATGGATTGCTGGCCGGATCTTCGAAGGCGTCAGTCCGATGGCGACGGCGAAGATTTTCCTGCTCACGCCGAAACCTCTGAATTTTGTCGGGCGCGACGTCGCTGCCACGTGTGGCCGATTCGTGGTGGATCAGCGTCGCAAATGGCGTCCAGACGACCCGGAAGCCGCACGCCCCTG
>CANJWR010000226.1 GCA_947478455.1 Beijerinckiaceae bacterium | reverse complement strand
CTGATAAACCAAGGCGCGGAAAGCCCGAGCGCCGCCTGAAAAAGATCCGTGTCACGCATGCATCAGAAAATACGCGGAGCCAGCGGAAACCAAAATATTCAACTTGTGGTTGAAACCTCTACCCACACGATTCAGCGAAGAGCCTTCTGAAAGCCCTCCAAACCGCTAAATAGCGTTTGCGACCGTCATCTCAGCCGTCGCGAGGAGGATTTCATGGGTCTGTTCAGTTTTGCCAAATCGGTTGGCGCGAAGATTTTTGGTTCGAGCGAAGCTCAGGCGGCTCCGGCTCCAGAACTCAAGAAGGAAGCCGAAAAGCATGGTCTCGACGTCTCGGGCGTCGACGTAAAGGTTGAAGGCGACAAGATTGTCCTCACGGGCAATGCGAAGTCCTCCGAAGAAGCCGAGAAGATCATTCTGGCGCTCGGTAATTCCATCGGCGTGGCGCAGGTCGAGAGCAATCTCGCCGTCGTCAAGGAAGCCAAGCCTTCGGTGTTCTACACTGTCCAGAAGGGCGACAATCTGTGGAAGATCGCCGAGCATCATTACGGTAAGGGCAAGGGCGCGAAGCACGACATCATCTTCGAAGCCAACAAGCCCATGCTGACCCATCCGGACAAGATCTATCCGGGCCAGATGCTGCGCATTCCTCCGCTGGAAGGCTGAGCCTCTTGTAAATTCGAGACCAGCGGGCGCGGAATTTTCCGCGCCCGTTTTTGTTTAGATTGTGCTTCTGATTCCAGAACGTCCCTCATTGCGGGAGAATCCTATGTCACGAAAAATCATCCTGGCGCTTGCTGTTCTGCTCGGCAGCCTTTCGAACGTCGCAGCTGCGCCGGTGGTGGCGCTTGGCGCGAGCAATACCGAAGGCAAGGGCCGTGGCCGTACGCCCGACGGCGTGCCGCGCGCACAGGCCTATCCGGCGCAACTGGAGCGCATGCTTGTGCAGCAGGGATGCAGGGTGAAAGTGCTCAACGCCGGCAAGGCGGGCGACACTACGCGCGGCATGCTGTCCCGCCTCAAGGGTGTGCTGGCAAAGGATACAAAAGTCGTGATTTTGCAGCCCGGCGGCAACGATGCCCGACAGGGAGATTCGTCAGACACGTTCGCCAATGTCGCGGCGATTCAAAACGCCGTTACGGCTCACGGAGCCAAAGTGATCACTATGGGACCGCTCGGCCGCATGGCCCGGCAGTATCAATTGCCGGACGGTCAGCATTACAGCGTCGAAGGCCATGTGATCTTCGCGCAGTCTGTGTTGTCGGAAGTCCGCTCGGCGCTCGGCTGCTCAGGCGTCGTCGGCGCGAACATTCCGCGCCGACTATCAAAATCAAAACGCCGGCAGTTTCGAATAGGCGGCGACATCTTTCACGAATGCGTCGCGCCAAGCCACGAGCTTCGGACGGCCGTTACGCCATTTGCCTTCGTTGCGTTTGTCCATGTAGTCCATCGCGCAGATGAGGGCGATCTGGCCGACATCAACGGGGCCTGATGGAGGAGCTTTTTCAAGCTCGTCGGCGGCTTTTTCGATCTTCGCCTGCTGATGGGCGATCCACGTCGCCGAGCATTGTTCGGGCGTGTGCCAGCGCGACTCGTAGGCGACGAAACCGCAGGAATCCATCATGCCGTCGGCAAGCGCCTGCAGAGTCAGGGCGCGGAAACGCGCCTTTACTTCTGTCGGGATAATCTTGCCGCCACCGGCCACCGCGTCGATATATTCGACAATAACGGGACTGTCGAAAATCACCGAGTCGTCTTCCAGCACCAGTATCGGCACCTTGTTGAGCGGGTTCAATTTGCGAATCCGGTCGCCGACATCCTGATCGGCATCGACAAACTGAAACCTGCTCTCCAGCCCCAGCAGATGGATCGCCAATGCGGCCTTTCGCCCGTAAGGCGAACCGGGCGAGGTACGAAGTTTCATCATTCATGTCTCCGGGGTTTCGTCCGCGTCTCCCGCGCGGCGGCGTACGCTTTGTGCCGCAACCAAACCCAGAGCGCAATCATCCGAGAGCTGGCAAATTCGCGTCAGGAGATTTTCAGATCGACCGCTTTCGGGCCCTTGCCCTTCTTGTCCGGCTCGATTTCAAACTCGATTTTCTGCCCCTCTGCCAGCGACTGCAATCCGGCTCGTTCTACGGCGGTGATGTGGACGAAAATGTCCCGTCCGCCATCTTCCGGTTTGATGAACCCATAGCCCTTCTCGGCATTGAAAAACTTCACCGTGCCCTGCTGCGACATGCGCGCAATCCTTTCGAGATCACCCTCGCAGCCCCCCCGGCAGCGATGGTCTTGGGGCTTTCCGCAATTCGCCAGATCAGCCTCTCATCGATCTGGCGCTTCTGGTCCGCAAGAGCGGCCAGGCACATCGTTTTTGCGGCGACAGGAGATCGGACTGTTTGGCCTTCATGGGCCAGCGCGCAGCTACCTGCGGTGGCCGTCCGGCAACAATCTGCCCCTGTCTCGCAAAAGGTGTGACAAGTCAGGGCATTTGGCAAGCCCGGCCATTGGGCGAATGAGGTTACTCGGGCACAACCCGCTCGACCAGCCAGTTCGGGCCGGGGCCGGTGGCCAGACAGGCGCAGAGTTCCGGTAGAATGATGCGCGCCTCGTCGTCAAATCCATGGGTCGGGTTGACGACGATCAGCCCGCAGCCGGTGAGCGGGCCTTCGGGATCGTAGAGGCGCGTCCAGAGCTCGGCTCGCAGGATGCGGCGCACGCCGGCGCGCATGAGGCCGGCGCAAAATCGCTGTGCCGCAGCAGGATCTTTCAACGGATACCACATGGCGTAAACGCCGGTATTCCATTTGGCGTGAGCCGTCAGAAACGCCTTCTGCATTTTGTCGAATTCGTCGCGCTGCTCGAAGGGAGGATCGATCAGCACCAGTCCGCGCCGTTCCGGTGGCGGCACGAAGGCCTTGAGCCCCGTATAACCGTCGAGTTCGACGATCTTTATGCGGAGGTCATTGCCCAGACAGGCCGCGAGGCTTTGTGAGTCCTGCGGGTGCAGTTCGCACAAAATCAGCCGGTCGCTGCGCCTTGTCAGGCGCGCCGCAAGCACAGGCGAACCCGGGTAGACGGGCGTTGAGCCGGGCGCAAAACCGCCTCGAACGAGCGTCAGATAGGGCAGCAGAAGTTCGCTGGCTGCGGGAGAGAAATCCGCTTCCAGCACACGCCCGATCCCGTCGCGCCATTCGCCCGTGCGTTGCGATTCATCGGCCGAAAGATCGTAAGAACCGATGCCCGCGTGTGTATCGGTAAAGCGCAGCGGCGCGTCCTTGCGGGTCAGATAAACCAGCAGGCGGGTCAGCAGGGCATGTTTGAAAACATCGGCGAAATTGCCCGCATGAAATGCGTGACGGTAATTCATCGGGCGGCGTCGGCGTGCGGAAAAATCTGTCTCACCGAACAGGCGGGACAGAGATATTCTGTGTGCGACAGCCGGCTCTGACCACATCCGGACAGGCGCGGAAATCGCGCAGGTCCTTCGACAGGCAGACACGCACTTCCTGCAGCACGCCACGCTGGCACTGCACCGCCATCATGCCTGCCCGCAAACGCGGATTGGCATCCATGAAGGCCCGCTGGATCTCGTTGGGCGACATGCTCAACTGGCGTTTCGGAGCGACCAGTTCGTCGGGAATCTCAACAGACTCCTTCGCGCGTTTGGCGTCTGCGAAATATTCCTGCGCGGGTTTGCCGCTGCAGGTGCCGTGTTTGCGCCATTCGTAGCGCGCCAAACCGTCATCGGGCCAGACGCCGCGCGCCGCCTGCATGGCGATTGCCGAAGGGGCGCGGCTGTCGCAATCGGACGGAAAACCGCGCTCGAATTGCGGCCAGAGACCGTGCAGCACAAAGGCGTTCTTGGCGCCCACGTCGCATTGGGCAGTCTTGCGATCGGAGTTCATACAGAAAGATGGCGACCAAGAAAGCGCCAGCACATAAAAATCGAACCGGCCGGGCGCGATGCTTGTGCCAACCGGGCGCGATTGAGGATCGCGCGACGCTGGGGCTTCTCGCGAAGGAGTCGCCTCTCTGGACGGGGCGGCGCGATCCTGCGTCGTCGAGGGACGCGGCGCGGGATTGCGGTCGCCGCAGCGATCAAGAACGCAATCGTTATCGCGACGGGCGCGGTCAGGGGCTTGGGCGCTAGCAGTGAGCGCCACGAACCCCATAGCGCAGGCAACGCTCACGCGCAGGGCGACGCGCCGCGGCAGGCCGAGGCTCACGGACGGACCGTCTTGCAGGCTGGGGCCTGCGCGTAGTTGCGGTCGAGCCCCAGCACGCACCATTCGATGCCCCAGCCATGGCCGGCCATCCCGAAGCCTTCGCCGATCCAGTAGGTAACCTGGCGGGCCTTGCCGTCGTTGAATGTGGCGCGCGCCTGACAATAGCGGCGTGGTACATAATCGAGACCGGCTGAACGTTCGCCTGTCTCGCGAACGCGATCATAGGCGGTAATTTCGAGGCCCGACTTCCAGAACTCGCTCTCGCGCGAGGCAAAGCGGGACTTGATCCGCTCAAGCGGCTCAACATCACCGCACAACGGCAGGTTCGCCGTATAGGCCTGATACCTCTGCTCGGCGGGCGTCAGCGGACGCGCCTCGACATTCGCCACAGACAACAGGCTGATCGCCAGTCCGGCAACGGCTCCTGCCGTCAACACCGCAACGGAACGCATGATGCAAATCCCCTGAACATCGTATTCAGGGCGACGATGCGTCCCGTGTCAGGTGCGGTCAAGGCCTGCCGGCCCGCCATCCCCGGATTTCCGTTAACTATGGTGGAAAGCCTGCAGATTCAGACTAGAAGCGGCGTAGCCAACCCTTCGTGTCGATGACTTCCAGCGAGCCCGACCGGTTCAGGGTGTGAAAACCCTTGCCACGCCACGAGGGGTCGGGACCGAATCGCCGTATCACCGTCTGGGCGAACCCTTCCGGGTCGAGTCGATCCACCCGGCACAGGGCGAGGCCCACCCCGTAGCCGCCGCGACAATCCTGCGCGGGACGGATCAATTCGGCACCAGAATGGAAGAAGTTTCCCGCAGGACGCGCACAACCGGCGTCGATCAGCACCGGATTGGCCGGATGCGGTCGCCACGGTCCTTCGAGTTTTTCGGCATAGAAGATTCCCAACGTATCCCACGTGGAGCGTGCGCCATCGGCGAGCGTGGCGAAAATCCAGAACAGACCGTTATGCTCGACCAGCGTGGCGTCGCCGGCACGCACATTGTCGACCAGCACGCGCTCGAATTTCCAGACGTCCGGAAACGGGTCGGCCCGATAGAGTTCTATCGTCCCGTTGCCGGATGTTTCGGGGATCATGAATATCTCGCCGTCGCGCTCGAACAGGAACGGATAGGAGAGATGATACGGCCGTTCGAGCACAATGCGCGGCTGCGAATGACTGCCCTGCCCGTCGACGGTGAAATGCGAAATAACGCCCTTGTGGGTCGCGTAGGGAAACTCCTCGCAAAACACGTGCGACAGGCCATTTCGTTCGATCACGAAAGGGTCCGCAAAAAAACGCGCCTTGTCATCCGGCAGGAAGGTGTAGCCGCCGGGCGGCTGGGCAAGCGTCTCATCAATGCCGTCGCCTTGAGTGCGTCGCCAGCCCAGACGCCAGTGCTCGTCCTGCACGAGCGGGCGGACTATGCGCAAAGCAATACGGCGCAGAATTGTGCTGGCTGAAAACAGAAGCGCTTTCGAACGATCGGGAGACGGCGCATTTTGCGGCGGCACCGACGGCACAGGCTGCAGGGCGCCTCTGACGAGCTCATCGCAGCATCTGAACAGTAAATCGCCCATGCGTTCGCAAGCGCGGTCGAAACTGCGGGTCAGAATATCGCTTTCCTCAAGGCCCGGCAGGCCCTGCCCTATCCGGGTGGTCGGCGCCCCCGGCGACGATTTAAAAACGACCGAAAGTGCAGGAGCTTCCTGATCCAGCAACGACCGAATCGCTGCGGCCTCGCCTGCTCCACCATCCCTGTCAATGGCGGCGACAAATTGTGCCAGATGGCGGCGTAAAAGTGTACCAGTCTGGTTGAGAGAAAAGGG
>CANJWR010000225.1 GCA_947478455.1 Beijerinckiaceae bacterium | reverse complement strand
GCTGATAAACCAAGGCGCGGAAAGCCCGAGCGCCGCCTGAAAAAGATCCGTGTCACGCATGCATCAGAAAATACGCGGAGCCAGCGGAAACCAAAATATTCAACTTGTGGTTGAAACCTCTACCCACACGATTCAGCGAAGAGCCAATTCTTTGATCGCTTACAGCCCCTCTTCGGCAAACACAGACTGGGCAACCTTCATGGCGTGATTTGCGGGCGGAACGCCCGCATAGACTGCGCAATGAAGTATGATCTCCTTGATCTCTTCCCGGGTGACGCCGTTGGCGAGCGCGCCGCGCACATGCAAACGGAATTCGTCCCAGCTTCTGGTCGAAAGCGTCGATGTAATGACGACAATCGAGCGAAGCTTCAGAGAAAGGCCAGGGCGTGTCCAGACATCGCCCCAGGCGATGCGAGTTATATATTCCTGAAAGTCGGCGTTGAACTCTGTTCGATTTTCCAACGTCTGATCTACATAGGCGTCGCCCAGCGTCGCGCGTCGAACCTTCATGCCTCTTTCGTAGCGCGTCCGGTCGTCCATCGATGGCTCCATTCGGGGCGGGACCCGAGTTCACAATGGCGAATTGGGAATCCAAGAAGCTGACATTCAATCGCGCTTCAGCGAGCCCAGTCGGGCAACTCGATGCCGAGTATGTCGTAGATGCTTCGCTGACGTGGATTTGTCGCATTTCTGTCAACAGCCAGCGCGCCTGTCGGGCAGTCATCCTGACAGAGAATGCAGAAGCAACAGTCCCGTGGATAGGCGACAATTGCCTTACCGCTTCCCGCCGTATCGAGGCGCAGAACATCAACCGGACACGCGGTCACGCATGCGCCGCAACCGGTACATTTTTCGAGATCAATCGTGACGGGCGGATCGGTGCGGGCCGGACCCTTTGCATTGGCGTTCATGTGTAGTTCTCCCGGCGGAAGGTTCCGTTCAGGATTGCATGCAGGGAACTGATCTGCCCATGTCCGGATTTTTCAATCGGGAATGGAACGAGGTGCAGGGGGATCTGCTCCTTGTCGAAGGTAGGGCCGTTTTGCGTGCGTGTGACGCCATGCCAGCAATGCCAGTTCTCATCATCGGTCGCTGGATAGTCCGAACGATGGAACTGCTCTCGACTTTCCGTGCGATCGAGCGACGCCATGTAAACGAGCCGCGCGTTCTGGGCGATGTTCACCGCCTCGTGGAGCTTGACGAGATCGTGGAGATCGTCGACCCGTGTGGCCTCCGCCGCCTCAGTGATCTCCCATGTCCGGGCAATCTTTCTGTCCAGATTGGGTGCATCGAGATTCATCATGTCGACAACCGAACTCTCCGTGAGAGTCAGGTCGTCGTGCAGATCGTCCACGTGCCGGCCGTTGCCCTTGCGTGACAGAGGCGCAAGCGCCTTTTCGGCAAGCATGCGCAGCACTTGGTCCGAGACTTTCGGCGGCGACGCCGAAACGGATTCACGCCCCGCCGTCTCGCCGGCCACAAAGCCGCTGTTCATCGCATAGGCGGTTGGCACGCCGGCGCTCGCATGGGTGCCGGTCGCCTCGTTCTTGGAACAGGCGCCCGCGCCCAGAAGCCCCGGCAGGGTGGCGCGTCCGCCGAGATCGATCTTCAATCCGCTCCGGCTGCCGTTCCACATGCCCCATGTCGGTTCGATGGGCAGCGGCGTGGTCCTGGGATTGGGGATGTGGTTCGACAAAAGGATGCTGGCCTTCCGCCCCACCTCGACGAGGGAACTCCAGTAGCTCTCGTCGCAGTGCCGAAGATCGACATAGACAGGGCCGCGCCCATCCATGATCTCCTTGGCGAAAGCAGCCACGACCCGCGAAAGTTCAGAGCGCTCAAACCTGACAGGATCGTATTTCTCCATGAAGCGCTCGCCCAGTGCATTGATCAGGCGTGCTCCATGAGCAACGGCGACATTGTAATTTCCAAAAGTGAATCGCTTCATCAGGAAGCTGAAGGTGCCTCCGTAACTGAATTCCAAATCGACGAGTCGCGCGCCTGCGCGATAGCTCATGGCGAATCCATCTCCGGTATCGGTGTCGACGCGGTGCCGGCCTTTCATGGCCATGATCCCTGTCGCCACAATGGTGCGCTTTGCGTAAATCGCCACGCAGCGCCCCGAACGCGGATAGAACCCGAAGGCGCCGACGATCTCCCCACGCGTCGGGTATTCGCCGTCGCTCGTCATCAATTCCGTGATGCAAGCGCGATCCAGTATTCGGACGCCGCGCGCGGTAATCTGCCGGCGCAGAGCCTCCATGGCGCCCTTGGGGCTGTACTGCATGCAGCGCACATCGATCATTCCACGACTGGAGAAGCGCCGGATTGCGCCTTTGGCGTCGCGCGAAATTTGTACGCCCCAGTCGGAGAACTGTTTCACCCGGTCGACCTGGCCTTCCAAAACTTTCCGGGTCCAGTTGTAGTTGACCATATAATGGCCGCGCGTGACGAACTCCTTTGCCCAGAGATCGAGATCATCCGTATCAAGCGGGCAAGTCGTGATTCCACCGGACAGGGTGGATGCGCCACTGCGGCTTACAAAGCCTTTGTCGACCAGTAGAATGTTGGACGTATATTGTGCGGCGCTATAAGCGGCCCAAGCGCCTGCGAACCCGCCGCCGATGATCAGAACATCGACGTTGATAATATCGACGTCTGCGGTCACGATATTCCCCCGGCATTTCTTTTCGAATTGTCGATCATTGTGCGCCCATCAGTTCGCGAACGCGCTGCGACAAATCAGCCGGCAGCGATGCAATATTGGAGACCAGCGCCAGGACTTCCGATGCTGGCTGCATGGCGACTTCAACCCCGGATTTCTTGACATCCTCGAGGAAGCCCGGATCCTTGCCGACAGCGAGAAACGCTTCCCGCATCAGCTTCACCCTAGCTTCTGGAACCTCCGGCGGCATCACAACCGGATAGGCGATGTCGCGCGGGGCGAGAAAGACTTCAAGAATCTTGCGGTCCTGCTCATTTCGCGCAAAATCGGTTGCCAGAGGTACATTCGGCAGTTCAGGCGTCCGGGAAAGATTGGTCTGAAGCAGAAGGTTGACCTTCTTTTCCTTGTAGAGAATTGAGTTTCGAAGATCCGACCAAGACCATTCACCCGGCCCCATCACCTCGCCGCGCTGCATGGCAAGCAACATCTCGGGCGAACCTGGATACCCGGTAATGATCTTGAATTTGGTTCCGATGAGCGCATTCAGCACGGACGGCATCGTGGTCTGAGCCGTCGTGGCGATGATCATTTCCTTCCTGAAAAGGTCTTCGCTCGTCTTGATCGGAGACTCGTGCCACGAGACAACGAGGCCGGGATCTTTTCCGACACTGCCGATCCAGTTGAACTTCATCAGGTCGAATCGGACGCCATTTGGTGCGAAAATCGGCGTCGTCAGTGTCGTTCGCTGAAAGACGAGCATGACCGTGCCATCGCGTGGCGCAACATTGTAAACATAGTTCATCGCCACGACGCTGCCGCCGCCGGGCATATTTTCGACGACCACATTCGGATTGCCGGGTAGATGATGGGACAGGTGCCGCTGCACCGAGCGAGCGCGCAGATCATAACCGCCGCCAGCTGTCGTGGAAACAATGATACGGACGGTCTTGCCTTTGTAGAATTCCGCGTCCGCCTGGGCGTGCGCTGCGATCGGCCACAACGTGGTTGCCAGTGCGCTGATCGAGGCGAGGAACCGCAGTCCTAATGTCGCAAACATTCCTGTTCTCCCTCAATTTCCCATCAACGTATGCCGAAAGCGTTGATGCGCACGGCCAGTTCCGGCGAGAGCGCGCCAAATGTTTTCTGCACGAATTCGGTCGCCTGTTCGCCTGAGGTGAAATCGACTTCCGCACCGAGCTTCTGCATGTCGGCAATGTAGTCAGCGTCGCCGGCAACTTTCATGAAAGCGTCACGCAGCGCCTTGACGCGATCTGCCGGAGTATCGGGAGGCAGCACGAGCGGGAACGCCAGCTGACGTTGAGACGTGAAGATATCGAGGATCTTGCGATCTTCGTCATTCTTGGCGAATTGTTGCGCAAGGGGAACATCTGGCAGCTCTTTCGATTTGATCGTAGCGATCTGCAGCAGCAGATTGATCTTCTTGTCGCGCAGCCAGTCGCTGCGATTGGTCTTCAAATCAGACCACGACCATTCGCCGACGCCCTGCACCTCGCCGCGTTCAAGCGCCGTAATGATCTCGGCCTGTCCGGGATAGCCGTTGATAATCTTGAACTTCGTTCCGATCAGCGCGTTGAACACAGTCGGTATGACGGTCGCCCCGGGCATGCCGACAATGACTTCCTTGCTGAACAGTTCCTCAGTGGTCCTGGCAGGAGCGTCATGCCAGACCGCCACGACTCCGTTTTCAGCACCTACATTTCCGAGCCAGTTGAAGCGAGCCAGATCGAACTTAACGCCCTGCGGCGTCAACAGCGGCGTTGTGAAGATGGAACGCTGGAACATGCAGATCGCCGTCCCGTCATGCGGCGCCACATTATATGTATAATTCATGGCGACGACGCTGCCGCCGCCCGGCATATTTTCGACGACGAGATTTGGGTTTCCGGGAATATATTTTCCCATATAGCGGGCAAGCAGCCGCGCCCTGAGATCATATCCACCACCCGCTGTCGTGGAAACGATCACCCGCACCGTTTTGCCTTTGTAAAATTCTGCAGGCGTTTGGGCAAAGGCCGTCGAGGCCTGCAAGGTCAGCGCCATCAGGGCCACGGCGAACGAACGCAAATGCATGGATAGGTTCAGCATGGGCGGCTCATTTTCGAAATAAAGGATCAGGACTTAGGCGCGAACGCCGCCTCAAGGAAGGAGAGGATCGGCCTCACCGCTATGTCGCGCGGCAACGGTCCGTGGCCCGTGATCGACTTGTTAACGCCGCGCAACCGCGCGACGTCCTTGTAAAACGGTGCCCATTCCGGTCCGTGCATACCCGTACTTTCCTCGAAGAAGTCGCCGTTCTGATCGATCTTGAAAACCGTATCAGCCAGGTTCATGCCCGGACCGGCCTTCACTGGATGACGTGCATCGAAACTATGATGCGCGCCTTCAAAGACGCGGATATCGACTTGAGCGCCCGCCGCCCGGAGCTTTTCGCCGTAGGCCTGCGCCTTGATGGCTGGGGCCATTTCGTCCGCGCTCCCGAGCAGCATGATGAGCGGCGCGGATGTGGGCCGGGGATGCTCCCATTGCGGCGAGCACGACGGATAAAGCGCCACGTGCGCGCGAAACTGCAGACCATCCGGCAAAGTTGTCGCCTGAAGTCTTTCATCTGAAAGAAGGACAGAAGTCGTTCCGCCCCGCGAATAACCGAGTACCGCCGCCTTGTTCGCATCAATCCGCGGATGATCGCGCAACGCCAGCAGGCCAGCCATTGCGTCGGCGCAGGCGCCTGCAGCCGACAGGCGACTTTGGTCCGTTCGGGTTTCGTCGAATCCGCGAGATTCAAAACTGTCCGCAATGACGACAGCGTAGCCAGCCTGGGTTAGGGCATTTGCATAGAGGCCTTCTCGCCCGGACTCAAATCCTCGCGAACCGATACTAACGAAGACAACCGGACATTTGCCGGTCAAATGTGACGGGAAAAACAGCAACAGCCTTACGTCGCATGGCTCGAAGCTCTGACGTTTCAGCAGAAAGGAAAAGCCCGGCGGCGACGAACTCTTGCAGATGACAATTTCGTCCGGGCGCAACATCTCGTCGCGCAACAAGGCCTTCTGCGACATCTTTCACTTCCTCCCAACCGGAAGGCAACTCCGGCCTGCAGAGATTCAGCAAGCGTTCGTGCGGAAGCTGTTAATCTCTACCATCAAGCTACATTAGGTAAATACCGATGGCAAGAAAAGGCGAACGACTTGCCGTGTATGCATCAGCTTCTTGACACCGGGAATATTGAGCGCCCTTCGCAAATTGTAGGCTCGTCGCTGTTTCATGTGGGTAGCGTGTCCAGCACCCCTCCGGCGATGAGGTAGACCATCAACTTGAGGTTGCGCTTGCTGCGATAGCCTTTTGCCTTGCGTTTGGCGGCCTGGACGTTTCCGTTGATGGCCTCCAGAAGTCCG
>CANJWR010000224.1 GCA_947478455.1 Beijerinckiaceae bacterium | reverse complement strand
CTTCGCTAATCAACTCACGCACCACGCCGATCAGTTCGGCAGACGTCAAACGTTCCAGCGAATCAGGGTCGGGTGGAGCCATCCAAAGCTTGAATCATGTTTTCTCCACCGTGACTCCCCCGCCGCCCGGAAATTTGCCCCGGTTACCCTGCTTCAAATATAGTTCACTGATATTAAAAGAAAATTTACACTATCGACGCGAGTGAAAAATAAGGGCCCGCGCGATTGCGCGAGCCCTTGTGACAGAGAGATTGTGGCGACTCAGTTGGCCTGGCGCCGCAGGAACGCCGGGATTTCCAGATTGTCCTCTTCCTGATGGCGCTGTTGCGGCGCAATGCGGCCATGAAGGTCGAGTTGCTGCTGGGTGGCGGCCTGCGGACGGACCTGCGGGTGGGCAGGCTGGACCGGCCGCTTGGCGTATTCTGCATGAACCGGAGCGGGAGCCGGCTGGCGCGGGGCCATCTGGGGAGCCTGCTGGCGGACCGGAGCCGGGGCCTGACGCGGCGCGGGCGCCTCCTCGTGGCGATTGATGCCGAAGGAGGCCAGACGTTCCAGAAGCGTGCGGCGCTTGGTGTCCTGGCCGGTTTCGGCCGGGACTTCGCCACGCTGGGCGCGAATCTGGTTCTGCACCGGCATGGGCAGGTCTTCGACCTGCGGCATGCGGGGCTGGCGCAGCACCGGCTGTTCGGCGACCGGCGGAATGAACGGGCCGGGTTCGTGGTGCTCAACGGGGCGAGGGGCCGGGGCCGGCGCTTCGGCATATTGCTGGATGCGCGGCTGCATGGGCTGCAGCTGGACATCATGGGCCATCTGCTGAACCGGAGCGGGCTGCGGAGCCTGCTGGTAGGCGGGCTGGCGCGGGGCCTGCGGAGCCGGGGCATATTCCTGCTGGGCGAAGGTCTGCTGCGGATAGGCCGGGGGCGCTTCGTTGACAGAAGTGGGCTGGGGCGCGCGCTGCTGGGCGACGGCTTCCTGCATGCGGGCGGCCGTCTGGGTACGGATCTTGTTGGTGACTTCCGCGATGCGCTGCTCGGGAGTCTGGGTCTCGCGCATGCCGATCGGGGTGTCGATGCCGGTCGCCACGACCGAGACGCGCACAATGCCGTCGAGGCTCTCGTCGAAGGTTGCGCCGAGGATGATGTTGGCCTCGTCGTCCACTTCCTGACGGATGCGGCTGGCGGCCTCGTCGACTTCGTAAAGGGTCAGGTCGTTGCCGCCAGTGATCGAGATCAGCAGGCCGCGCGCGCCCTTCATGGAGACTTCGTCGAGCAGCGGATTCGAGATCGCGGCTTCGGCGGCGTGGATGGCGCGCTTGTCGCCGGAGGCTTCGCCGGTGCCCATCATGGCCTTGCCCATTTCGCGCATGATGGCGCGAACGTCGGCGAAGTCGAGGTTGATGAGGCCTTCCTTGACCATCAGGTCGGTGATGCAGGCGACGCCGGAGAACAGCACCTGGTCGGCCATCGAGAAGGCGTCCGCGAAGGTCGTCTTCTCGTTGGCGACGCGGAACAGGTTCTGGTTCGGGATCACGATCAGGGTGTCGACCGACTTCTGCAGTTCGGTGATGCCCGATTCGGCGACGCGCATGCGGCGCTGGCCTTCGAACTGGAACGGCTTGGTGACGACGCCAACCGTCAGGATGCCCATGTCACGGGCGATGCGGGCGATGACCGGCGCAGCGCCGGTGCCGGTGCCGCCGCCCATGCCGGCGGTGACGAACACCATGTGGGCGCCAGCAAGGTGATCGCGGATTTCTTCCAGCGCTTCTTCAGCGGCTGCGCGGCCGACCTCCGGCTGGGAGCCGGCGCCGAGGCCTTCGGTCACCTGCAGGCCCATCTGGATGATGCGTTCGGCCTTGGAGGCGGTGAGCGCCTGCGCGTCCGTGTTGGCGACGATGAAGTCGACGCCCACGAGGCCCGACACGATCATGTTGTTGACCGCGTTGCCACCGGCGCCGCCGACGCCGCACACCATGATGCGGGGCTTCAGTTCCCGGAGTTCCGGTCCTTTGAGATTGATCGTCATTGTCTGGCCTCTCGCTTGGGGCGGTCTCCGCGCCCGATTCTGCAGTCTGTGTTTCACCGGATTTCCGAAGCAGCCGCCGCGCTGCGCCGAACTTCCGGCAGGTTAGAAACTCTCGCGGAGCCATCTCCCGACGCGGGAAATGTATCCATCGGTACCGGTACCCTTCATGACGTTCGAACGACGGGGTTCGAAATGCTCGATCCCAGCCACCTGTGGGTAAATCAGCAACCCTAGGGATGCCGAGAACGCAGGACTCTTTGCCGATTCCGGCAAACCCTGAATGCCGAGCGGACGACCGATCCGCACCTGGCTGTTCAATATGCGACGCGCGGCTTCCGGCAATCCGGTGAGCTGGCAGGCGCCGCCTGTGAGCACGACGCGCTGGCGTGCGCCGGGCGCAAGGCCGGCGGCGGTCAGGCGGTCGCGAACGAGTTCGAGAATTTCCTCGATGCGCGGACGGACGATGCGCACAAGATGCGACTTCGGCACATGGTGGGCATGATCACCGTCCTCGCCGACCTGCGAGATCGCGATGGATTCTCGCTCGTCCGAAGTTGAGGCGATGCAGGAGCCGTAAAGCGTCTTCAGGCGCTCGGCGTCCGCGAGCCGGATGGTCAGGCCGCGCGCCACGTCCATGGTGACGTGATTGCCGCCGACCGCGATGGCGTCCACATGGACAATGCGCTCGCCGCTGAACACCCCGATGGAAGTTGTGCCGCCACCGAGATCGATCAGCACCGTTCCCATGTCGGCCTCATCGTCAACGAGAGCCGACAGGCCGGAGGCGTAGGGCGTCGCCACCATGGCTTCCACGTCGAGGTGACAGCGCTCAATGGCGAGCATGAGATTGCGGGTCGCGGCGGCGTCGCAGCCGACCACGTGCATGTCGGCGCCGAGTTCGTCGCCGATCATGCCCTTGGGGTCGAGAATGCCGCGCGTGGCGTCGAGCGAGAAGCCTGTCGGCAGCGAATGCAGAACCGCATGACCCTGACGGGCGGTCTGGGCCGCAGCGGCTTCCAGCACGCGATGGACGGCGCGCTCGCCGACGGCTTCGCCGCCGATGTGAATCTTGGCGTTGTAGTGCAGCGAGCCCAGGCGACCGCCGGTGACATTCACCAGCACGCTTTCGACCTGCACGCCCGCCATGCGTTCGGCCGCATCGACGGTGAGACGAATAGCCTGCTCGGCCTCGTCCATATCGACGACCGTGCCGCCTTTTATGCCACGCGAACGTTGATGGCCGATGCCCAGAATGCGGCAACGATGGGTGCGGCCGCGCAGCGTGTCGGACGCCTCAATCGGAATGAGTCGCGCGATCAGGCAAACGATTTTCGATGTGCCTATATCGAGCGCGCACAGAATGGCGCTCTTGCGGGCCGACAGAGGCTTCATGCGGGGCGTGACATTGCGGGTGTTCACGTGGTGCCCCCCTTGCCGCGCGGCTTGCGCGACAATGCTTCGGCGCGGGCGGCCGCAGCGTCTTCGGAGAGGCGGGCCACCACACGGCCCGGCTGGCGCATGTCGATGGCGATGAGATCCTTTTCGAGGATGCGGCCTTCGCGCTGCAGACGCGCGAGCGTTGCGGCTGCGCCAGCGGGGTCGATCTCGGGGAGCTTCACGTCGATGCCGGAATTGAGCTTCAGGTTCCAGCG
Organism: Beijerinckiaceae bacterium; assembly: GCA_947478455.1. Classification (GTDB taxonomy): domain Bacteria; phylum Pseudomonadota; class Alphaproteobacteria; order Rhizobiales; family Beijerinckiaceae; genus Terripilifer. Next base: position 2,426 of record CANJWR010000224.1, on the reverse strand, counting down.
GCGCTGCGATACGAGCACGCCGGCCCGGATGCGACCGCGCAGATCGCTGGAGGCTTCCAGAATTTTCAGGAATTCGCCGACGCGTGCCTGTGCGCCGTCGCCCACCACGAAGGGCAGATCGGCGAAACGCTGGTCGCGCATGACGTCGATGGCTGTGCCGTCGGCGGCGATGATGACGACCTGACCGTCCTTCTGCCACAGCGCATAGGGTTCGCGCTCGGTGACCTCGATCATCAGGCGGTTCGGGTAGAGCTTGCGGACATCGGCGTCCTTGATGAGCGCCATGGCCTTGAGGCGTTCGCGCACGTCGTGGGCGTCGAGTAACAGCAGCGAATTGCGGCCGCTGATTCCGGCGGTGTCGAGAATTTCATTCACTGACAGTTCGCGCTGGCCGGAAATCGTAATCGCATCGAGCCGCAGCCCGAAGGCGCGGGCGAGCAGATCTGACGGCGAACCGTTTTCGGCGATGAACTGTTCGTACTGCCCGCCGCGCACTGCGCCATAAACGAAAGTGCCGGAAAGCAGCAGGGTTGCGAGCGCGAGGCCGACGCCGCGCCGGGTGGCGAGCGCCAGAAGAAACTTCATACGGTTGCGACGGCGCGCAAGGCGGCGCGGGCTCCGTTCCGGCAGTTCCGCATAGGCGGTTGCGCCGAAACGAGCGTCATCGCCCGCAAAAGCGGGGCGGACCGGCGCGAAGGGAGAGATCATCTCCTTCATCGGCCGCAGGACGCGTCTTCCACCATCCATCGAACCAACTCACCGAACGACATGCCAGCATGGGCCGCAAGTTCAGGCACCAGAGAGGTCGCGGTCATGCCGGGCTGGGTGTTGACCTCAAGTACGACGAGTTCGCCGGTTCCGCCGGGTCTGTCGTCGTATCGAAGGTCCGCACGACTCACGCCGCGGCAACCGAGTGCCTTGTGGGCCATCAGACTCAACTGTTGAATCCTTTGGTAAATATTTCCTTTAAGTTCTGCCGGCAGGATGTGGATAGATCCGCCTTTCGAGTATTTTGCGTGATAGTCGTACCAGCCGCCGTCGGCGGCGCGGATATCGATCACGTCGAGCGCCCGGTCGCCCATTACCGCGCAGGTGAGTTCGCGCCCGTGGACGAATTTTTCGGCCAGCAAAGTTTCGCCGTAAGCCCAGTCGGGACTCGATAGTTCCATCGGTGGCGCATTGGCCCCGACCGGCACGATGAACACGCCGTAGGACGAGCCTTCAGCGATCGGCTTCAGCACATAGGGCGGCTCGAACACATGGGCCTTTGCGGCCCCGCGGCGATCCACCGTCATACCCGTCGGCACCGGAATACCCGCAGCAGACATGACGATCTTGGCCATCTGCTTGTTCATGGCGAGCGCGGAGGAAAGCACGCCGGAATGCGTGTAGGGGATGCCGAGCACTTCCAGAATGCCCTGGATCGTGCCGTCCTCGCCGTAAGGTCCGTGCAAGGCGTTGAACGCTACGTCAGGGCGCAGAGCGCCGAGCGTCGCGGACACATTGCGATCCACGTCGACGCGCGTCACCCGGTAGCCCACGGACTCCAGTGCGCCCGCGCAGGCGTTTCCCGAGTTCAGCGAAACCTCGCGCTCGGAAGACCACCCGCCCATGAGGACGGCGACGTGTTTCATCGAAAACTTGCCCTGTTTCGGCACAACGAAGCGTTGCGCCCGTTTGCCAAAAATTCACCAAACGGGTTAACGGGCCGTTAACCGGAGGTCATTTCGGGGTGGAAAAATTAACGCAGGCGAAAGATTTGGTCGAACTGCGCGAAAGATTGCCAAAAGCCTCGTCGTCGGTTTCTAAAGGGCGTCAACCAACGCAAGTTTGAACGTAAGCTCCTCAACGAGCGCTGGTTTCTCGCCCGTTTCCCTCAGTGTACGCGCTTCGATAATTTTGGTTCCTTCGTGGCTCCTCAGCCAATCACGAGCCGCCAATGTCGCGATCACTAGATAGTCTGTTCGATTGGAAACAGCCTTGCGCAAAACTCCACCGCGCGCTGAAATTGCCTGTTCAATGACCTTCCGCGGCGCGACAGTGAAAGTTCCAGTCACAACAAAAGACGAATTCTGGAAAACAATTTTTGAGGGGTCGCGCAGAGCTTCTGCAAAAACTGGTGTGTTCCCGAAGCTAGCCACTCCCGTATCCGCGCACGAATCTCCAACCAACCTGCATATCCAGCCAGCGATATCGTCCGATTCTTTCGGTGTTATCTGCCCGTCGGTGATTGCCAGTTCTGCTGCCCTTCGGAGGCCTGCAATCCGACTGTCTTGAGCCCCTAGGGAGGTTTCGGCAATTACATCCAGTAATCGTCGAACTTCCGATACTGTAATTTTGTTATCACAAGCGATGCCGGCGCTGAATCCGGCTCTTCGCTGAATCGTGTGGGTAGAGGTTTCAACCACAAGTTGAATATTTTGGTT
>CANJWR010000223.1 GCA_947478455.1 Beijerinckiaceae bacterium | reverse complement strand
ATAAGCGTTTAATATCAACCGCTTAAAGTTCCGTACTAAAATCGCAAAGTCAGGAGCTTTGGAGACAACGGGGCCGAGAGAGACCAAAACGGCGTTTTTGGCGCTTGCGGCAGTCAGGAGCTTTGTCTGGAGAAGCCCGCGTTTCCTGGGCTTTTCGGCTGTCCCAGATGGGCCGGGAGACTGTTGGGCCGGTAGGGATTGGCGGAGAGGGAGGGATTCGAACCCCCGGTACGGTTGCCCGTACTTCGCATTTCGAGTGCGACGCATTCGACCACTCTGCCACCTCTCCGGTCGCTGCGGGACTAGCCCGTAGGGTCGCCGTGCGGATAACATGGGGGGATCGCTCATACAAGCGCGGTCTGGGGATTTTTCCTCCTCCGGGCGTCAAGGCGCGGGATTGCCGGACAGGATTTCGGCCTCTCAGCCTGTGCTGTTGGACCGGGCGGAGGCAATGCTTTAATCTGAAGCTTGAAAGCAAGGTTTGAGGCCTTGTGGCGCAACGGCGGGCATTGGGCGCGGGATGGATGTTCTGTCCGGCGTCGGCAAGTTGGCGTTGAAGCTGTCTGGAGGGGCGACATGATTGCGATAAGGGCTGCGCTGGTTTCTGTTTCGCTGCTTTTACCGGCCGGGACAGCATTTTCGCAGACACCCCAAGCGGCCTGCTCGGGTGATGCGCCGGCTTGCCTGCTCGGCGAGGCGCTAGCCATCGCGCAGGGCATTCCGGCGTTGCGGGATCGTAGCGAGGCTCTGTTCGCGATTGCCGAAACGCAGGCCGGTTGGGGATCGGTTGCTGAGGCGCTGAAGACCGCCGCCGCGATCCCGGATCTGCGCCTTCGGGAAGAGACGCTCGTTGTGGTCGCAAATGCGCAGGCGCGTTCGGTCGATGTGGCCGGCGCTCTTGCGACAGCCCGCAGTATTCAGGACACAAAAGAGCAATCAGCGGCGCTGGCGGCGATTCAGGCCGTTGCGGTCGAGCAGGCCCGCAAGGGCGACATCGCGGGCGCGCTCGAAGCCGCCAATGCGATTGAAGATTTGTTCCGGCGCGCCGAGGCGCAGGCCGCCGTAGTCGCCATGCTGGCCGAGGCCGGCAATTTCGCCGCCGCGCTCGATACTGCCCGAAAGATCAAGGGCGCCTACTGGCTGCCGGAAGCCCGGGCAAAGAATGCCTATCGTTTTTCCGAAACGACAGTCGACGACTACTGGTATTTCGAAGCGATGGTTTCGGTCGCGGGCGCGCAGGCCCGCAAAGGCGATGTGGCGGGGGCGCTTGAGACGGCGCGCGGGATCGAGGACGTGACGGCGCGTTCGCGCGCCATGGCGGCCGCGGCGGCGGCTCAGGCGCAGGCAGGAGACATTGCGGGCGCAATGGATACCGCCAGCGCCATTGAGGCCGCCTACGGGGATCTCGGGGCGCTGGTGGCGGTAGCGATGTCGCAGGCGAAGGCGGGGCAGTTTGCACCGGCGCTGGAACTGGCGCGCAATATCGAGGCTTCCTATGGGGATTTGACGGCGCTGGTGGGCGTTGCGGCTGCGCAGGTCGAGGCCGGCGACGTGAACGCCGGACTCGCGACCGCCGCAGGCATCCGGAATTTCAGCGGCAACATGCGGGCTCTGGTGGCTGTCGCGAGCGCGCAGGCCCGCAAGGGCGATGCAGCCGGCGCGCTGAAGACAGCTAACGCCATCAGCGATTCACGCGGCCGCATTGAGGCGCTGGAAGCCATTGCGGTGTCTCAGTCTAAGGCTGGCGATGTAGCCGGCGCTTTCCAGACCACGCAGGCGATCCAGAATCCTTACGCGCGCACCGATGCTCAGGTTGCGGTTGCGTTGGCGCGCGCCAATGCTGGCGATGCGGCGGGCGGGTTGAAGGCGGCGCGCAGCATCGAGGATTTGCAGGGCAGGGCGGTGGCGCTGGCGAAAATCGCCCGCGTGACGAAGTAGTTCCTGAACGGTTTCGGCTTTCGCCTGAAGCTCAGTGTGTCGTGTTCTGCGCCGCGGGCGCGGGCGACAGGGGGCGGGGCCGATAGACCGGCCGAACGGGCGTCGCGCCGCCGCTGCGTTCGCGCGCCTTGCGGTCTTTCGCCAGCGGCGGGCAGCGCTTGTCGTCGTAATATTCGACCTGACAATCGAGGCACTGGAAGCATTCGGCCATGATGATCTTGCCGGATTTTTCGATGGCCCGCACCGGGCAGGAGCGTTCGCAAAGGTGGCAAGGGCTTCCGCATTCGGGGCGGCGCTTCAGCAGATCGAGCAGGCGCAGCCTGTCCAGCAACGCCAGCGCACCCCCTAGCGGGCAAAGGAAACGGCAGAAAGCGCGCTCAGTGAAAAGGCCGATCGCCAGCAGCGCCAGCGCATAGGCCACCAGCGGCCAGCTTCGGGTGAACATCGACGTGATGGCCGTCTTGAAAGGCTCGATCTCGTTGGCGATGGCGCCCGCCTCGGGGGCGATGAAGGCGAGGCCGACCACAATGGCGAGGGATGCATATTTACCGATCCAAAGCCGCCTTTGCAGGGCTTCCGACGGGTTCCATTGTGGCAGCCGCAGGGCGCGCGACAGATTGGCGAGCAATTCCTGCAGCGCCCCGAACGGACACAGCCAACCGCAGAAAACGCCGCGCCCCAGCAGGATCAGCGAAAGCGCCGTGTAGATCGAGATGATGAAAATCAGCGGCTCGGCCAGATAGAAGCCTAGGCCCAATCCCTCGAACGGTCCTTTTAGGAAGTTGATCACATTAACGATGGAGAGCTGGGCGCTGGCGATCCAGCCAAGCCAGACCAGAGTGAACAGCAGGAAGCCGTTGCGCACCAACCGGTGAGCCAGTCGCGAACGGCTCAGGCGCGCCTGAAAGGCCAGAATGAGCGTCAGAAGGGTGAGCGCGACGCCGAGAATCGCAATTCGGTTTATGCCGGACGTCCACGCCTCGACCCACGCAGCTGCGACGGGCGCTTCCGGCAACAGGATGTAGCGCGGCGGCAATTGATAGTCGGCGCTGGCGAGCAGAAACCGGTTGAGCGTGCCGTCGGGTTTTCTCCCATAGGCGAAGATGTCGGCCCGCCAGGGTTTGAGCGGATCGAAGCCGCTGTCCTTGGGCAGCACCAGAATGTTGGAGACGCGGCCCAGCATGTAGTCGACCGGGACGAGATCCGCCTTCTTGAACTCGAAAGTCTTGTCGCCCTGCGCGACCGCGATGCGCTCCAGCCGGAAGCCGTGCGACAGGTTGTTGTAGCGCGAACCCAGATGGTCGTAATTGCTGTTCGAGCCGAAGATCAGCGCCTGCGCGCCTTCGGGCAGGGAATCAAGCCGATGATAGCCACCCTGTCCGGCAGTGTTGCGGCCGATCATCGGCGGCATGGCGTAGGCGAGCTTGAAGTCGAGATAGACTGCGTCCGGGCCACCCTTTGCGGGCACGTCGGCTGGCAGGTTCGCCATTCCGGCGCGCTCCATGGCGGCGGCGAGGTCGGCGTTGGTGACGATCCTGTTGACCACGGCTCCCTGGGCCAGCAGTTCTGCGACGCTCATGGGCCGGAAGCTCAGCAGATCGACAGTCGGCTCGGTGATGATTTTCGCGCCGGTGCGGTACCGCAACACGATGCCGGCGCCTTCCTGAATGGCGTTGCGCATGGCGCGGGCCGAGATCGTTGCGCCCGCCACGAAATCCGCTTCGTGTTCGCCCGGCGTGCCGAGTTTCGCGTCCCGGCCGTTCAGGCCCTCCAGAAACCGTTCGAGCAGCTCTGTGCGGCGCTGGTCGTTGAGAAGGTAGGGCTCCAGATGAAACAGCACCTGCGATCCGGTGATCTTGCCTTCCAGACTGACGCCAGCAACAGCATCGAAAGGCGTCGTCGAATAGCCCGGCGCGCGCAACACATCATAGGTCGAGAAGGCATAACCCTTGAGTTCGTCGCCCGCATAGACCGCGACGGCGGTCGGCCCGCCGTCATTCAGAGCCTCGATGCGCGTCGCGCCGGGGAAGACATTTTTCAAGACGTCCGGGGTCAAACGCTCCGCGACAGGCTTCAAATTTGTCAGGCTGACCTGCGCAGAGGCGGACATGGCAAATTGCGCAATCATCAGCAGCGCAAGGGCGATAGCGCGCAACAGGGGTTTCCTTCAGGTTTGGGCGAGATGGCCGCTGCGCGGACAATATGCGGCTGCCGGGATTCTGGCTAGCAGCGGCGGCCCGGGTTCTTTGCAGTAGGGACGCGCGGCGGCGGAATGAGCAACAAAAGGCTGTGATGCCGGTCCAGGCAACCGGGCGACTCCGCGGGCGGACAGCGCCCATTGGGGCGGTTTTGCGGTCACGGGCAGTCTTTCCGCATGAGTACTTTCCGCTGCTACCGCCCTTCGCGGGGTTGGATAAGGTCTTGTCATATCAACCAGATCGCCTGCGTTGACGGGAGACCTTTCATGAACAGGAACTTGCTCGCCTTCACCTTGCTGGCCTTCGTCGCCGTGCCGGCCATCGGATATGCACAGGGTGGCCCGGCCGCCGGCGCAGCGACAGGCGCTGTCGGCGGAGCCATCGTCGGTGGCCCCATCGGGGCTGTTGTGGGCGGCGTAGGCGGCGCCATCGTCGGCGGCATTCTCGAAGCCGATCGCCCGCGTTTCCGGACCTATGTGCAGGAGCGCAAGCTTCGCTCGACCACCTGGGACGGTCAGGTTGTCGTCGGCGGGGTACTGATGCCGAATGGCGTCGAATATTATGACGTGCCGTCGGACTATCAGGTCAAGACCTACCGTTACGCGGTCGTCAACGGCCATACGGTGCTGGTCGATCCCGCCACGCGTAAGATCGTCGAAATCATCGATTGATTTGAACACGACGGGGCGGTTGCCGATCTGCGGATTGGCCGCCGCCCCGATTTGTCGTCTGCCTGATTTGCAGGTTTGAATCCGGGGTATTTTTTACATGTCCTGTCATGATGTTTTCGGCCCCGGCGTTGTGTCGTTGGGGCACTTTTTATGAGGGCCCGCTTCGGGCTCTGCGTCGTGGCGATTGTCGTTTTCCAGTCGACCGGTTTGAACGTCGCTAGAGCGGACGAAAAGCCAAAGACCGAGAGCGCCGGAAACATCTCGCTCATCGTGGAAAATGATCTCGTCGTCAGGACAGATCGCGACTACACGAGCGGCGTCAAGGCGAGCTGGATTACGGCCCCGGAAAATACGCCGCTCTGGGCGAAAGCGTTTGCGACGCAGATTCCGCTCTTTTCGAACTGGTCGACGGTTCGCACCGAATATGCGCTCCAGCAGGTCATCTTTACCCCCCAGCGCACCACGCTCGTGACGCCCGATCCGCGGGATCGACCCTATGCGGGCTGGCTCAATGCGTCATTCGCCCTGTTGGGTGAGAACGGGCCGCTGCTCGATCAGCTTGCTGTCAGTGTCGGCGTTGTCGGCCCGGCGTCGCTGGCGCAGGAATCGCAAAAGCTGATCCATGACTTATACCGCCAGCCGAGCCCGAACGGCTGGGCCCATCAACTTCGCAACGAGCCGACGCTTCAATTGCGGTATCAGCGAAGCTGGCGGGCGCTGGCTGCCTATTCGTTCGACGGCGATTACGGCCTCGACGTGACTCCGCATGCGGGCTTCATGCTCGGCAATGTCTATACATTCGCCAATGCGGGAATCACCTTCCGGCTGGGCAAGGATCTCCAGCAGGATTTCGGCCCGCCGCGCATCGGCCCCAACGTGTCAGGCTCGGGCTATTTCGTGCCGCGCAAGACACTCGGCTGGTACCTGTTCGCCGGACTCGAAGCGCGCGCGATGGCGCGCAACATCTTTCTCGACGGCAGCACCTTCGAGGCGAGCCCGCATGTCTCGAAACGCCCTTTCGTGGGCGACCTGCAGGCGGGGTTTGCGGTGACGCTGGACCAGATAAGACTATCCTACACGCAGGTCTGGCGGACGAAAGAATTTTACGGCCAGTCCCGCGCCGACCAGTTCGGCGCTCTCACATTGTCGGTGCGCTGGTAGGGGCTCGAACATGCGAGCGACCGCTTAGAAGGTGTATTTATAAGTATAAATCAAAAAAATTGGCTCGTCGCTGTTTCATGTGGGTAGCGTGTCCAGCACCCCTCCGGCGATGAGGTAGACCATCAACTTGAGGTTGCGCTTGCTGCGATAGCCTTTTGCCTTGCGTTTGGCGGCCTGGACGTT
>CANJWR010000222.1 GCA_947478455.1 Beijerinckiaceae bacterium | reverse complement strand
CGGCTGATAAACCAAGGCGCGGAAAGCCCGAGCGCCGCCTGAAAAAGATCCGTGTCACGCATGCATCAGAAAATACGCGGAGCCAGCGGAAACCAAAATATTCAACTTGTGGTTGAAACCTCTACCCACACGATTCAGCGAAGAGCCTCCGAGCTGTCTGTCGACGCGACGCTTTCGCTTTATCTACATGTGCCATTCTGCACGGAGATCTGCAATTATTGCGGCTGCCACACCAAGGCTGTGCGCCGCGCCGCGCCCATCGACAGCTATATGGAGACGCTGGAAGCCGAGATGGCTCTTCTGGCGCGAGCCACCCGCGCCCGGCGGGTGACGCATATCCACTGGGGCGGCGGCACGCCGAGCCTGCTGGGGCCAGAGCGTCTGCAACGGCTGGCGGATACGCTGAACAGTCATTTCGATCTGTCGCACATTATCGAACACGCCATCGAACTCGATCCCCGCACGGTGACGAAAAAGCTCGCCGAAGGTTTGACGAAGATCGGCGTCACCCGCGCCAGTCTCGGCGTGCAGGATTTCAACGATCACGTGCAACGCGCCATCGGGCGCGTGCAGCCGATTGAGGTGGTCGAGCGCGCTGTCGCGCATCTGCGCGCCGCAAAGATCGACGCTATAAACATCGACCTCATGTACGGGCTGCCGACCCAGAGCGAGGATGATGTGCGCCGGACGGCGGCGCGCGCCGCCGATCTGAAGCCGTCGCGTCTGGCGATCTTCGGTTACGCCCATGTCCCGTGGATGAAAAAGCACCAGCGGCTCATCGATGCGGCGGCTCTGCCGGGCGCGTCGGAACGTCTCGCGCAAGCCCATGCGGCGCGCGAGGTGCTGGTGCAGCGCGGTTATGTGTCCATTGGTCTCGATCATTTCGCCCTGCCGGACGACGATCTGGCGATTGCGGCGCGCGACGGGACTTTGCGGCGCAATTTTCAGGGCTACACGACCGATTGCGCCGATGCGCTTCTGCCGCTCGGCGTGTCGTCTATTGGCCAACTGCCGCAGGGCTATCTGCAGAATGCGTCCGACATCGGCGCCTGGACGCGATCGATTGTCGAGGGGCGTCTGCCAATCGTGCGCGGCGTCGTGATCACCGAAGATGACAAACTGCGCGCGTCGGTCATCGAGCGTCTCATGTGCGACTTCACGGTCGACTACGGCGCTATGGCTCTGGCGGCTACGGGCGACAAGGCTGCGCTCGACGATTCCGCCACATATCTCGACGATCTGGCGCGCGACGGCGTCATCCGTCACGAAGATCGCAGCGTCACATTGACTGCTGCCGGACAGCCCTTCGTGCGTTTGGCGGCAGCGGCGTTCGACGCCTATCTGCACCGGCAGGCGGCGCGCCACTCGGTAGCGGTCTGATTAGCTTTCGCGACGGCGCGCGCTGTCGTGCCAGCGGCTGAGCATGAGATGCGACAGCAGCGTGAAGGTCAGAAAGATCAGGATGCCGGCGACCGAAATCAGCACCAGCGCCGCAAACATGCGTGGAATGTTAAGCCGGTAGCCTGACTCGACGATGCGGAACGCCAGCCCCGCGCCCTGACCGGCGGAGCCTGCCGCAATCTCCGCCACGATGGCCCCGATGAGCGAGAGCCCACCGCCGATCCGCAGGCCGCCGAGAAAATACGGCAGCGCAGACGGCAGGCGAAGAAACAGCAATTGCTGCCAGCGCGAGGCGCGATAGAGATCGAGCAGATCCACCAGATTGTGATCCGCCGACGCGAGGCCCAGCGCCGTATTCGACAGGATCGGAAAGAACGCCACCACGAAGGCGCAGACCAACACCGCCGTATGTCCGTCGAGATAAATCAGCAACAGCGGCGCAATCGATACGACGGGCGTCACCTGCAGGATGACCGCAAACGGAAAGAACGAGCGCTCGACCCACTTCCATTGCGCGAACAAAACCGCCAGCGCGACGCCGCCCGCGACAGCCGCGAACAGGGCCGAAAACGTGATGCTGAGCGTCACCCACAGCGAGCCTGACAAGGTACCCCAGTCGCTCACCAAGGTGGCGGCGATCCGGCTTGGCGCGGGCAGGATGTAGGGCGGAATATTCTTCACCGCCACCAGAATTTCCCAAGCCGCCAGCGCCGCCAGAAAAATGCCGAGCGGCAGCACAACATTGAGAATGCGCTCGCGGTCGAGGCGGTCGGCGCTCACAAGCGGTCCTCCGAATCCATCGCGCTTGTCAGCGCATGGGAGGCGGCGCGGCAGCTTTCCGCATATTGAGGGGTGTGGCGAAACTCGTCATTTCGCGGGTAGGGCGCATCGACATGGATCTGCTCGATGATGCGCCCCGGCCGCGCCGCAAACACCGCAATGCGCGTCGACAAATAAACGCTTTCGTAAACCGAATGGGTGACGAACACGACCGTTGTGCCGAGTTCCGCCTTCAATCGAAGCAGATCATTGTTGAGCTTGAAGCGCGTGATCTCGTCGAGCGCCGCAAAAGGTTCGTCCATCAGCAGCAGCGTCGGACGCAACACAAGCGCGCGCGCAATCGATACCCGCATTTTCATACCGCCGGACAATTCGCGCGGATAGGATTTGGCGAAGCCCGACAGGCCCACGAGCGCCAGCGCCTGCTCGATGCGAGACGCGGCCTGCGCCTTGGAAAGTCCCGCGACCCGCAGCGGCAGCCAGACATTGTTGAACACGCTCGTCCACGGCATCAGGGTAGATTCCTGAAACACGAAGCCGAGTTCAGGCCGTTCGTGATTGGCTGTCGTCCAGTTGATGACGCCAGTGGAAGGTTGCGCGAGTCCGGCGATTATCCGCAGCACCGTGGATTTGCCGCAGCCCGATGGTCCGAGCAAGGACAGGAATTCGCCCTCGCGAACGTTGAGATCGAGCCCCGCGAGCGCAATCGTACCGTTGCTGAACGTCTTGCCGATGTTGCGCAGACGCACAACATCCCGCGCGGCTCGCGCTTCAGCGTTCATGATCTTGCGCCCGCCGCGCCCTCGTCAGTTCTTCGGACGCAGATCGAGCCCGACCTTCTTGTTGACAAACTGAAGCGTGTAGGACTTGCGATAATCGATGTCCGCCTTCACGACGCCCGACTTCGCCATCTTGTCGAAGAAACTCTTCATGCGTGCATCCGTCATGGCCCCGATGCCCATAGAGAGGGAATCGCCCGAATCCACGATGCCGTATTCCTTCATCTTGGCGATTGAGAAGGCGATCTGCGCATCGTCCATCTCGGGGTTTTCTTTCTTGATGAGATCGTTAGCCTTTTTGTTGTCGCCGTACATGTAATTGTACCAGCCGATGGCCGACGCATCGACAAAACGCTGCACCAGATCGGGCTTCTTCTCGATTGTGTCGTTATGCGCTTCGATCAGCGTCGAATAGGTGTCGAAGCCATAGTCGGCGAGCAGGAAAATATTGGGCTTGAAGCCGCCGGCTTTTTCCACCGCGTAAGGCTCGGACGTCACATAGCCCTGCTGCGACGAGGTCTTGTCGGCCAGAAATGGAGCAGGATTGAACGTGTAGGGCTTCACGTTGGATTCGCTGAAGCCGTGTTCGCTCACCATCCACCGGAAGGCTGTGCCGAGCAATTCCTTGCCGACAAAGATGGGGCCTTTCTTGAGGTCCTCCAGCTTGTCGCGCCCGACGCCCGGATGCGACATGAAAATCTGCGGGTCTTTCTGGAAGCTCGCCGCCACGACTTTCGTCGGCACTCCCTGTTCGAGCGACGTGAGCGAGGCGATCATGTTGCCGCCCATGTAAAAATCGATCTTGCCGGTGATGAGCAGCAGGCGGTTATTGGCCTGCGGGCCGCCGGGAACGATCTTCACGTCGAGCCCGTATTTGGCGTAGGTGCCGTCCACCAGCGCCTGATAATAGCCGCCATGTTCGGCTTCGGCGAGCCAGTTGGTTCCAAACGTCACGGCATCGGCCGCCAGCGCTGCGCCGGGCAGGGCGGTCGAAACAGCGAGGAATGCGGCGGCTACCGTCGAATGCAGTTTCATGGCGATCTCCCGTTCGCGAAGGTCCGGAACCAAGCAAGCCCCGTGCCTTTCTGGCGTGGTGGGCCGCCCGTTTCAAGGCGCAGTGGCGTCGTCTCTTCAGGGCGTGGGAAGCGGCGGGAAGTTCTCGGGCCGCTCGTCGTTCCACGCATACACCCAGGTTTCGGTGAGCGGCTTGCCGCCCGCCTTCAGGAATAGGCGCAATTCCGTCGATTGCTCGGGGACGATCTGCACGTCGATGTGGGCCCGCAAGCCATTGATCTTCGGATTGGGCGTCACGAAAGACCGGAAGATTTTTCCGTTCGACGCAGTGGCTACGATCTCGATCTGACCCGGATCGGACAGATAATAGCCGACATCCCCGCCGACGAATTCCACCATGAAGCGGCGCTTGCCGAGTTCGGCCCGTTCCGATGAGCCCAGAGCGATTGCCGGCGCCTCGAACGTGTTCAGCACATAGCCGCCGGCTCCGATTTTCTCGGTCTCCAGCGTGGAAGTGATCCGGTAGGCGATGCTCAGCGGATGGTCGGGCGTCACCGGGTCTTTGGGACGCCAGGCGAGGATCACATTGTCGAATGTTTCGTCCTTGGTGGCGAGTTCGATCAATTCGAGACGCCCTTCGCCCCATTTGCCTTTCGGTTCGATCCAGTAGGATGGGCGCGACTCGTAGGCGAGTTCGATGTCCTGATAATGGTCGAAATCCCGGTCGCGCTGGATCAGCCCGAAACCACGGACGTCCGGCGCGTCAAAATAGGCGACCTTCTGGATGAAGGGATTGCGTAGCGGCCGCCAGACCCATTCGCCCGAGGCGGTCTGATATTGTAATCCGTCGGAATCGTGCATCTCGGGGCGGAAGTCGTCGTATTTGTTACGGTCGTTCATGTGGCGGTCATTCTCGCCCATGAAATACATGGAGGTGAGTGGAGCGACGCCAATGCCCGCCTGCGGTGTGCGCACGCAGACGGTGGCCGTCACATCCACATAGCTGTTCTTCGTCGGGAAGAACTCGAACTTATAGGCGCCAGCCAGCGACTCGCTGTCGAGCAGCGCGAAAACCGTAATGCGGTCTGCGCTGGGGCCGGGCGTATCGAACCAGAATTCGCGGAAGAACGGGAACTCCTCCTGATTGTTCAGCAGGCCCGTGTTGACCGAAAGCCCGCGCGCCGAGAGGCCGTATTGCTGGCCGCGCCCGAGGAAGCGGAAATAGCTGGAGCCGACGAACGACACCAGTTCGTCGCCCTTGCCGGGCTTGTTCAGCGGGTAATGGATGCGGAAGCCCGAGAAGCCCAGATTGACCGGCAATTGCTTGTCGAACTTCGTGCGGCCATAGTCGAACAGCGCCGCCGAATACGGTACCGGAGTCGCAATGCCGTCGCGCATCGTGTTGATCGTCACTGGCCGCTTGAACAGATGGCCGAGATGGAACATGTGCAACCGGAACGGCCCACCCGTGTTGCCCAGCATGGCCTTGTCGGAGCGAAAACGGATGTCGCGCCAGGCGTCAAAATCCAGTTTCGCCAGATTTTCCGGCAGAGTCGGCACGCTGGAATCGAACGGCGCAGCCGCGAGTTCGCGGGCGCGCTTGATGACGTCGTCATAAGTAAAGCGGCCACCCGAGTTCGCGGGCGTAGCGGCGGGCGACTGACCCAGAGCCGGGAGAGCTCCGGTCGTGGCGACCGCAGTCGTGGCGACGGCGGTCATGAAACTGCGGCGGGTAAACTCGGACATGTCTATGCGCACACGCTTTAGTGGTGAACCGCCGCAACCGGTCGCAGACTGAAATTCCGTCCGCGCGCGACGCCGCAAATGACGTAATGGGCTTTTCGGAAGGCCGCAAGATCATCCGTGCGGTGGGACCGCCTCGGGATGCCTGATTCGACTCATCCTTCTGGCGGTCCGACAGTCGATTTCGGCCTTGCGGACGCCGCAGGCGGCGCTCGGGGACGTCCAGATTTCGCCTGGGAAGCTTCGCGGCTGTTAGCAATTTGAATTATTTTGCCCCAAAGGCCGGATTCCTGAAAATAGTTCTTGAATCCCCGGCGATTCTGCATATTTTCCGCCTTGCCCAAATCGCACGTGCCTGTGGTCGTGTGTCGGTTGGCGGGGATCCGGACAAGAGGCCGGTTAACCGTCAAGAAAAGCCGACAGCCGGAGCGAACCGGCGAACCCCGCCAAACGGGGGACGCGACT
>CANJWR010000221.1 GCA_947478455.1 Beijerinckiaceae bacterium | reverse complement strand
GAATGTGAACCGCTCATGCCGGTCGAGCCACTGGCGGACCTTCGGATGCTTGTGCGCCTCGTAATTGTCGAGGATCACGTGAACCGCCTTGCCCACGGGAACCTCCGCCTCGACGGCGTTGAGGAAGCGGATGAACTCCTGATGCCGATGGCGCTGCATGTTGCGACCGATGACCTTCCCGTCGAGAACGTTCAGCGCGGCAAACAGCGTCGTCGTTCCATGCCGTTTGTAGTCATGCGTCATGATTCCTGCGCGGCCCTTTTTCAACGGTAGGCCAGGCTGCGTGCGATCAAGCGCCTGAATCTGGCTCTTTTCGTCCACAGAAAGAACAATGGCGTGCGCCGGCGGATCTACATAAAGCCCAACGACATCGCGCAATTTGTCGACGAACTTCGGATCGTTTGAAAGTTTGAATTGCTTGACGCGATGCGGCTGAAGACCATGAGCGCGCCAGATGCGCTGAACGGAGCTGACCGAGACGCCGGCTGACTTCGCCATCAGCGCCCCGGTCCAATGCGTCGTCTCACCGGGTGGATCATCGAGCGTCAAGCTCGCGTCAGCGGCCTCGATCACATGCGCAGCCCTGCGAATCGATAGCCGGCCATGATCACTAAAGCGCTAGGCTACAATGAGGGAATGATGAATTGCGCAAATTCGAAGAGAATGATCACGCCATGGGCTGCTCATTCGACCATTAGCACCTCGCCCACGACCGGTAGATGTAGGCCGATATGAACAGTTTTCGGGGCAGGCAGCGCCGCTGCGATCGCTTCCCGGTAGAGGCGTAACTGACCAGCATGTTTCCGAGCCTGTTCGAGCCACTGCGTCCTGGCGCCGGGGAAGCTCTTGTGGTCGATGACGATGATTGCGTCGGAAGTTTCGACCACGACGTCCAGCCGACCAGACATCGTCCTGTCTTCCAGGCGATAGGTGATAGGCGCTTCCCGGCGCAGAACTGCGCTTGGCCATCGCACGTCGATGAATTTCCGGAACCGCGTGCCCATCTCGACAACGTGGCGCGGATCAAGACCGGTCACACCCCATGCTTCGAGCAGACGAGCTGCGAGTGCGCCACGCCACGCTATATCGCGAGCCGGATCGTCCGCGGCGAGGAAGCGATGAACGGCCTCTCCGACAAGGGTCATGTCCGCTAAACCGCTGAACGGCAAGCGCCAGCCGAGGTCAATTTCTTCGGAGATCACCGCCTCGTCATCGCGTTCGGCATCGCTTGGGCGCAAGCGAAGCGGAACATAGGACTTGGGCGGGACTGTATCTGCTCCGAAAGCTACACTCAGCCCGGAGGCGATACCATCGTCGGATGTACGGAATTCAGCGGTCCGGACGGGATGCGCGACGCCGTTGACTTGCAAGGTCGCAACAGTGCCATTCGGAATGGACATTGCGGATCCACCGCCTTCGGCGATGAGTTCGTCCAGCCATGCGGTTTCGAGACGCTCTTCTTTCTTGGTGACGACCTTGCTCGCGGCAAGGACAAGGTAATCCCGAGCACGGGTGGCGCCCACATAGAGCAACCGGGCCCGTTCGGCACGTTCGGCCCTGGCGGCTTCTTTCCCTTCATCGGAGTTGTCAGCGGTCGCGTCGAACGACACGTCCTTGGACTGCTTTCCGAGGGGCCAAGGCCAAAAGCGAATCCAGCGCCCGGAGAGTGGGTTCCGCCAATCTATCTCGCTAGTTGGAACGTCACTCGCGACTTGGACACCGAAGGCGTCGCCCTTTGGTTCGGAATCGAGATCGGTCAGGATGACCAGCGGCCATTCCAATCCCTTTGAGCCATGATAGGTCAGGACGGTAACGGCATCCTCGGCCCGGCTGGCGGGCCGCTCAGCCTCCTGTTTGGCTAGCCAGGCGCAAAGGTCGGAAACAGTCGCTGGCGTGCGCTCTCGCCGGCGCTCTTCCTCATAGCTGCTGACTGAGCCGCGTAAGGCTTCCAGGTTCAGGTGACGATCCTCGACATCACCCCAGCGCAAGACTGCTTGCAAGACCCCGCCGGTCCCAAGAACCGCGTCGAAGAATTCGAGCGGCGTCTTGTGTTTGCCGTTATCGGCAACACCCCTCAATGCTGCGGCAATCGGCACCATGGCCTCAATCTTGGCGAGTCCGTCCGCTTCCAGGCTGGCTTCAAACCATGCCGGCTGACCGTCACCATTTCCGAACAGGTGCGCCAACTCGGCGAGAGCAACGCCGTCCCGGCGGTCGACGGACCACCGCAGCGCAGCCAAGGCGAGACGAGATTCCAGCGTGCCGAAGAGGCCGGCGCGCTTGATTGCGACCTTGAGGCCAGACTGCGCGAGGACGTCGGCGACAGCAAGGCAGTGCGGGTTTGACCGACAAAGGATCGCCATATCGCCGGCCGCCAAAGGTCGCAGGTCAGATTCATGCGCGATTTTCCAGTTACCGGCGTTAGCGAGGGCATCGAGGACGCCGGCTGCAATGGAGTCGACGTAGGACGATGAGCCCCTTTCTTTGACAGCGAACCAGATATTGAGAGGCGTCTGCTGACCGGGCAGATCCTGCCTTTCCACCTCTGCGATGCGGGTCGCCGCCGGCGGCAGTCCCTGGGCCGCAAAGGTCGGACCAAAGGCATCGTTGAAGAAGGCGACAAGGCCTGGCCGGCTGCGCCAGTTCCTGGGTAGCGTAAGGTCTGCGCCTCCAGTCGCTTTGCGGAGGTCTTGCGCCACATATGTAATGAGATCCGGATCAGTCTGACGGAACCGGTAGATGGACTGCTTTGGATCGCCGACCCACACACTTGAACCGGCAAGTCGCGACATCGCGACAAACACAGCTAGTTGGAGTGGACTGGTGTCTTGGAACTCGTCGACAAACACATTTTGAATTCGCTCTCGGAGCTGCTGTTCAAGTTCCGTCTTTCCTAAAAGCTCAAGGGCAAGCCGCTCCTGATCCACGAAATCGACAAGCCCCCAAGCGCGCTTGTATTCCTCATAAGCCCGCACCGCGTCAGCGGCACATGAGAATACCTTTCGCACGTAGGCATCGACGTTTGCGAGCAGACGTGGGTGTCGCGCGAACGCGGAAGCCGCAGCCTTCAGTCCGGTGAATTTTGGATCGTCTTTGACGCCAGGCTTTAATTTGGCGAGTTTCGCCCAGCGTTGCCAACTTTGGCGCTCGATATTGCTTTCGAGAAAGTCGGCGACCTCCTTCAAGGCATTTTGCGTCAGGCCCACAAGGCCAGAAACGCCTTTTAATTCGTGATCCACACAGACTGCTTCGGCTGACAGGCTGGCGTCGAGCGAAGCTGCGGTCTCGCCCGGAAGCGGCGCTTCCATGAGTTTCCGGAAGCCGTCCATCGAACGCTCCGCGCACTGCGCGTAGTTCTCTTCGAGGATATTGTTGGCGCGTGCGAGTTCGACGACGCGAACCACGTCATCCATCCACTTTTCGATTCCTAGAAGGGAAGCCAGCCGGTCGAGGTCGTCGGCATGGGCTGCGACAGCGACGTTCGCAGCCTTTACGAAGGCCGCCTCAGCGCCATCCTGATCAATCACTTCGACGATGGGGGAAAGACCAAGACCGAATGCGAATTCTTGTACCAGCCCACCGCAGACTCCATTGACGGTCCCGACGCGTGCGCCGAGCATACGAACTGCGTTTGAGGCATCGCCCTGCGAC
The DNA here is from genome assembly GCA_947478455.1 of Beijerinckiaceae bacterium. GTDB lineage: Bacteria > Pseudomonadota > Alphaproteobacteria > Rhizobiales > Beijerinckiaceae > Terripilifer. The sequence continues at coordinate 2,540 of CANJWR010000221.1, read as the reverse complement.
AGAAGCCGGCCGCGCGCTCGCTCCCGCAGCTCATCGGCTGCCTTGACTGTAAACGTCGTGGCGACAAGCCGCGCGGGGTCAAGTCCGGCACCGACGTCAGTCTTGATGCGTTCCGTCAGCGTGTGGGTCTTGCCCGTCCCTGCTGAGGCCGTGATCACCCCGACAGCGTGCGAATTCTTCTGATCCAACGTCATTCCTCCCCGCAGATGCCGCTGAACTCGCAGTAAGCGCATTTGGGAGGCGCCAGCAGATAGGGGTCGCTGTATTTTTCAGCGTCCATAAGGCCTATGTGTTCGATCGCCGACCGTATTTTGCCTTTCTCCATGTCGGCCACGACTTCGGCGAACGAAGCAGTGACCTTATCCCAGGAGTCCTTGACGGAAGGGCCAGGGATCACGATGCCGGCTGCCCTGCCGGGGTCCGTCGTGAGGAACTTGCTCTGGCGCAGCATGAAATAGCCAACGCGGGCATCGACTGAAGCATCAGAAACATGGCGGCCGTAAACGCCGAGCTGGATGGCCGTGCCAAGTCTCAGGTTTCGACGGATGTATGTGTCAGTCTGGTACCACTTGAGGTCGATTACGACGGGGCGCCCTGCGCTCGTCGTCGCTTTTAGATCGACACGTCCAGCGACACCGATCCCAGGCGATAGCGTGTCAGCCTCTGAGAACTCGGTTTCGACCCCGACAACAGTCAGCCCGTCATTCTGAAGGAAACGCGCGAGATCTCCGAGTGCAGCGGGAATTGCGCTCTTCGCTGCTGAGAGTTCGGCTGCGCATTCCGGCAACAGCAGGGTCGCAGCCATTTCGGGAAGGAGTTCGGGGAGGCGGCGAGCGGCATAGGCCTCTACGTTCTCGCCCAAGGGCGGAGCACCCGGCACAAACACCTCTTCGGCGATCCGGTGGGCTATGAGTCCCAGAAGATTACCAGGTTCGGGAAGGGATTGGCGGAGCCCTGGTCTTAGCCGAGCCGCGTAGTGGAGAGTCCAGCGCAGCGGGCAGGTAAGCATGGTCTCAAGAGATGAGGCCGACTCTGTCGCGCGGGGGCGCACAGCGTTCGGTTTGGTCTCCCAATCACGTCTTGTCGTCGGAGCCATCGCGACGGCGGTTGCAAGTCGCGACAGCACCCGCCCGGCAATTGGAACGGAACTGCCGCCAAACACATCCTCTGCGCGGGCCGAGATCGCTTCGCCAACTTTGGGGGCGCGTGCGACGAGTGAATGCCAGAATGGATGAGCCTTCGTCTCGGTGCCAGCCACCGCCAAAGGCCGAACCAGGATGATCCTGTCACTCGCATTCCGGAGTGGTCGTTCCCATGCCGAAGCCAAAAGCTGAAGTCCGAGTTCCGGAGCGTCCGGAGGACATTCAGCGCCAGCGAGAGCTTCTAGTTCTGCGTCGTTCCAGCGGGCAGATGCCGAAGTTTCGCCGGTGTCGGCAAAGTGCCACCAGATAATAGTTCCCGTGGGTCCCCATACCCCTCCGGGATGGCGCACCGAACGCCATGGCGAGGCTTCGGCGATGACTGACGGGTCTGTGACACCGTTGGACAGCGACTCCTCGATCATCCGCTCGATGAGCACACGATTGAGCCTGTCGAGTCCCGTCTCGTCAATTGCGGCGGACAACTCCGAGGCGATTTGTGCGAGGCTGCCCAGAAGCCCGTCCTCATCGACCGCCACGCGGGCCGTCGCCCACTTAGCGACCCGGTCGGCAATGGCACGCGCCTCCAGTCTCGGGATACCCACGTTCGCATCGTGCCGCGCAGGTTCGAGGAATGCTCTCCAGCCCGCAATCTTGGCTGCATACTTTCCAAGGTCACCGTCCTCTGGAACGTCTTCCGCGATCTTGTCCCATGCAGCGAGCCACTCACGACCGCCTAGGCCAGGGTTCTCCGCAACGACCTGCGCCAGTTTCCGGGCCGCCGAATGCGGTATTGGGCTGGCCGGCAGCAGGAGAAAATCAATGAGCCTGTTAGGGTCCGGGGGCTGCCAAGCGAGGGAAAATGCGAGCGGCAGAACCTGTAAAAGGGCACGATGTGGCGACTGCGCCGATGCGCCAAGCCTCGGCAGGCCATAACGCGCAAGGCTGTGGTCGAGCAGCCCGGTGTCTTTCCCGAGCACGAACGTTACATTCCGATTTGAATCGGCATCGGCAGCAAGCCAGGCGGATACGGCTTCAACGGCTGAAATTTCGGTGTCAGCCGTGAGCAACACGACGGTCCCATCACCGGAGAGTTCAATCCCCTTCACCCCGGATGCGAGAAGGTTGATGTCACCAGATGTGGATGCTGGCGTTGAGACCGGCATCTGATGCACGGTCGCTCCCGCAGTTGCCAGTGCGGTCAGCAGCGATCGCCATCCAGATGGCAATAGGGAGCGGTCATCGACGAGGGCCACATCGAGCGTGTTCGTTGTAAAATTAGCCAACGCATCGATCGCGTCGCGAAGCCTGTCGGCCAACCCGAAAGGCAGGGCTGGCCCGGCGGCCTCTACCGCTCCAATGTCGGAAAGGCGTCGTCGTTCCGCACCGACGCCTGATTTC
>CANJWR010000220.1 GCA_947478455.1 Beijerinckiaceae bacterium | reverse complement strand
CGGAAGCCGAGATGCTGCGCACGCCGAACTTCGGCCGCAAGTCGCTCAACGAGATCAAGGAAGTCCTCGCCCAGATGGGTCTCCATCTCGGTATGGAAGTCACCGGCTGGCCGCCGGACAATATCGAAGAGCTCGCAAAGCGCTTCGAAGAGCATTACTAGGCTTTGAATTCCTCTCCCGCCTGGCGTGAGAGGCTCGTCCCCTCATCCTGAATGGAGAGGGAATCATAGACCGGCCGGCCCTTGGCACGGCGGCCGCAAAAATCAGGAGTACGCCATGTATCACGGACGCGCTAAGCGCCGCTTCAACCGCACCGCCGAACACCGCAAGGCGATGTTCGCCAATATGTGCCAGGCTCTCATCAAGCACGAACAGATCGTCACGACGTTGCCGAAGGCGAAGGATCTTCGCCCGGTCGTCGAAAAGCTCGTCACCCTGGGCAAGCGCGGCGACCTGCATGCGCGCCGTCAGGCGATTGCGCAGATGAAGGATATCGTTCTCGTCAAGAAGCTCTTCGACGTGCTCGGTCCGCGCTACAAGGACCGCAACGGCGGTTACACCCGCGTGCTCAAGGCTGGCTTCCGCTACGGCGACAATGCCGCCATGGCGGTGATTGAATTCGTCGATCGCGACGAGAGTGCCAAGGGCAAGGATTCCGGCCCGTCGCAGAACGACGGCGAAGGCGACGCGGCGTAAGCCGAAGTTGCAATCTTGAATTCAAAGGGCGGCCCTCGGGTCGCCCTTTTTTGTTTGTGCACATGGTCGGCAGGCCGACAGCTTGTGAAGCCATGGGCTGCGGGCGTAAAGTTTGGTCAGCATTATGGAGGATCACATGACCGACGGACCGGCGCGCTACGAAGACATCGCGGACGACAAGCTTTCCGATTCCCAGAAGGATGTTCTGACGAAAGTGGCTGCGGGCCGCGGGCGCGTGCCGACTCCGTTCAAGGTCTGGCTGCACAGCGCGAAACTCTCGCACGCCATCGAGCATCTGGGCACCATGCTCAACAAGCAGTCGACTCTTACCGAGCGCGAGTTCGAATTCGCCATCGTGCTGATTGCGCAGCATTGGGAATCGCCATTCGTCATCGAGTCGCACATTCGTTTCTTGCGGAACACCGGATTTCCGGAAAACGTACTGCAGCAGCTTGCCGCCCGCACGCCGCCTGCGCTCGAAACCGAGCGCGAGAAGGCGATTTATGCCATCTACAAGGCCTTCGACAGCAAACAGGTGGCCAGCGACGACGTGTTCGCCCATGCGGTGAAGGTGCTGGGCCGTGATGGCTTTGCGGAGCTGATTGCATTCCTCGGCTATTACACAGCAGTTGCGATGGCGATGAAGATTCATCGTCAACCCATGCCGGCACCGGAGAAATGATCCGATGAGGCGGCGCGCATTTGTGCTTGGTGTCGCTTTCTGCGCTTTGCCGCCAATGATTGCGCGCGCGCAGGATCGCAATACGGCCGCCGCGAATTTGTTGGCGGCGGTCGAGCGCGGCGATCTCAAGGGCGCGCGCGCTGCGCTGCTGGCGGGAGCGCCAGTCGATGCGCGCGATGGTCGCCGCCGCACGGCCCTGCTGGTCGCTACCTATCGCAATGATGTTCCGATAGCGCATGCGTTGATCGAGGCTGGCGCCAACGTCAATGCGAAGGACGATCTGGAAGACAGCGCATTTCTGTATGCGGGGGCGGAGGGGCGCGCCGAAATTCTGAAAATGACTCTGGCGGCAGGGGCGGATCTGGCAAGTCTCAATCGTTATGGCGGAACTGCGCTCATTCCGGCTGCGCATCACGGGCATGTCGAGAACGTCAGAATCCTGCTAGGCACGAAGATCGACATCGACCACGTCAACAAACTCGGCTGGACGGCCCTGCTGGAAGCCGTGATCCTCGGCGACGGTCGGGAAGCGCATACCGAGATCGTGCGGTTGCTGGCGGAAGCCGGGGCGAAGGTCGATCTGGCAGATCGCGATGGCGTGACGCCACTGGCGCACGCGCGCCGCCGTGGTTTTGCCCGTATTACGTCTATTCTGGAACGCGCCGGCGCACGCTCGCGTTGAGCGTTTCAGCACGGCGAGACCCGAATTTGGCGCGACTCGATGCGCAACCCTATATGTGAACATATTGCGCTCCCGGAGGCTCCGATGATCCGACCCCGCCTGTTCTCCTCACTGATGACCGCGCTCGTTTTGCTCGCCGGTCCCGCCGCTGCTCAGGCTCCCGGCCTCAGGCTGACGCCAGCCGACAAGCCGCAGATCCAGCTCTCCTTCGCGCCGGTCGTAAAACGCGTCACGCCGGCGGTGGTGAACGTTTACGCGTCCCGCACGGTGCGGCAGGCGAATAATCCGCTGTTCGACGATCCGATCTTCCGGCGCTTCTTCGGTGGCGGCGATCAGCCGGGTTCACGCACTGCTCAGTCGCTCGGCTCGGGTGTCGTGGTCGACGCCAGCGGCCTGGTGGTGACCAACAACCACGTTATCGAAGGCATGACCGAGGTGAAGGTGGCGCTCACCGACAGGCGCGAGTTCGACGCCGAAGTCGTGTTGCGCGATCCGCGCACGGATCTGGCGGTGCTTAAACTCAAAAGCGGTTCGAATTTCCCCGTGCTGGAACTGGGCGACTCGGACGGGCTGGAGGTCGGCGATCTGGTGTTGGCGGTCGGCAATCCCTTCGGTGTCGGCCAGACCGTGACGCAGGGCATCGTGTCGGCGTTGGCGCGCACGCAGGTCGGCATCACCGATTACGGGTTTTTCATTCAAACCGATGCGGCGATCAATCCGGGCAATTCGGGCGGCGCGCTCGTGGACATGGGCGGGCGGCTCGTGGGCATCAATTCAGCGATCTATTCGCGCTCGGGAGGTTCCATCGGCATCGGCTTCGCGATCCCGGTCAATATGGTCAAGGTTGTGGTGGCCGCCGCCAAGGGTGGCGTGAAGCAGGTGCGCCGGCCGTGGGCAGGCGCTACCGTGCAGCAAGTGTCGCGTGAGATCGCCGACACGCTGGGCCTCGACCGACCGACCGGCGCGCTTGTGGCTGACGTCATGGACAAGAGCCCGGCTGCCGAGGCAGGAATAAAGCGGGGCGACGTGATCACCGCAGTCGATGGTCTCACGGTCGATGATCCCGAGAGCTTCGGCTACCGGCTTGCGACGCGCCCGATCGGCGGAACATCTTCACTGACAATCCTGCGCGACGGCAAAAGCCGCACGGTGCAGGTGAAGCTGGTCACAGCTCCCGAAATTCCGCCACGCGAGGCGCTGAAGGTCACCGGGCGTTCGCCGTACACGGGCGCGACGGTGATGAACATGTCGCCTGCGGTGGCGGAAGAATTCTCCGTCGAGGGCATACGCGAAGGCGTTGTGGTGACGGAGGTTCCGGAAGATTCAATCGCCGCCAATGTGGGCATCCAGAAGGGCGACATCATTCTGGCGATCAACGACCAGAAGATCTTGCGCACCGGCGATGTTCAGAAAGCGACTGCGGGCCGGGCCAATTTCTGGAAACTGACGATCAATCGCGGCGGGCAGGTCATCAATACGGTGATCGGCGGCTGAGCCGCCGATCATTGTTGTTCGTCACGCAGCCTTGCGACCGGACGCCTTCTCGGTCTTTTGCTTGGCAAGGCGGCGCTTGAGCGACAGCCACAGCTTTCGCATTTCGTCGGCCGCATAGCCGTTGGGCGCGAGCTCGGTCACACCCAGACCGTGGCGGGCTGCTTCCTGATAGTCGACGCGCTGGGTGATCATCGGGGTAATGAGTCCGCCCATGGCTTCCAGCGCCTTCGCGCCTTCTTCGATACGCGCGCTCTGCTGCGAGGGCGGGCACTGGTTGAGCAGGAATACGAAAGGCTTGTTGAGGGCCTTCAGGCTCTTGCGGGTTGTTTCGCTGGCCCAGAGATCAAACGCATTCGGACGCGCAGGAATCACACAGAGATCGGCGCTGCGCATGGCGGCGTCGGTCGCCGGCGAGTCGGTGCCGGGCGTGTCGATGATGACGAGCGAAATGCCGCTCTTCTCAAGGGTTGCGAGAGCAGTCTTGAGTTTGGGGGCGCCGATGGCTTCCACCGGAAGATCGGCTTCGTTGCGGGTCTTAAACCAGCGCACGAGAGATTGCTGCGGGTCCATATCAATAATGAAAACGCGTTCGCCGGTTTCGGCGGCCGCCACGGCGAGCGACGAAGCAATGGTGCTTTTGCCGGAGCCGCCTTTTTGGGTAACGAGAGCTACAATCCGCATCCTGAACGTCTTCCCTTCCAGGTGAGTCAATGTGCCGGGAGACGCAATACAAACGGCGCGAATCACCTTACGAATCAGGGGGCTGAGTCGCAAGTCGCTGTTTTGCACATTTGTGGACCTTGTGTGACGCTTGCCACACCGTTGCGCTGGACAGCGTTCAGGCTTCATTCCAATAAGGGCCATGGCAGACCTTTTCGCATCGGCGGGACTCGACAAAGGAGCGCCGCGACCTCTGGCGGACCGCATGCGTCCGCAGGCGCTGGCCGACGTCGCCGGGCAAGATCATCTGCTGGGCGAGGATGGTGCATTAACGAGACTTATTCGTTCAGGCTCGTTGGGATCGCTTGTCTTTTGGGGCCCGCCCGGCACGGGCAAAACGACAGTGGCGCGGCTGCTGGCGCATGAAACCAATCTTGCGTTTGTGCAGATCTCGGCGATCTTCACCGGCGTGTCCGATCTGAAAAAAGTGTTTGAGGAAGCGCGCGGGCGTCGCTCGACCGGGCAGGGGACACTGCTGTTCGTCGATGAAATTCATCGCTTCAACCGGGCGCAACAGGATTCGTTCTTGCCGGTGATGGAAGACGGCACGATCACAATGATCGGCGCCACCACCGAAAATCCATCGTTCGAACTCAACGCGGCGCTTCTGTCGCGGGCGCGGGTGATGACGTTCCGGTCGCTCGACGAGGCGGCAATCGAAAGGTTGCTGGCCCGCGCCGAGGAAACCGAAGGCAGGCCCTTGCCGCTGGACGAACAGGCGCGGATGGCGCTGGTTCGGATGGCCGACGGCGATGGCCGCGCCTCGCTGACGCTGGCGGAAGAAATCTGGCGCGCCGCAAAGCCCGGCGAAGTTTTCGACAACGCCCATCTGGCCGACATCGTGCAGCGCCGCGCGCCGATTTACGACAAGGCGCAGGAGGGCCATTACAATCTCATCAGCGCCCTGCACAAGACCGTGCGTGGCAGCGATCCCGATGCGGCGCTCTACTATCTCGCCCGTATGCTGGACGCTGGCGAAGATCCCCTATTCATCGCACGTCGTATCGTCCGCATGGCGGTCGAGGATGTGGGGCTGGCTGATCCGCAGGCCCTTGTCATCGCCAATGCGGCGAAGGACGCCTATGATTTTCTTGGCTCTCCCGAAGGCGAACTGGCGCTCGTGCAGGCGCTGATCTATGTCGCGACCGCGCCGAAATCCAACGCCGCCTACAATGCCTATTCGGCTGCGAAACGGCTGGCGAAAGAGCATGGCTCACTGATGCCGCCGAAGGCCATTCTCAACGCGCCGACCAAGCTGATGAAGCAGGAAGGCTACGGCACGGGCTATCGCTACGATCACGACGAGCCCGACGCTTTCTCCGGCCAGAACTATTGGCCGGATGCTCTGGGCCGCCAGGAGATCTACAAGCCAGTCGAGCGCGGCTTCGAGCGCGATCTGCGCAAACGGCTGGACTGGTGGGCGAAGCTGCGCAAGGAGCGGGGCGATTGAAGTCGCCTGTCACACGGCTGTCTCGTTCAGTCCCAATTCATCGGCTCCAGCCTAAACTTCGCAGTCAACTTATCGGACTTTAACTTTGCCGCCTCTCAGACCGCTCACGAGCATTAGGTTTATCTTCGCGCTGCTGGTGGTTCTGTTCCACGGCCTGACGATCCCGTCCGAGCGTATGGAAGGCTGGCCGCATTTTCTGACGTCGATCATCAATCATGGGTCGATCGGCGTCAGTTTCTTCTTCGTCCTCTCGGGTTTCATTCTGGCCTATTCGTACAGGGGCCGGATCAGGCAACCTGAGGATTATCGGGCGTTTTGGCTGGCGCGGGCAGCACGCGTTCAGGCTCGTCGCTGTTTCATGTGGGTAGCGTGTCCAGCACCCCTCCGGCGATGAGGTAGACCATCAACTTGAGGTTGCGCTTGCTGCGATAGCCTTTTGCCTTGCGTTTGGCGGCCTGGACGTTTCCGTTGATGGCCTCCAGAAGT
>CANJWR010000219.1 GCA_947478455.1 Beijerinckiaceae bacterium | reverse complement strand
GCTGATAAACCAAGGCGCGGAAAGCCCGAGCGCCGCCTGAAAAAGATCCGTGTCACGCATGCATCAGAAAATACGCGGAGCCAGCGGAAACCAAAATATTCAACTTGTGGTTGAAACCTCTACCCACACGATTCAGCGAAGAGCCCAAAAAGGTCGATGGAGGCAATCCCGTCCGCATGGTTTCGCAGGAACGTCTTCCAACCCTGCGATGGCGGCCTTCTGCGCCTGGCCATATATTTGGCGACCGAGGTTTGGCCGACGTCGATGCCAATCTTGAGGAGTTCGCCGTGGATCCTGGGCGCTCCCCAAAGCGGGTTGGCAAGGCTCATCTCACGGATCAATTGGCGGATTTCCAGTGGAACTTTGGGCCGCCCTGGACGCGTGCGCGATTTCCATCGCCAGAACAAGCGGAATCCGGCTCTATGCCAATGGATAATTGTCTGGGGTTCGACAATCGCCAGGGCGTTCACGATGCCCGGCGCAACCCGGTACAACATTGAAAAGATCAGGCGGTCCAAATTATTAAAGGCAATCCGCTTCGGCGCATTTCGGCGCAGAACATTTAGCTGCTGGCGGAGCGTCAGGATTTCCGCCTCCAGCGACGCTCTGGTCCGGAACAGCCCGATAACCGCCCACCAGATGAGTTTTAGAACATCACCCATGCGCTCAAACATCGACCGATTCGTGCCCGCGCGCCAGTCGGATTGAATTTACGATAGGCACACCCGGAGGCCCTGCAATGGCCGGCTGCGCAACCCGGACCAGCTTCGCCGGCTACCCCGGCGCTGCACCCACGACCGACAATGAACTAAAATCAAACTGGATCACCTCATGGGGTCAGGCCACCTATGGCGCGCTGGAGCAACAGATCAACACGTGAAAGCCACTCGGTGATCAGCAACCTGGTTAATCTAATTTCAGTCTCGACCTACGCCTGACAGTTCTTGCGCCCGCTCAATGACGTGTGCTGGCGCTGCATATATTTTTTGTACAAGTGATCGAATTTCCTCGCCGGGTGTGTAGGCGATTTCATATCCCTGTTTTTCAACTTCCAAAATAAACTCAGGATCCTGCAGCATTGCGGCAAAAGCCTTGCGAAGAACTGAAATCAGATGAGCTGGCACACCCGGCGGGGCAGCGAAAGGCCGGCCCATTTCTATGCTTGAGTTTACAAATTCAAGAATTTGGCGGTGCTCGTCAATTTTGACGTACTTGTAGATGTTTGGCACGCCTGGAATTTCGGTGAACGGCTTAGTCTCCATGTTAAAAAGCACGCGAATCTTTCCTGAGCTGACCCAGCTCGCGTGGGGACCCTTCAGCTGGCTGTAGGACAAACACACGCCATGTATCTCACCACGCTCCATAGCGAGAAAGACCTCGGCGCCACCCCGATACCCCTCGATTACCTTGAACTTCATACCCAGCAATTTATTGAGGATGGTCGGCATGGTGGACTGGATGGAACCAGCCCCAACTCCACCAACAAGAAGTTCCGATACGAAAAGATCTTCAGGCGACTTGACCGGCGCCGTCGGCAGTGCAGCGCAAATCCTGTTCACAAGCTCCGGACTCCCGATCCATTCGAACTTGAGAGGATCGTACATGACGCTCGGTTGCTTCAGTAAAGCACGGGCTGGAAGATTTCGCGAGAATGTACCAAACGCCAGGCCGTCTCGCGGGGCAACGTTGTAGATATAGTTTCCTGCCACCAAGCCATCGCTGCCGGGCATATTTTGAGGCACGATAACCGGATTGCCGGGAATGTGCTTTCCCATATGACGCGCAACAATGCGGGCCCAGAGATCATAACTGCTGGCGACCGGCGAGCCAATGATCAGCCTAACCTGCTTGTCCTTGTAGAATGGGACTTCCATATTTTGTGCACGCGCGGAAGACAGGCCTAGAATGATAGCAAAGATTAAAAATATGGCGCTTAAAAAGCTGCGCCCGCATGACATGCGCATCAGCATTCCTCCCAGGCAAACTGGCCGCAGTAACGAGCGCAATTCTCAATATGCCAAAAATTTCGACTAATTTCCGGGTTGGCTGCGTTTCGTGCCCGGCGAAGAATGTGTACGGTTGAATCGCTTCGGTCAAGTGGATGGCTGAGAGAGCAGATCTTACGGTCCGCAATCCGACCTTGAAACACGATACCTCCGAAACTCAAGCTGGCGCCAATTCGTGAAGGGGTGCGTGGCGAGACAACGTCTTCGTCGATCGCATCTGGAAGTCGGTCAAATACGAAGAAGCCGTATGCTGTGAAAGCCGCCGTTCAATTCTGGACGGTGGCGATGCTTTACCGGAGATGAGGGCAGGCCCCTCGAGGTCGGCGTGCAGGAGCGGGCTTCAAACCGCCACGGGCTGCATTGGTCAAGAGCCATTGTGGTGGTCGTCGATGGAAAAGGCGGAGCTGGACTGCGTCAATGCGACGTTTCTTAAGAACAAGCCGGGACTTGAGGCCGGCTTCACAAAATTACGCTGGATTGGCTCGACGGATTCGCCTCGGCAGGTCTGCGTCGCACGCGCGACGCGAAGGTGAAGGGCGGTGGCGACCTCTACACGGAAAAGCCCATCGTCGGGGGAACCGGCGCTAGCAGTGGCCGCACTGCGATCCCGACCTTCCTGCGCGACGTGTTCGGCATGAAATTCGAGATCATCATGGGGTACAAGAATTCCGGCGATGTCATGCTCGCCATGGAGCGCGGCGAGGTCGAGGGCGTATGCCAAACCTAGAAAGGCGTCGAACATTCGCGCCCCGGCCAAATGGCGTCCGGCGAGCTGCGGCTGCTGTTCAATCTCGAAAAGGATCCGATCCCCGGAACCGGAGCGCCGACCGTGCGCCAGTTTGCCCGCACCCAAAACCAGCGGCTGCTGGCTGATTTCTTTTCAGCGAATAACGAGCTGGGTCGTCCACTGATCGCCCCGCCCGGCATTCCGGACGATCGGCTGAACGCCATCCGCGACGCGTTCGACGTCGCCGTGCGTAGCAAGGACTATCTCGACGAGGCAGAGCGGCAGCATCTCGACACCAACGCCCGCAGGGACGTCGAGCAAGAGGCCGACTTCTGGGCGATCTTGGCGACGCCAGCAGAGATTATAAAGCTGGCCGAAAATTACATGTAACCGACCGTCATTTTGGCAGCGGGGGGCACGCCGCAGTTTAGCGGAGGCGCGAAGGGCATCACCGCCTACTTGAAGAACGGCGGCACGCTGGAAAAGGCGGCCGCCATAGCCAACCTCGTCGCCAACCTTGTCCACCCTCACAACGCAGCTGTATGATCGCCGCCGTGATGAGATGAGCCTGGATGAGGCGGAAAGTGTAGTGATTTGACCGGCCCTATCGGCTGCGCGAGTCAAAGTCACGATTCCTGTGGATAGAAAATAAGTGCCGGGACTGGGGTCCCGGCTTAGTTTGGGCTACTTACCGTTCATCATTTTCATCGCGTTGTCCATGTGGGTCATGCAACCCGTCATGTCCTTCTTGGCCATCATTTCCTTGGCCATCGTCATTTCCTTCAACGCGTTCGATTTCGTCGCCGCGTTCGTCATTTTAGCGGTGTCAGACTCCATTTTGGTCATTTCGGCCTGGGTGCACTCGGCTTTCATGGCCGCTGTTTGCGCGTGGGCGGGAGCAAACGCGAGAACGAAAGCGAGCGAGGCAAATGCAACTGAGGATTTCAACATAGCTTCACCATTGCGGTTTGAGCACCCATTGCGGGGACACTCTAACCTGTGATCGAGAGAGGTGTTCCGTTTCACGGCCGGGACAAGGCATGGAAGCGTTGGACGGGGACGCCGACGCTCAACGAATGCTTCCATGTGGCCGCACTTCGTTTGCCTGGCGGGGCACATCATACAGCAGCGCCACTCTCCGCGAGCCGTCACACGCCAGGGCGAAGCGTTCTGGTGTGTGCATCATGAGGCCTGGAAGCGCAGCGACCTGAAGCGCAACAGCTCTTCTACAATACGCTCGTGCGGCTGCACGAGAAAGGCGGCAAGCGCCATGCGCTACTCTTTGAGCGCGGATCAGCGTCGAGGTGCGGTTGCCAGTGCCTCGGCCAACTGTGCTTTCCAGAACTTCGCTGCACCCGTCGTTCCGTGACCTCGCGTGTCAGGACTTGCTGGAATGATCAGTAATTTCCCATGCTTCACGCGCTTGATCTCGCGTTCCATGATGCCAAGTTCTGGAGGATTGCGCTCATCGTCGGTTGCATTGATGGCGAGAAGATGCGCCTCGACAGCTTCAAGCTGCGGCGACGCGTCATAGTCCCGCGAGGCATCCCATCGATAGAGGAAGTCATTAGCATCGCCCGCCGCAGCTGCATCCAGACGCTCAGCCACCATCTTGTCACCCTTCTCCCGATTGGGGGCGAGCCTATAATAGGCCTGTGTTCCGCCATTCGTGGCGAAGCCGAAGAATGCGTTCGCAAAGAGGTAGGCAGTCGGTTGTTTGGTATAGTTACCGTTCATCCACGCAGGATCCCGGCGGATCGATTCAGTCAACATCCGTCGCATGATCCAGTTGCGACCCGCCATTTCGGTCGGCTGCGAGGCCATCGGAACTGCGATGTCCATCATTTGAGGATAACGCCCGGCCCATTGCCACGTCTGCATGCCGCCCGCTGAATCGCCGATAACCAGTCGAAGATGTTTGATGCCTAACCCCTCAGTCACGAGACGGTATTGCGCCTGCACCATGTCGTTGTAATTGTATTGCGGAAACTTGCCGCGCAGACCATCAGACGGTTTCGAAGATTTTCCCGATCCGAGCGCATCGGGCAGGATGATGAAAAATTTGGAGGCATCCAGCGGCTGTCCTGCGCCGAAGAGTTCTCCGGCGAAATTAGCGTTTAGAAAAGTGCCACTTGAACCGTTGGTCCCGTGCAGCACGAGAACGGGTTCACCGGTCGGTTCGCCGATCGTTCGGTAATTCAGTTTCACCTCGGGCAGGGACTCGCCCGTATTGAACCTAAAATCCCTGGCGATCCACGTCGCCTCTTGCGGAGCAGGATAATCAGCCGCGTATGAGCTCATGAATCCCCTCTCATTTCTAAAGTACCAGAATTTCAGCAGACTTGCCAATTCAGCAGGGGAGCGGACGGGCGATGGAGGCGAGTTTTGGTTTGGCGCGTCATGTTGGCGATGATCGCGAGCGAAATCCCTCCCCGAAGGACTCGCAATACACTCATCCCACGCCAGAGCACATCGTGGATTCTGGCGTGAAGTGCAACGGGTTCAAGCAAATCGGATTTTGACGTCTTTGCCAAGCTCTGCGAGCAGAGCCTGGAATGGTGTTTTGAAGCGGAGGCATTTACGGGGCGTGAGATTCATGGTCAGCACGATTTCCTGGATCTCATCATCAGACACCCGGTCGATATCGAGATGGCGAGACAGCCAACGACGCAATCGCCCGTTGGCGTTCTCGACGCCGCCCTTTTGCCACGAAGCATAAGCGTCGCAGAACCATGTCGTCATGTGACGCATGGTTCTCAGCAATCCATGCCGGGCGAAAGTGGTGTCGTTGTCAAAGGTGGATGGATTTTCGAAGTCGATGATCCACGCGTCCGAATACGGCGAGCATCGCCGATATAGTTTCGGCAGCGGTCTTCCCCACGAGCCGGGCGGCAAGGGTGACGCGGGATTTTCGCTCGTGCAGGACGAGCACCGGCCGCGTGCGTTTGCAGATGATCAGATTACCTTCCCAATGACCGGCTTCCTTTCGCGTTTGAACAACCTCGGGTCGATCATGAATGGAGGCGCGATTCTTGATCAACTCGCGCGCTGCCCGGGCGTGGCGCGGACGCCGACGCTTGTGCCGATATGGTAGATATTTCCAGAGCGTCTCGGCCTTCTGGGCGACGCGATAGATGAAGGCGTAGATCGTCTCACAACCAACCGCACGCAACGCCTTTTCGTTCTGGGCCTTGAGCCATCCGGCGATCTGCTCGGGCGACCATCCTTCGGCGAGCTGGTCCCGGACAAACTCACCCAGGCGGGCGTCTCGCTCGATGATCGCTTCACGTCGCCTGCGCGACATATAGGCTCCGGCGGCGTGAAGCGGAGAATACCCGCCAGAGGGAAGTGCGTTGCGCTGCAATTCGCGGGATACGGTGGTCTTCGCTCGTCCCAACGCTCGCGCGATGAAGCCCAGCGACCGGCCAGCCGCCCGCAGAATGCCGATCTGATCTCGTTCGTCCTCCGAAAGATGCGAATAGGATCGCATGGCAACACTCCTTAAGGTCCTGAATAACCTTGCCGATATCAAATCGGTG
>CANJWR010000218.1 GCA_947478455.1 Beijerinckiaceae bacterium | reverse complement strand
TCTCGATTTTGCAATCATCGGAGTTTCAAAGAGCGGTACCAGCTTTCTCCATGAAAGCTTGATACAAAATCCGGCCATTTCGATGCCATCCCGCGAAGTAATCGCATTTCACCCCCGATATTTCGGACGGACCGCGATCCGGGAGCTCGCTACCGAACTAAATCCTGCACTGATCACAGGCATCAAGCGGTCTAACTACTTACACGACTATCAGGCGATGCATCTGCTTCGTCGCTTCTCGTGTGGGCGCGTGATCGCCGTGCTGCGCGACCCTGTCGTGCGTGCGATATCTCACTTCTTTCATCTACGCCGCTATTCGAAGGTGGCCTTCGTGTCATTCGAAGAGATGGCTGATGCACTGGTATCCGATGACATCACTCGGCTTAAGGGTGAAGCCTTTGAAATCGAACTCGAGTCCCGCTATTCCGATGCCGTAGCGAATGCACGTCGCTTCTTCGAAAGTGACAAGATGCTTCTTCTATCCTTTGAGGAGATGGTGGCGGACCCCGCCGGTACTAACGATCGCGCATGCGCATTCTTAGGTGTGAGGGCCGCTCCGATACCTGAAATGGCCGCCATTCCTCAGAAGGTTGTGTATGCAGACGATTGGCAACGCTTGTGGGCAGCTTCCTCACGACTAGAGGGTATCTGCGATGACGATGGAATCGTCGTCGCTTATCGGCGGCGTCCTCTTTCACAAACTCTGCAACAAACGATCGACGACCTGCGGGCGGCCGCTCATGCCCACTACCAAGACGCCAAGCCGTGTTTCTCTGGCGCACACTTGGACCGGATGCGCGATCATTTTGCGGCAGAGTACCTCTTACTAGAAGACCTAGGAATGAAGATGGGCGAGTTTGAGAAGCTCCGCGCGTGTGCGGATTAGCTGCGCGCCTTAGATGTTCAGTCCCGGGAAGTGAGGGACCGGAGAAAGCCTGAAGTGAACCGCCCCGGTAACCCCCGAGGCCATTTGGTTTTAGTTACGCAGCAACAGCTGTTTCCTCCGGCGACGCAAAGTAGGCAGCCTCTGCCTCGGCGGGCGGGATGTTGCCGATGGGCTCGAGCAGCCGGCGATTGTTGTACCAGTCGACCCATTCGAGCGTGGCGTACTCGACAGCATCGAGCTATCGCTGCGGCCCCTTCCGCCAGATCACCTCCGCCTTGTAGAGGCCGTTGATCGTCTCAGCTAGAGCGTTGTCATGACCGTCGCCTACGCTGCCGACGGAGGGTTCGAGGCCAGCTTCGGCGAGGCGCTCGGCATAACCTGATGGACACATATTGCGATCCGCGGTCGGAGTGATGGACGAGCCCGCCGCCGACAAGCGGCCGGCGATCATGCAGCGCCTGCTCGAGCGCATCGAGGACGAAGCCCGTGTGCGTCGAGCGAGAGACACGCCAGCCGACGATGCGGCGAGCGTAGACGTCGATCACGAACGCCACATAAACGACGCCTGACCAGGTCGCGACATAAGTGAAGTCGGAGACCCACAGCACATTCGGTCGTGGCGCGTGGAAATGCCTGTTCACCCGATCGAGCGGGCAAGGCGCGGACTTGTCGCAGAACGTCGTCCAATGCGGCTTGCCGCGGATGACGCCCTTGAGCCCCATGGCGTTCATAAGCCTTGAGACCGTGCAGCGCGCAATGTCGAGGCCTTCGCGCTTCAGTCGCCGCCACACCTTGCGAGCCCCATAGACCTGGAAGTTCTCGGAGAAGACTCGCAGGATATGCGGCTTCAGCGCTGCGTCGCGCTGGATACGTGGAGGCGCTATCTCCGGCCACACTCGCCGCGCCGCGTGCGCATGGAACGTGGACGGAGCGATCTTCAGCACCCTGCAGATCGGCTCGACCCCGTACTCACCCCGGTGATCGTCATTGAAGGCGATCAAGACTTAAACCGGCGGTCGAGCTCCGCCTGGGCAAAATATGCGCTGGCCTTGCGCAGGATCTCGTTGACCTGGCGCAGTTCGCGGTTCTCGCGCTCCAGCGCCTTCATCCGCTCGCGCTCTTCGGTCGAAAGGCCCGCACGAGCCCCTAGATCTCGCTCGTCCTGGACGACCCAGTTGTGCAGCGTCTGCGCCGAACATCCGAACTTGGCTGCAATCGACACGATCGCCGCCCACTGCGAGGCGTGTTCGGCCCCGTGCCCCATCGCCATCCGGACCGCTCGCTCGCGGAGCTCAGGCGAGTACTTCGCCGTATGCTTCTTGCTCATGGCTCCACTTTCTCAAGAAAAGGGGCCTCCGGCAAATTCGGGGCGGTTCAAAGCGCTTTGGTCAAGCATTTTGAGAGATGCTCAAAGGGGGGCAGGCCCTTGAGCGTCTTAAGCCGCTTGGCGGAGTTGTAAGCATCGACGAAGGCGGCGAGGTGCTCGCGCTGCATTGCATGCGTCTCGCAGTAGTAGTAGCGCCGGACTGTCGCCTCCTTGAGTGTTCGGTCCATACGTTCAATCTGGCCGTTGGTCCACAGGTGATAGCGATTGGTCAGGCGATCTCGAAGGAGGCGCAGCCGCACAAGACCTCGCCGCGTTCGATGGCTTGCTTGATCAGGCTGGCGGCGGAGGCGACGTTGCCGGGGGTGGTGAAGTGCGTACCATTGTCAGTAAGCACGGTGTGGATGGTGTAGGGAACGACCTCGACCAGGTGCTTGGGGAAGCCGGCAGCGACAGCGCGCTTGGCTTTCTCGTGCAGTTCGACACCAGCGAGCTCGGATGTTCGGTCGATGGCTACGAACATGTAGTGCAGACCTTCCTCGGTCCGCACTCTTGCGATGTCGATGTGGCAATAGTCGATGGGATAGTATTTGAACTTCTTCCTCATCGTCGCGGTTCCATCGACATCTGGCAACCTGGATATGTCGTGGCGCTGGAGGAGGCGATGAAGGGATGACCGCGTGAGATGCGGGATGGCGGCCTGGAGTGCGTAGAGACAGTCATCCAGTGGCGGGAGAGTATGCCCGCGAAAGGCGACGCACGCGGCCTCATCCTCGGCGGTGAGGACGGTTGATTGGCGTCTTGGGCCCCATGGACCCGTCCTGGACCGTGTCGCGACCGCGCCACGTCATCACCGTCTTCGGGTTGATGCCTTGGGTCTCGGCGAGGTCCGCGATCGTAGCTTTCGATCGCTGTATCGATGCTCGTAAGGCGTGCGTGATCGTGCCGCAGCCGCGGAGAACCTGTCGCATAGCGCGCCCCGGAAGGGCAGAACTTCTGCCTAAAGCGATTCCATCATTCCGTGAGACTGAACATCTAGCGCCGCAGCCCCAATCGACCACCCTTGAAGCGTTGGGCACGGATCGGCTCCCACCAATCGTGGCGGTCGAGATACCAGCGCACCGTCTCCCGGATGCCGATGTCGAATGGATGCTGCGCACGCCAGCCCAGCTCAGCCTCAAGCTTGGTCGCGTCGATGGCATAGCGTCGGTCGTGGCCAGGCCTGTCCCTGACAAATTCTATCAGCTTGCGCCGTTCGCCAATGGCGGAACTCGGCGCCATCTCGTCAAGCAGATCGCAGATCGCATGCACGACAAGCAGGTTCGCACGCTCATTGCGGCCGCCGACATTGTAAGTCTCACCCACGCGGCCCCTCTCGATTACCAGTCGCAATGCCTCGACATGGTCGTCGACATGGAGCCAGTCTCGCACATTCATTCCGTCGCCATAGACAGGCAGCGCCTTGCCCTCGAGTCCGTTGAGGATGATCACCGGTATGAGCTTCTCGGGAAACTGGAACGGGCCGTAATTGTTGGAGCAGTTCGAGATCACCACCGGCAGACCGTATGTGTGCCACCACGCGCTGACTAGGTGATCAGACGCCGCCTTGGTGGCTGAATAGGGTGAGCGCGGATCATAGGCAGTGGTTTCATTGAACAGGCCTTCGGCACCTAACGAGCCATAGACCTCATCAGTCGAGACATGGTGGAAGCGGAAACGCTGCCGGGCCTCGCCCTTCAACCCGTCCCAGTAGGCCAGCGCCGCCTCCAGCAGCGTGAACGTGCCAACCACGTTCGTCTTCACGAACTCGCCCGCGCCCTCGATTGAGCGGTCGACGTGACTTTCTGCGGCAAGATGCATCACGCCTTCGGGCGCGAACTCAGCAAAGATCCTGTCGAGCGTCTCCCGGTCGCAAATGTCCCCTTCCACGAACCGGTAACCGGGTAACTTCTCGATTGCACTGAGCGACGAAAGCGACGCCGCATAGGTGAGCTTGTCTAGGTTGAGCACCGACCAGCCCGGCCTAGGCGAAAGTGCCCGACAGACGGCCGACCCGATGAACCCCGCCCCACCTGTCACCAGAATCCGCATGCGATCACTCTCTCATGCCCCCGCTTCGCTGCGACCTGTCAGAAGCAAAGACGTTCGTCAACCGTGTGCCCGGTTGCGTTGCGCGGTTCTTGGGACTCGCATGTATTCTGAGGATGAGTTTTCAGTTCCAGCGAGCGCATTTCAATCCACCTGAAGATTCGGCCACCAGACGCGCGCCGTTTCTCGCATCCGTTGGAACGATCGTTCTGAAGCTGACGGAGCACTGCAATCGGCGCTGTTCCTATTGGCCCGTGTCGATCAAGGAGAGGTTGAAGAACCGCACGCTTCCCACGCCTACACTCGATTTGGTGGGGCGCGATCTTGGAGAACTAGATTTTTCAGGGTCGATCTGCCTCAACCTCTTCAACGAACCAACGGCGACTATCTGACGAACCGCTATATAGATGATCTGTTCGAAGCTGGGCTGAGCCGGCTGATCGTGACCCCACACGACCCGCCGACGCATCGCTATACGGACAAAGGCGCAGTCAATCGCGCGATCGCATTCTCCTTAAAGGTCGGCGCGCAGGTGGAGATCGAGGCATTGTCGCCGGGCCTCTACATCGACGGTCGCCTTCGATATCGAAGCCATCCCGTCAAGGTCTACAGCCACAATTTTGAGAAGACGGGAGTCGATCGTGCCGGGTCGATGAAGAACATCGAAATTCCGCATGAACGCAGTGCGCCGTGTATGCCTCCGTTCGAGACTGTTACGATCGCGTTCGGCGGATGGCTATATTCATGCTGTCAGTTCTACCCGGACTTCCCGCAGAACTACCGCTGCAGCGTCGGACGGGTGGAAGACTTCGGATCGCTGTTTGACGCCTATTGCTCGCCCGAACTGGCAGCCTGGCGTCGCTCGATGTTCCGCTATGGGCCTTATACCAACGGTCCTAACGCCTGACACGCGCCCATTCGCGGGCTGTGATTGAAGTTACGGCCGCGGGGTTTCTGGCAAAGAAGTCCCGGGCCTTCCAGCAGGCCTCGACAATGTCCTCGTAGGTTTCGAAGACGCTGTGGGCGAGCCTGTTCTTGTGCAGGTACTCCCAGATGTTTTCTGGCCGAGTTGAGTTCAGGCGAATAGGGCGGCAGGCGGATCAGCATTAGGTTAGCGGGAAACTTGAGCTGTCAGGCGCCGTGATAGCCGGCTCCATCCAGCGATAATGACGGCGGCGTGGGCGTCCTTGGCGGCGGCTTTGCAGATTTCGGCGAGGTGGAGGTTGAAGGCGGGCGCATTGGCGTGCGGCAGCACCAGGGCGACGCTGGTCCCACGCGCGGGACAAGCTGCGCCGAAGATGTAGGCCCAGTCATAACGCCGGTTGCGCGGCGCTCGCGGCCGCGAGCCCTTCTTCGCCCAGACCCGTGTCAGCGTGCCTTGCTGGCCAACGCGGGCTTCGTCCTGGAACCAGACCTCGATCGGCTTGCCATTGGCGCTAGCCGGTAGGCTCTTGGCGAGCATCTCGGCGAAGCCTTTTTTTTAAATCCTCCTGCGTGTCGAAATCGGATTCGGGATGTTGCGGCCGGGTCGACAGGCGCGCATAGCCCAGACCTGACAGCAGCGTGCCGACCGTACGCTCGTGCAGAGTGACGCCGAACAGCTCCTCGATCCTTATCTTGATGTCGATGCGCCATAGCCGCCAACGCACGACGTCGTCCTTGTCCGGATCGGGGCCGGCCTCGACCAGCTTTGCGATCTTTGCCTTCTCTTCCGGGCCGAGCAGGGGCGTCCGGCCCGACGAATTCCGGCTGCACAATCCCTCGACGCCCTCAGCGCTGGATCGATAAACCCAATCCCTGAGGATCTGCCGGTCCATGCCGCACGCTTCGGCCGCGTGGGTGCGGTCAACCAGCGCAATCGCCAGAAGCCACCGCGCCGCCCGGGCATCCTTCAAGCGAGCCGCCTCGCGCCGAAGCTCGGCCGACGACATGTCCAAACACGTGATCTCGACCCTCATGCCGGGCTCCCTTCGAATAGTCATCGAAAGGAATCTGGCTTCACCGTGCAATACGTGCCTTGA
>CANJWR010000217.1 GCA_947478455.1 Beijerinckiaceae bacterium | reverse complement strand
CCGAATGATTCGGCCACCTCGAATAGATTCAGACTTTTCCGATGGAAGGAATCCTCAATCTTCGTTGCGCTTCAGCTCATTAGCTGGCCACAAACCGACCATTCAGTAGAGAGCGTTGAACAGCCCTGGGGTGGCTACGAACAGAATTCCGGCAATGGCAACGGTCTCGCCGTCCCGACGTTGGGTAAGAAGTGCTTCTTCATTTGGGCCGATTGCGCCTTCGGCGCGGCTCTGGAAGGCGCGGTCTTCGGCGCTGTGAAGGCCGCCGCTGGCGAAGTTGTCGGTTCTGTCGAAGCGCCGCTGGGAAAGACCAAGTTTTCGTCCTTCGTGTTGCAGGCGCAGGCCCTCATGAAAAAGTTCATCGAACGCCGCAAGTCGGCTCCGTCGACCTTTCATGTGGACGCCTATTCGACGGTGCTGAACTATCTCAAGGCGTGCAAGCGGTAAACTCGACGGACCCGACGACCGTCATCACCCAGATGCGCAAGTCGCCAGTGAAGGACGCTTTTACGAGCGAGGGCTCGCTGCGCGAAGATGGCCACATGGTCCACGACGTTTTCCTGGTGCAAAACAAGAAGTCGGCTGACTCAACGAGCGAGTGGGATCTCCAGAAGGTCGTGGCGACCTTGCCCGGCAAGGATGCGTTCCGGCCCATCGTGGGCGCAGACCTCAGCTTGCGGCGCAATGACGCGCAGCAGGAAATCGGGTACGACACAGGTCATGGCAACGTGCTCAGCGCGCTTCGAGAATGCGCGAGTTTTCTCCTGCTGTGTAAAGCAGGCGCACCAGATCGTCGCGGTTTGCCAGCACCGCGCGCTGGTTGATCGAGCCCTTGTCGGTCATTTCGCTGCGATCAATCGACGGCCCATCCTCCAGAATCATCGCCCGGCGCACAAGCATCGAACTGCCGGTGCTGGCCTTTGCGAAGGACTTCAGCCGCGCCGAAAACTCGGCCCTGATTTTCGGATGGGCGGCGAGCGTCGCCATGGAAGCCGCGGGATCGCCGACATGGGCGCGACAGGCGTCCACATCGGGAAACACGAGCGCGGAAATGTAATCCTGATCGATGCCGGCGATCACCACGTCCTGCACGAAGGGCGCGAAATGATCGATGAAAGACGCTCGTAACGGGCCCACCAGAACCCAGGTTCCTGTGTTCAGCTTGAAATCCTCCGCGATACGTCCATCGAACAAGAAGCCTCGATTGACGTCGTGCTCATCGACGAAGCGCAGCGCATCGCCCAACTTGTAGAAGCCTTCTTCATCGAATGCTTTTGCTGTGAGATCAGGCTGGCGCCAGTAACCGGGCGTGATGTTGGGGCCGCGCACGCGGGCTTCCAGCTTGCCGTCTGTGGGTACCAGTTTCAGTTCGACGCCGCGACCCGGCACGCCAATGTTTCCCGCTCCGTGCATGGACTGATTGGCGGCAATGGCGAAAGGCGCGGTTTCGGTCGAGCCAAGGCCGGTCAGTATGATGACGCGTTCGCCGGTCGTGCTGATCGACAGTTCATCAAGCTCGTTCCAGACATGCTGCGCCATGCCGGCGCCTGCATACCAGAGCATGTTGAGGTTCTTGAAAAACGTGCGCCGCAGTAGCTCGTCAGCACGCAGGTAGGGGACGAGCGCCGCATAGCCTTTCGGCACGTTGAAATACCATGTGGGTGAAATATCGCGCAGGTTGCGCACGGTCGCCTCGATGCCGCCCGGTGTCGGCTTGCCGTCGTCGAGATAAAACGTTCCGCCGTTGTAGAGAAACAGGTTGAAGTCGTGATTGCCGCCAGCAGTATGGTTCCATGGCGACCAGTCGAGCGTTACCGGCGGCTCGTGTTGCATGAAGGCGAAATGCGAACTGCACATGGCCATGTTGGAGCACAGCATCAGCTGCGTATTGATGACCGCCTTGGGCATTCCGGTGGAGCCGGATGTGAACAGAAATTTCGCAATCGTTTCGGGACCGATGGCCGCATGGGCGGCGTCGACCACAGTCGTAACTTCAGTTTCTAGCAAGGAACCGAAAGACGTCGAGGGTCGCCCGGAGGGCGGGTTGCGCGACACGATGAGTTCGGCGCCCGCCGGAATCGCGTGTTCGATGGCGCGCGCATAGGCAGCGCCGTCTGCCACAAAGAACATGCCAGGCGTCAGCAATTCGACGATGTATTTGAGCTTCGAGTGGTCAGTGGAGATCAGCGAATAGGCCGGCGAAACCGGCGCATAAGGACAGCCAGCATAGAGGGCTCCGACGCCCAGCAGGGCATGGTCGAGATCGTTGCCGGACAGGATCATCAGGGGCCGTTCGGCGCTGACGCCGCGTGCAATCAAAGCTGCGGCGATCCTGCGCACGGATGCTAGCCCCTCGCGATAGGTGATCTTGCGCCATTCGCCGTTCTCGCGCGCCGCCAGCCAGACACGGTCGGGCGCGACGCGGGCCCAATGTTCGAGTTTTTCGGTCAGGCGAACCGGGTATGGGCCGAGCGGATGATTGTTGCGCACGAGGATCGAGCCGTCGGGACGGCGCTCCATCGTGGAATGGCATTCGCCCATCATGAAATGGCGAAACCCCTGCATGGTATGGGCCGCGTCGACCATGAACAGTGTCCTTCCAGGCGATGTTCGGCGGACCGCGCGCGTTGCGTGAGCCCGACAGATCGTGATACTGGACAACATTCTAGGCGAGGATATCGCGGCGGCCAAGATTGCATTTGCGGGAGCGCAGGCGGAAATGAACTTCAGCAGTCTGACTTTCGAAGTCAGGGAGGGCGTGGCCCTGATCGGCCTGAACCGTCCGGCCAAGCGCAACGCCATCAACGACGTGATGATCGACGAACTTGCTGAGGCGCTCGCCGCTGCCGCCGCCGGCGCAAAAGTCGGCGTTCTTTTCGGACATGGCGATCATTTTTCCGCAGGTCTTGATTTGGCGGAACATGCCGAGCGCACCCCCTTCGAGGGCGTGATGCATTCACGCAAATGGCACCGGATTTTTGACGAGATTGAGCGTGGCCCAATCCCGTGGGTGGCGGCTCTGCATGGCGCAGTTGTCGGCGGCGGTCTTGAACTCGCAGCCTCAGCGCAGATTCGTGTCGCTGATCCGGAAGCGTTCTTTGCTTTGCCGGAAGGTCAGCGCGGCATTTTCGTCGGCGGCGGCGGATCGGTTCGCATCGCGCGCCTGATGACGGCTTCACGCATGGCGGACCTGATGTTGACCGGCCGCACGCTCTCGGCCGCCAAGGCGGAGCAACTGAACCTCATTCAGTACATCAGCGGAAAGGGCGGCGCGAAGGACGAGGCCTTCGGACTGGCCAGCCGCATCGCCCAAAATGCGCCTTTGTCGAATTTCGCCATCACGCAGGCGCTGCCGCGGATTCAGGATCTGTCGCATGGCGACGGCCTTTTCTTCGAAGCCCTGATGGCTGCCTTTACACAGACGTCTCCGGACGCCGTGGAGCGGCTGCGCGCCTTTCTGGACAAACGCGCCGATCGTCTCGCCAAGCCGCGCGATTAGCCGATGGACGGACCCGTTGAAAAGGTCAAAGGCGGAGAGGGCCTCAATCTGACCGTGCTGACGGACAGCGTCGGCTTTCGAATTCATATGCTCGATCTGCATCTGATGCGGGCGCTCGGCGAGCGCTGCGCCCAGTATGGACTTACGCCCGCTTCCGCGTCGGTGCTTATGGTGATCCGTAACAATGCAGGCGTCAGTCATGGAGAGTTGGCGGATGCGCTGCTCATCCAGCGCCCGAACATGACGCGGATGATGCGTCGCCTGCATGCGCGCGGACTGCTGCAGCGTCTCGGGTCGTCGGGTGATCGTCGTCGTGTGGTGTTGGCGCTGACCCCGAAGGGTGAAGAGGTTATTGCGGCTGTCAGTCAAGACTTTTCCACGCAGGATGAAACCATCAAGTCATCGCTCGGAGAAGGCGGCGAGGACAGATTGCTGGAGATCATCCGTCAGATCGACGGGGCAATCACTCTGTCTGCTCCGGCTCAGTTGACGGCGCCGAAAGCAGGTGAAGGAGCTCGTCGGACGGTTACAAAAATCCGGAACGTATCACGGAGCGACACATGAACGCGCAGGATCTCATCGCCATCGACATGCACACGCATGCAGAAGTTTCTTGCCGTCAGGAGCCTGATGCTTTCTGGGCTCCTTACGAAGAGGCAGCCAACAAATACTTCAAGGCAGGAAAGCGCCCATCCATTGCCGAGACGGTCGCGTATTATCGCGAGATGAAGATCGGTCTGGTGATGTTCACCGTTGATACGGAGTTCCAGATTGGCAACCGGCGAATCGCGAACGAGGAAATCGCCGACGCCGCGCGCGACAATTCCGACATATTGACCGCTTTTGCGTCCATCGATCCCCACAAGGGAATGCTGGGCGCACGCGAGGCGCGCGCGCTGATCGAGGATGGCGTGGTGCGCGGTTTCAAGTTCCATCCGACCTGCCAGGGTTTTTTCCCGAACGACCGGATGGCCTACAAGCTTTACGAAGTTATCGCCGAATACAAGCTGCCGGCAATTTTCCATACCGGCCATTCGGGCATCGGCACCGGCATGCGCGGCGGCGGCGGGTTGAGGCTGAAATATTCGCAGCCCATCCATCTCGACGACGTGGCGGTTGATTTTCCCGACATGACGATCATTCTCGCCCATCCCTCGTGGCCATGGACAGATGAGGCGCTATCCATCGCGCTGCACAAGCCGAATGTTTACATCGACCTTTCGGGATGGTCGCCAAAGTATTTCCCGCCGCAGATCGTGCAATACGCCAACACGCAATTGCGGACAAAGATGCTGTTCGGGTCGGATTTCCCGCTGATCAAGCCCGAGCGCTGGATACAGGACTTCAAGGCTGCGGGCTTCAAGCCCGAGGTTCACGATCTCATTCTCAAGCAGAACGCCATGCGGGTTCTGGGGCTCGGCCAATAGAGCGGGCGCCATATGTCGTTCGCGTCAGACTGAAACCATCTGCGTCACCGTATCGATGACGCTATGGCGGCGACGCAGGCGCGCCTTTGGGGCTGCCATGTCGTGACCGAAGACCTGCTGGATGCTGGCCTGATTAGACACGTTGTAAAAGCTTAGCGCGCTGATCGTCAGATGGATGTCGATGGGGTTGATTCCGGGACGGAAGACGCCATCCTCTAGTCCGCGACCGTAGATCTCGCGGATCATGTCGATGGCGGATGAATTGAGCGCGCCGATTTTCGACGAGGTCGCCAGATGCCGTGCGTGATGGATGTTTTCGACCATCACGAGCCGCACGAAATCGGGATTGTCGGCATGATAGTCGAACGTGAAGCCGGTCAGGGCAGCCAGCGCCTCTGTCGGTTTTAAGGCCCCCAGATCAAGGTTCTTCTCAAGTTTGCGGATACCCGCATAGGCCTCTTCCAGCACTGCGCGGTAGAGGCCCTCCTTGTCGCCAAAGTAATAATAGATCATCCGTTTGCTGGTGGATGTCTGGGCAGCAATCTTATCCACGCGGGCACCGCTCAATCCGTTTTCGACGAATTCGGCGCGTGCTGTCGCCAAGATGTCGCGCCGCACCCCCTCGGGGTCCTGGGTCCAGCTTGCCGACGTTCTTTGTCCGTCAGGTTCAGCCTTGCTCCTGCGCGACGGGACCTTGCGGGGCTGCGTCTTTTGACCCGTCGGGCTCGCCTTGAGAGTTTCCTGAGATTTCTTCCCCGGGGTTGGTCTGGTCGCCAAAATCTTCCCTCGCTTCCATGAATCGCCGCAGATTATCCGGAACGGCGCCGGTGTAAATGTACTTATCAGTTAATTTTGCTTGACAAAATTCACCAGGTTGTACATTTGGATTTTAGGCCTCGCCCGTCGCGGCGGCCCGAATGCGCCGACAAGAGTGAATGCGCCGCCACACGGCAGGGGGACACGTCATGGAATCGCTGGTCGCGGGCTATTTCCGACTGCTCAAAGTTCTCGTCGCCCTGCTGCTGGCCGGAATGGTCGTGCTCGTCTTCGGAAATGTCGTGCTTCGCTACGCCTTCGGTTCGGGCATTACGGTATCGGAAGAGCTGGCGCGCTGGTTCTTCGTCTGGATGGTGTTTCTCGGCGCCATTGTGGGGCTTAAAGAACACGCGCATCTTGGCGTCGATACGGTTGTGCTCATGCTGGGTCCGACCGGACGGCGGGCTTGCTACATCGCCAGCCACGCCCTGATGATCATGTGTTGCGTGCTCCTTATCAAGGGCACGCTGGCCCAAACCCTCATCAACTGGAATGTGGCTGCGCCCGCGACGGGCTGGTCCGTCGCATGGTTCTACGGAATCGGGCTTGTCTTCGGATTTTCGGCTATCGCGATCTTGTCGT
>CANJWR010000216.1 GCA_947478455.1 Beijerinckiaceae bacterium | reverse complement strand
GATCACTCTATCCTCGTTCATGGCGTAACGCTCCTTCGGGAGGTTCGGGTGGCTTCAGCACCAACCCCGTTACGCCGCCTTCTTCATACCGTCACCCAGTTTCCGACATAGCTCCATCCACGATGGACAAAGGCACATCGGCCTCGCAGCTTTCCAAAATAAGCTTGTCCTCGAAGGTGATGGCCCGATCAAACGCAATGACTTCGGCGGTGGACACGTCGGCTTCTGTATCGTTGCGATAAACCCATTGCAGGATCATGGACTTGTCGTCGCTCATGGGAGTCGCGCAGGTAATCAGCACATGGATCAGCCCGTGCGGATAATGGATTGACGATCGACGGATGAACGGCATGAACCATTCGGATTCCGTCCTGCGGGTCGTGGTGCCGTCGCCTGTCTGCACGGCTTTCTGCGCCAGATCGCCGCGCACTTTCACTTCTGCCGATTGCCGCGAGACGAAACCGAACGGCCTCTCGAGCATTTCGCGCGTCCCCACCTGCGGGCGCTGGACGTCGCCGAACGTGCCGCGATGCACAAAGGCTACGTGGGCTGAATCAAAGGAATTCTCCATCAGCCGCAAGGCGCCGATATTCCAGGTCTCGTAGAACTGATGCACCTGCCGAAAGCCCGGCAATCCAGCCTCGAGGAAATCCGGAATGTCGTTCAGCGGTTCCTCAAGCGCTACCCAGACATAATCATATTTGACCTGCGTCTTGTAGGCTGGCACGCGCGCCTTCTGCGGCACAGCTTGCTCGGGCTGCTGGGGAATTTTCACGCAGACGCCGGCGGCATCGAATGTCCATCCGTGATAGCCGCAGACAACATTGCCCTCTTCTAGAAATCCCAGCGAGAGCTTTGCAGTCCGGTGGCAACACCGATCCTTGATGCAGGCGACGCTGCCGTCCTCCTGCTTCCAGAGGACTATGTTTTCGCCCAGCAAGGTGAAGGGCAACGGACGATCCTTCAGGTGCGACAGCGGCATCACCGGATACCAAAACTTCTTCAGAACCGGCTGTTTGCTAACGATCATCCTGCAACTCCGCGCGAGGCCATTTTTCCTTTCCAATTGAAGCAATGGATATGCCACGCGCATGGGAGCAGAGCGCGCGCACGGCCCTGCGTGGCACGCAGATTGCTAATTTCGAAGGCGTTCGGGGTGGCAAACAGCTTCTCTGATTGCCATTCGGGCTTTGGTTCAAAGGCAGAACTGCACGGCAAATGCGCAGACAAATTCAACACATGATGAAAGTCGCGTCAGGATGTTCTGTCGCGCATCAAATGGAGGCAGTCGGTTGCAGCTGAAATCACACTGGTGGTGGGATCTCTCGACAAAAGATTTTGCCGACCTCGATATGTCGAAGATTGTCGCCGTACTCCCTGTCGGCGCCGTTGAACAGCACGGCCCTCACCTGCCTGTACGGGTCGACGCCGCCATCAGCGCCGGAATTGTGGCCAAAGCAGTGTCCCTGATGAGCCCGGATTTTCCGGCACTCATCCTGCCCGCCATGCCGGTCGGGAAATCAAACGAACATATCGCATTTCCTGGCACGCTCACGCTTTCCTACGAGACGTTGGCGCGCGTCTGGTACGAAATCGCAGAGAGCGTGTATCGCGCCGGCTGCCGCAAGATCATTCTGCTGAATTCCCACGGCGGCCAGCCGCAGGTGATGGAGATAGTCTGCCGCGAACTGCGCGTGAAGCTTGATATGTTCGCCGTATCGGCATCGTGGTTCCGCGTCACCGACACAAAGGATTTGTTCAGCGCCCACGAACGCGAATTCGGCATTCACGGCGGCGAGGCTGAAACCAGCGTGATGCTGCATCTTCATCCCGATCTCGTCATGATGGATCGCGCCGAAAACTTCGCACCGCGCTCGATCGACATTGCGCGCGACTACAAGTTCCTCACGCCCGAGGGCGCGGTCGGCTTCGGCTGGCAAACGCAGGATCTCAATCAGGCCGGCGCATGCGGCAATGCCACCCTCGCGGATTCAGCGCGCGGCGCCATCACGGTTGAACGCGCCGCAAACGGGCTCGTGTCGCTGATTGCCGAAGTCGCGCGCTATCCGATTGACGACGTCGTCAACTCCACGCGTTACAGCAAGAAATAGAGGCGCGCGTGACAAGCATTTCGGCAACAGGGCTTCTCAAAGTCGGCCCTCCAGAACAAGTCTCGATGCGCACGAGCGACGGCACAAGGCTCGACGCCGATATTTATCGTCCGCAAACGGGCGGTCCCTACCCGGTTCTGCTGCAGCGTCAGGCCTACGGACGCAGCATCGCCTGCACCATCTGCTATGCGCATCCCTCATGGTATGCGGCGCACGGCTATATCGTGGTGGTGCAGGACATTCGCGGGCGCGGCACATCGGAAGGCAAGTTCGTGCTCGGCGCCAACGACATTTCAGACGGCGCAGAGGCAGTCGAATGGGCGGCGAAACTGCCGGGTTCCACCGGTGAGGTCGGCATGTATGGCTTCTCCTATCAGGCCTACAACCAGCTCATGGCTGCGCTGGGCGACAGCCCTTCGCTGAAGGCGCTCGCGCCCGCCATGTTCGCCTGGAAACTTCGTGAAGACTGGGCCTATGAAAATGGCGCATTCCGTCTCGGTGGCGCACTCGCATGGGCGATCCAGATCGCGGCAGAAACTGCTCGGCATGCGGGAGATCGCGCTGCCTATGTCGAACTGCTCGGCGCTTCGCGTTCGGTTCCGTATCTGGAAGACGTTTTCTGTCGTCCAGCCATCATCGAGAAGCACCGCGATCTGTCGCATTATCACCGCTGGCTCGATACGCGGCCGGACGATCCTTACTGGACAAAGGCCTCAGCGGGAGCCCATTCGGCAGCGTTAAAGAAACGAAAGCTGCCGATCCTCGCCATCGGCGGGTGGTTCGATTCACTCCTGAAAGGTACGCTCGCCGGCATATCTGAACTTGCCGATGCGGATGCAGGCCCTCTCCTGTCCGTCATCGGCCCATGGACGCATTTTCCGTGGGACCGCAAGGTTGGGCCGCTGGACTTCGGTCCCGAAGCTGCGCGCAACATGGACGAGTTACATGTGCGCTGGTTCGATCAATGGCTCAAGGGCAAGGACAATGGCTTTTCGCAAACGCAAAGCCATGAACTCTACGACATGGGCGCCAGGCAATGGCGCAAATTCTCGAAATGGCCCGATGCGAAAACAGGATTTTTCCTCGAAGGCGGCGGACGCGCATCAATCGATTTAGGCGACGGTTCTCTCGCGGCGAACGCGCCCGCTCATGACGCCCGCTACGAGTGCCTCGTGCAGGACCCATGGCGGCCTGCGCCAGCCGTGGGTGGATCCTTCGGTGGTCCGCCCGGACCAACCGATCGCTCAGGCGTCGACGCGCGCGGCGATGTTTTAACTTTCACGACAGCGCCGTTC
Source organism: Beijerinckiaceae bacterium (assembly GCA_947478455.1). Lineage (GTDB taxonomy): Bacteria > Pseudomonadota > Alphaproteobacteria > Rhizobiales > Beijerinckiaceae > Terripilifer. The sequence goes on along the minus strand of CANJWR010000216.1, from coordinate 2,960 downwards.
GAAAGGCCCTTCACCATTGCGGGAGACGTTCAGGCGCGTCTGTACGCCGAGAGCGACGGGCCAAGCTTTGATCTGTGCTGCACGCTGTCACGCGTCACCGCCAACGGCCAATCGTTCGTGCTATGCGAGGGATTTCGCAAGGTCGACCATGTCGACGGACTTGTCGAAATTCCCATGCGGGCGACATGCATCACGCTCGCTCCGGGCGAGTCGTTGCGCTTGTCGATAGCAGGCGCAGCGTTCCCGGCCATCCCGGTCAATCCCGGAACCGGCGATGATCCGACTCGTACGCCCTCTGTCAAGGCGCGCATCACGACCACCCGCATTCTCCACGGATCGAAACACCCCTCGCAACTGATCCTGACGCAACCCGACCCGCCCGCGCAAACGCCAGGGGCACAGTCATATTTTGCAAAATAGACGACCACGGAGATTGAAATGCTGCAGACCCGCCAGAACGTACTCCGGAAATTCTGGTATTCGACCGTCCCGGTCGAAAGCCTGAAAGACGGCCCAAAGCCCTTTACGCTGCTCGGCGAAAAGATCGTTCTGTTTCTGGATGCTGACGGAGCCCCTGCAGCACTGGAAGATCGCTGCTGTCATCGCACAGCCAAACTGTCGAAAGGCTGGATGAAGGACGGAATGATCGTATGCGGTTATCACGGCTGGAAATACGATCGCACAGGCAAGCTCAATAGCATTCCGCAGTTTCCTCCCGGTCAGTCGCTGCCCGATGCAAAGGTAAAATCGTTTTACGCCCAGAGCCAGTATGGCTATGTTTGGGTGGCGCTCGACGAACCCCTGAGCCCGATCCCGCATGTGCCGGAGGATTTTGATCCGGGCTACAGGCGCATTCACCAGTTCTACGAGAAGTGGAACACAGCCGCGCTGCGGCTGATGGAGAACTCTTTCGACAACGCGCATTTCTCGTTCGTCCACAAGGGCACCTTCGGCGACATCACGCAGCCGGTGCCGGAGAAATACGAGATCGTCGAAACCGACTATGGCTTTGAAGCAGAAACGCTCGTCACCATCGTCAATCCCCCGCATGCGGCGCGTATCACCGGGTCGACCGAGCCCTATACGACGCGTCATATGCGCAACAAGTGGTTCATGCCGTTCTGTCGCCGTCTGGACATCGAGTATCCATCGGGCCTGCGCCACATCATCGTCAATTGCGCCACGCCGATTGACGACAATTCGATCCAGATCACCCAGCTTCTTTTCCGCAACGACCGCGAGGAAGATTGCTCGACGCAGGAACTTATCAACTGGGATGCGGCGATCATCGAGGAAGATCGCGATGCGCTGGAAGGCACCGATCCGGACGCCATTGTCGACATGAGCCGCAAGATCGAAATGCACATGCCCTCCGACCGCCCTGGCATGATCATGCGCAAGCGTCTGCTCGAACTGTTCAACCGGCATGGCGAGACGGAGATCGCCCGATGAATTCGGTCGCCGCGCTGGCCAATGCGCCTCTCGACGAAACCGCTCTGGCAAAATTCCGTCGTGAAATCGACGGAGTGCCGATTATTGACGATCCGGTAACCATAAAGCGCAAGTCGCGCGACTATTACTGGTACTCGCCCATTCTGACGCCGCTGCTCAATGGCAAATTCGCAGATCTTGTGGTTGCGCCGCGCTCGGAGGAAGACGTCGTTCGCGTTGCCGCGGCCGCTGCCCGGCATCGCATTCCGGTGACGCCTCGCGGTGGTGGAACCGGCAACTATGGCCAGTGCGTTCCGCTGAATGGCGGCGTCGTGCTCGATATGATGTCGATGAACCAGATCGTTTCGAGCAAGCCCGGCTTCCTGCGCGTGGAGCCCGGCGCGAAACTCGTCGATATCGACGCCGAACTTCGACCCACTGGCTGGGAACTGCGCATGCATCCGTCGACCAAGCGCAGTGCGGCAATCGGGGGCTTTGTGGCGGGCGGTTCCGGCGGCGTCGGCTCTGTCATGTACGGCGGGCTGCGCGAGCCCGGCAACATCCTCGGCGCGCGCATCGTCACGCTTGAGGAAACACCGCGCATCATAGATCTCGATTCAGATGCGGCCCAGAAAGTCAATCGCGCCTATGGCACAACCGGAATCATCACACGCCTGGACATGCCGTTGGCCCCTGCATATCCGTGGATCGACGTCGCCATAGCGTTCGACAGTTTCGACAAAAGCGTCGCCTTTGGGTACGAACTGGCGCTTGCCGACGGCATCGTCAAAAAGCTCGTCACTCCGATTGCCGCGCCCCTGCCAACCTATTTCGGACCGCTCGGCAAGCTCACGAATGCTGGCGACAGCCTCCTGATCTGCATGATTGCAGAACCATGGCTCGGCATCGTGAAGGACATGCTGCACGGACGAGGCAAAATCGTTTACGAAGCGCCGTTCGACGAGTCGCACGGAAAGATTCCGCTCTACGAATACACCTGGAACCATACGACGCTCCAGGTTCTCAAGGTTGATCGCAGCGTCACCTATCTGCAACTGCTGTTTCCTGCAGATCGACTGCTCTCAAGCATCAGCGAAATGGTCGCCAAATTCGGCGATGAACAGATGCTTCATCTCGAATTCCTGCGCTTCGGCGGAAAAGTCACCGTAAGCGGCTTACCGGTCGTTCGCTATACGACCGAGGAGCGCCTCAACGAAATCATCTCGATCTATGAACAAAACGGTGTTTTTGTCGCGAACCCGCACGTGATGACGCTGGAAGATGGCAGCCGTCACAAGCGCGCTGAAGCCGATCAGATCGGCTTCAAACGCGATATCGACCCTTATGGGTTACTCAACCCGGGCAAGATGCGCACGTTCACACCTCGCCTGAGCTGAAGTTTCCGGCTCTTCGCTGAATCGTGTGGGTAGAGGTTTCAACCACAAGTTGAATATTTTGGTTTCCGCTGGCTCCGCGTATTTTCTGATGCATGCGTGACACGGATCTTTTTCAGGCGGCGCTCGGGCTTT
>CANJWR010000215.1 GCA_947478455.1 Beijerinckiaceae bacterium | reverse complement strand
TTTTCTACGCCTATGACTCGCTGCCGAAAGGCAATTACACTTTCACCTTCCGCACGCGTGGACAGATCGTCGGCAGTTTCACCCAGCCGCCGGGCGAGGTTGAAACCATGTATCGCGCTGGAGTCTATGGCGCGAGCGCGGGCCAACGCATCGTGATCGCCCGATGAGACGACGCCAATGAACTTGCGTTTCGCGGCGATCATGACAGGCATTGCGGCGCTCGCGGGCGTCGCATCGTTTGCGCTATCGCTGCGCGACGAGATGCGCCTCGTATCGCCACAGCCGACTCCCATCGTGTATGATCGCAACGGAGCTTTCCTGACGCAGATCGGCAATGAAGCGCCAATGGAAGCTGACGGCGTCCGCCGGCTCGACTATGGCTTCTGGCCGCTGAAGGAACTGCCGGATCGCGTGGCGCGCGCGACGCTGGCGCTGGAAGATCGTCGCTTCCGGGATCATCCGGGCGTCGACCCCATCGCAATTGCACGCGCTGCGCTTGGCAATTTGCATGGCAAACAACGATCGGGCGCTTCCACCATCGCCATGCAGATCGCCCGCATGCAAAATCCCGCGGGCCGGACAATCTCCGCCAAAGTCCGCGAGGCGATTGTGGCCATCGGCCTGACCTTGCGATACGGACGCGAGGACTTGCTGGCGCACTATCTGCGGCTGACGCCCTACGGCAACGGCAGCCACGGGATTGCGCATGCGGCGCGATATTATTTCGCCAAGCCTGTCGATGATCTGAGTTGGGCCGAAATAGCGCTGCTGTCCGCAATCCCGCAATCGCCGACACGCATGAACCCGCTGCGGCCAGATGGCCTCTCACGCGCCATGCGGCGCGGCCACAGGATGCTCGACGAACTGGCGCGCCAGAACGTCATCAACGCAACCGAGCTCGCGCTGGCGCATCGCCAGTTGACCGCCCTGCCCCCACCCACAACACCGCGTCGACCGGATGCGTTGCACATGGCGCTGCGTTACGAGGCCATGGTGCGCGAAGGCAAGTTGCGCCCGACACTTCTCCACGACCCGCGCATTTTCGCGACGCTCGACCTTGGCGTGCAATCGAACGTCACGAGGCTGGCCGCGCGCTACCTGAACGCATGGCGCGATTCAGGCGCCGAACAAGTCGCCGCCATCGTGCTGGATCGCCAGACGGGCGCAGTGGTAGCCAATCTCGGCTCCAATTCCTATGGGGACAGGCGCGCCGGCGCGCTCGATTTCAGCCGCACGCCGCGCTCGCCCGGCAGTACGCTCAAACCGTTCATCTATGCTCTGGCGCTGGAACGCGGCGTCATCACGCCCGCAGACATTCTGGCCGACTTGCCCGAAGGCGCATCGCTGATCAACAATGCGGACGGGCATTTTCTCGGCCCCATGCTGCCCCGTCAGGCGCTGGCCAATTCACGCAATGTGCCGGCGACCAATCTGCTGCGCAGCACCGGCCTCGACCAGACATTCCGGTTTCTGCATACGCTCGGACTGCATGACCAGACCGCCTCCGCCCACAGCTTCGGCCTGTCCATGGCGATCGGCTCGCTGCCAACCACGCTGGAACGCCTGATGCGGGCCTATACGGCGCTGGCCGAAGACGGTCGCATGATGGACCTTGTCTGGGCGCAGGGGCAGACGCAGAGGGAACCGACGCGCGTACTTTCTGTCGATACCGCGCGGCTGATTACTTCGTTTCTTGCTGACCCGATGGCGCGCATGCCGAGTTTTCCCCGCTATGGGCCGAGCGAATTCCCTTTTGCGGTGGCGCTCAAAACCGGCACGTCACAAGGCTACCGGGACGCCTGGACGGTCGCGTGGTCGCGAAAATACATCGTCGGCGTCTGGATCGGACGTGGCGACGCCGGGACTATGACGCAACTCAGCGGCGGCGGATCAGCGGCGCGTCTCACCCATGCGATCCTCTTGCAATTGCACGGAACGCGCGCAGGCGATCTGGACGACATGACCTTTCCGCCCCCCGCAGGCCGCGCACCCGTCGAGCTCTGCGTTTTCGGCGGCAAACGCAGCAACGGCGACTGCGGACAAACGTTGACGGAATGGTTGCGGCCAGACGAGGTACCACCGCAAGCGGAAAGCTTTCACTTTTTCGACGCCAAAACCGATCAACGGATCGCCATTCGGATCCCGGCTGAACATCGCGCCTGGGCGATCAACGCCGGCTATCGCGTAGCCGAACAGACGTCGGAAAACACCGCACCGCGCCTGACCATCGTTTCGCCGGAAAACAACAGCCGCATCTGGCTGAACCCCGACCGGCCCGCCAGCCTGTCGCGTCTTGCGCTCAGAGCCGTCGTGGAGCCTCGCCCGCCACAGATTGTCTGGTACGTGGATGGAGAACCGTTTGCCATTTCCGATCCCGACAAGCCGGTCTTCTGGCCGCTCACCAAGGGCGCGCACGTTTTCCAGTTGCGGCTTCCCCTGCAGCCAGGCGCTTCGAAAACCATACACGTTACCGTCGAATGATCAGCCGGAGCAGACCTGTTCCGGACCCTACACGGTCCTGATTGTATCTCGCAGCAACTTATGATTTGAGTGCGCGCCGGCAACGACCAGACCAGTCAACCGGACTCAGGAGAGGCGCGCCCCATGTCGACATTGCCAACACGTTTGCCGGCCCCAATTCGCACTCTTCTGGGCGCGACCGCTGCGGTATTGGCTTTCGTCGCAGGCCCGGCGCAGTCTCAGACTGTCGAGAGCTTCTATCAAGGCAAAACCATCACACTCGTCGTAGGCTTCACGCCCGGCGGCGGCTACGATCTCAACGCTCGCGCCGTCGCCCGTTTCATGGGCAACCACATTCCGGGCAAGCCGAAGGTCGTCATCCAGAACATGCCGGGCGCCGGCAGCCTTGCGGCCATCAACCACCTCGCCAATCTGGCAGCGAAAGACGGAACGGCGCTCGCCTCCTTTTCGCGCGGCGTGATCTTCGAGCCACTCATGGGCAACAAGAGCGCGCAATTCGACGCCCGCAATCTGAACTGGATCGGCAGCCCGAGTCGCGAAACCAATGTGGCCTTCGTTCGCTCCGATCTCCCGTTCAAGACATTCGATGACTTGAAGTCCCGGGAAATGATCGTCGCCGCGACCGGAGGCGGCGCCGACACCGGTACGTTTCCGCTGATCATGAACGCCGTTCTGGGCACGAAGCTGAAGCTCGTCACAGGCTATCCGGGCGCGCCGGAAGCCTTGCTGGCGATGGATCGCGGCGAAGCAGACGGCATGGCCGGACTTTCATGGGGCTTTCTGAAGACTGTTCGTCCGGCGTGGATCGCCAACAACACCGTTCGGGTTCTGCTGCAGTTCGGCCTGACCAAGGCGCCCGATCTGCCCAATGTCGTGTCAGCACTCGATATCGCCAGCAACGATGCCGACCGGCAATTGCTTGAACTATTCCTCGCCCGTTTGCCGATTGCATGGCCGATCGCCGCACCTGCTGGCGTTCCGGCGGAGCGCATTGCGGCGCTTCGCCACGCTTTTCTGGAAACCATGAAGGATCCAGAATACCGCGCCGACGCTGAAAAGCAGGCGCTGGAGGTCGACCCTGTGCCGGGCGACGAGATTTCCGCAATTCTGGCGCGCGTCTACGCGAGCCCGGAAGCGGTCGTCAAACGGGCGCGCGACATTGCCGAAGGCGCGCGCTGAACCAAACACGATCCAATCGCACAGGTGATTTTTCGACATGACCAAAAAATATCAGGTTGTCATCGTGGGCGGTGGCCCGGTCGGCGTGGGGCTTGGAATCGAACTGGGGATGCGCGGAATTTCCTGCGCAGTGATCGAGCCACGCACAGAACTGGGACGCATTCCCAAGGGACAAAACCTGACCCAGCGCACACTCGAGCACTTCGCGAACTGGGGCGTGGAAGCCGAAATCCGCGCCGCGCGCCTGATGCCGCCAGGCTATGCCATCGGCGAACTGACCGCCTACGGCAATCTGATGAGCCAGTACTGGCACGCGCCAGCCGGTCGCGAACTCGTGCGCCAGTTCTACAGTCAGGACAATGAGCGCCTGCCCCAGTACCAGACCGAAATGGTTCTGCGGCGTCGTCTTGCGGATTTCCCCATCGTGGACGCACGTTACGGATGGATCGCCGGCGATATCTCTCAGGATGAGAACGGCGTGCGTGTTTCCGTCGCCACAGCAGACGGCGCGACGAAAGAAGTTCTCGAATGCGATTATGTGGTCGGCTGCGACGGTGCGCATTCCGGCGTCCGTTCGCAAATCGGCATCGAGCGCACAAAGCAGGATTACGAGCAGACCATGCTGCTCGCGGTCTTCCGCTCGAAAGACCTCAACGAGAAGTTGGGACGCTTCCCGGAGCGCTCGACCTACCGCGTACTGCGTCCGGAACTGAACGGATTCTGGCAGTTCTTCGGTCGCATCGATGTGCCGGATGGCTGGTTCTTTCACGCGCCGGTGCCGCCGGACTCGAAGATCGAAACATTCGACGCACTAGGACTGATCCGGCAGGCGACCGGCTTCGACTGCACATGCGATTTCGAATATTGCGGCTTCTGGAACATGCGTGTCGCGGTGGCCGAGGAATACCAGCGTGGACGCGTGTTCATCGCCGGCGACGCCGCCCACAGCCATCCCCCCTACGGCGGTTTCGGGCTGAACAACGGGCTTGAGGACATCGTCAATCTGGGCTGGAAACTCGCTGCGCAATTGCAGGGCTGGGGTTCTGCCTATTTGCTCGAAAGCTACAGCAACGAGCGCCGGCCCGTATTCTGGGAAACGGCCGATGACTTCATCACGGCGCGAATCAAACGCGACGCGGAATTCCTGCACCGCTACAATCCTGCAAAAGACGTCGCCGAATTCGAAGCCGCCTGGAAGGGTCGTGAAACCGACATTGGCTCGCGCTTCCAGCAATACGAGCCAAATTACGAAGGCTCCCCGGTCATGTTCGGCCCCGCAGGCGGCGTGAATTCGGCGCATGGCGTTCATGCGGTCAAGGCGCGGGCCGGCCACCATCTGGCTCCGATCCCGCTCACATCGGGACGCAGCACATTCGTGGAACTCGGACGAGATTTCACCTTGCTGGCCTTCGGCGCTGCGGAAAGCGACATTCAGGATTTTGAAACAGCCGCACGCCAGCAGGGCATCCCGCTCAAGATCATCCGCGACTCCCGCGATGATGGCCGCAAAGCCTATGAGGCGGCCCTCGTGCTGGTGCGCCCGGATCAATATGTGGTCTGGGCCGGCGAGAGATCCGACGGCAAGGCGCCCGCGATCTTTAAACGCGTGACAGGCTGGAACTGAAGTTCGCCATAGGCGCGATCAGCAAGCATTCACCGGTTGATCGCGCCATCCTGTTCGGCAAGCATCGCAAACAATTGTCGCACTGCGGCCGCCAGAGGCGAAATAATCGGAATGGGAAAACGGCCCGCCAGAGATGTGGCGGCGTCCCCCAGCGGGCCGCCACCGATGATGACGGCTTCGGCGCCATCGATGCGCCACGATTTGTCGACCGCGATTGCAAGTTCAGCAGTCAGTCTGGCGAAATCAGCGGTCAGCTGAAGCGGATCGCCATCCGCAAGCCGCGTTCCACAAAATCTGCTTTCCAGCCCCAGTGCGCGAGCCTTGCGAACAAAACAGGCGACGAGATCGGGCGTAACAGTTGCGATTCCAAAACGCCGCCCTGCTTTAGCGGCCTCCAGCATGCTTGCTTCGCAGATTCCCGTCACCGGCTGATGTAAAAGCGCCCGCAATTCATCCAGACCCGGATCGCCGAAAGCTCCTATCAGGACTGCGTCAAATGAATTCTTGTGCGCTAGAGCCAACTCGACAACAACATCGGTCGCGAACTGCAGCTGCGCTTCGTTCACGATCATCGCCACACCGCGTGGAGCGGTCAGGGATACAAGTTTGCAGCCGGCGGGTAACAGATCTGAAACAATCCTGGCCATCATGGCCGACGTCTGCGTCGATGTGTTGGGATTGATCAACAGAATCCGCAAAATCGATTCTCCAAATAAACAGGATCGCTGTTAACGGGCTGCTGTTTCGAATACCTGCTCGTTCAGGGGATGAAAGCAGGCCACGTGGCCGCCGCCAAAAGCCGCCTTCAGTTCAGGCTGTTCCATCCGGCATTCGTCGGAAGCGCGCATGCAGCGAGGCACAAACGCGCAACCGGCCGGAAGTGTCGTCATGTCAGGAGGCGCGCCCGGAATGGTCAACAACCTGTCGCGCCCCTCAGCCAGTTCAACGCGTGCGCCCAGCAGCCCTGCCGTGTACGGATGGAGCGGCGATTCGATGATTTGAACAGCGCTCGCCTCCTCTACAATTTTTCCTGCGTACATGACGGCGATGCGATCGGCAATTTCCGAAGCAACGCCAATGTCGTGAGTTACAAAAATCATCGAAAGCCC
>CANJWR010000214.1 GCA_947478455.1 Beijerinckiaceae bacterium | reverse complement strand
GCGCCCCATGAGCTATGATTTCAGGCGATGATTCATTGTTTCCAGGAATTCGAGCTGGACACGGAGCGCGTCGAGCTTCGCAAGAACGGCGTTGCAGTCGCCGTGGAGCCGCAAGTCTTCGCCCTTCTCCGGTTCCTGATCGATCACCGCGACCGGATGGTCACCAAGGACGAGATCGTCGCTGCCGTGTGGAATGGCCGGATCGTGTCAGACTCGGCGATTGCGAGCCGGGTGAAATCCGCCCGCCAGGCGATCGGCGACGATGGCCGTCAGCAGGCAATCATTCGAACCGTCCACGGCCTCGGTTTTGCCTTCGTCGCAGACGTTGAAACGCGTGCCGCGGTGTCCTTCGCCGCCGCCCGCGAGACGGCCGGCGTCGAGGCGCGCGCCAACACGCGGCCAAGCATCGCGGTGTTGCCGTTTCGGTTGATCGGAGCAGGTGATCCAGGATTCCCTATCGCCGAAGCGCTGCCCCACGATCTCATCACCGAGTTGTCGCGGCTGCACTGGCTGTTTGTGATCGCGCGAGGCTCGTCATTCCTCTTTCGCGGGGGCGACGCAAGGCTCGACGAGGTGCGGAGCAAACTCAACGTCCAGTACTGCCTCACCGGGCTTGTCGAGATATCCGGCAAGACAATGTCCATTTCGGTTGAGCTCAGCGACACGCAGGACCGCGGCGTCGTTTGGAGCGAACGGTTTCGCGCAGACGTAGGCGCGGTGCACGAGATCCGGGACCAGATCGTCAATGCGGTGACGAGCGCGGTGGAAGTCCGCATCCCCTTCAACGAGGCGCAAAGAGCTCTGCTCCGCTCGCCCGAAAACCTTGATGCGTGGTCAGCCTATCATCTGGGCCTGCATCACATGTACCGCTTCAACAAGGCGGACAACGATGCCGCGACTGGCCTCTTCGAACGCGCAGTCGCCATGGACCCCGGCTTCGCACGCGCCTATGCCGGACTTTCTTTCACTCATTTCCAGAACGCCTTCCTTGGCTACGCGGACAATTCAGAAGCGACAAAGCTCGTCCAACACTATGCATCGCAATGCCTCGAACGGGATTCGCTTGACCCATTCGGGCATTTCACCATGGGCCGGGCGCACTGGCTGCGCGGCGAACTCGAAGCCAGTCTCCCGTGGCTAGAGCGCGCCAGCGCCCTCAATCCGAGTTATGCGCAGGCAAAATACTCGCGGGGGTGGACGGAGGCCCTGCTTGGAAGCGCCGCCGCCAGCCAGGCAAACATTGCATCCGCTCTCGCCCTTAGCCCGCTTGATCCCCTCGTCTACGGCATGCTCGGCGTCAGGGCGCTGTCGCACATCGCGCGGGAGGACACAGCACAGGCAGCCGACTGGGCGGAACGGGCGGCCAACTCACCGGGTGCGCACGCGCTCATCGAAATGATCGCCGCGGTCGCCCACGGCCTCAATGGGAACGACGCTCGCGCGAGGGCTTGGGCGGAATCGGCCCGCGCCCGCGCAGGGCACCTCCGCAAAACCGATTTTCTGCGCGCTTTCCCATTTCGCGACCTGCCAACGCGAAACCGGGTCACGGGTATGCTGGGCAGGCTTGGGTTCTAGAGATCAGACGCCGACCGCTCAGGCGACTGTCGCAAATGGGCCCCAGTACGGCCGTAGGTAATGTAAGGTCTGACTGTCCAGAGACGGGGGGTATTCAAGCCGTTCGTCATGTTGCCGGGGCAGGGCAAAGCTCCAGACGATTTCAAAACATGATAGGCTGTCTGCGGCGCGCCTAGATTGATCCCCGAATAGCCGGACCCCACGCTGGCCCGCCGCGTTAGTTCAACCCGTGGGCGCATCGTGGGGTGCAGATCATGTCCAAGCGAAAGAACCGCTTTGCCCGCCTGGGTGAGCACGAGCATGTAAATCGCGCGAAAATGGTGCGCGACCGAGCTGCCGCAGGCGACCAAGAAGCAATAGCCGAGGCGGCTAGGATAGACCTCGCAACAAGGCCCGACGTCATTCGCGAAAAGGTTTGGGACATCGTGCGGGATCACCTTGCAGACTGCGCTGCTCTCTTTCAAGCGGCAGAAGAAATCCCGCCCCCGCGCCCCTTGAGGCAAACACCAGCCGCATATGCGAACGCGCTGGACGATTGGGCAGATGGTTTTGCAAGTCTGGCACTGGATACCCTGATGGGTCGATACATTCAGAGCGTTCGCTTAATCGCCCACGTGCTGCGACTGCTTGACGAAAACGGCGCTCCCGCCAATCAGGGTTTCATGCTGGGTTATGGGCTAGCACAAAATCACTTCTTGGCTCTGCGCGAGTTCGTGGACGGCCCCGGTTTAGCGCGCGAAAAGTACAACGCTGAAGGGCGCGCGGCTGGCGGAAAAGTGAGCGGCAGGGGAAAGAGAGACGCCATCGCCGGCAAACAAAGAGACGCGTGGAACGCCTTCGCAAGGGCCCGGCAGGTTAAGTCTTCGATCACGATGAACGGCTGGGCGCAGCAGCACGCGGGTGAATTTGATATCAGCGCCGAAGCCCTTCGAAAGTGGCTCGCGCTAGGCAAAAAGTTGGGCAAGTTCTGACCACCCGCCCAACAAGTAGCTCTAGCTGAATCCTCGTGAGACCCGCCGCAGTGGCGGGCCCTGCACGGGAAGCCTTCCATGAAGAAAGTGACGACAAAAGAGGCCGCCGCCTATCTGGCCGACCGACACGGCATCGAAATCTCCTCTCGCACAATGGACAACTATGCGTGGGATGGTCGGGGGCCGGCTTTCTACAAAGCCATGACGGGCCGTCGCCTATACGATCCGTCCGACCTGGACGCCTGGGCTGCCGAAGCCTTGGGCGCTCCTCGCCGCTCCACCTCCGACCATGCGAAGGCGGGGAGCTGATCCATGTCGGACAAAATGGAAGCGCCCGCCGGCGGGGGAGCCGGCGAGCGCGATAGAACGGATGCGCAGACCGACTGGAAAGCGCGTTTAAACACTAGCACAACCCTGACGCCACTTGAAGCCGCTGTTCCCGTCTGGTGTGCATGGCGAACTGAAAGTGATGCGAAAACCGGCCGTCCGACGAAGCGGCCCTATTGCTCAATAAGCGCCTTCGCGAGGGCCAATGATCCTTCGACATGGATAACGCTCGACGCCGCGCGCCGCATTGCCGAGAGCCCGCCTTTCAATAGTGGCGCCGTCAATGGCCTGTATGGCGTGGGCGTGTTTCTGGGCGCCGACACCATCCCCGGCGAGGTGCTGGGCGGTATCGATCTGGACACGTGCCTTGACCCCAAGACCCGCACGCTAACGCCGTGGGCTCAAGAAGTTCTCGACGCGGTGCAAAGCTACGCAGAGACAAGCCCGAGTGGGACAGGCATCAAGGTGTTCTTTCGACTGTCGCCCGACGACGCTGCGCGGATCATCAAGGTGATGGGCGGGCCGGGCCGGCAGTGGAAGCTCCCCGGCTCCCATCATCCGCCCGGCATCGAGCTTTACCTAGGCGGGCGCTACTTCGCTCTGACGCGCGAGCATTGGCCCGAAACGCCTGCCGAGATTAGGCAGGTGTTCGCTGACGACTTGCTTCGCATTGTGCGTGAAAGCGGACCCAGCCTGAAGCCCGAGGCAAAGAAAGCAAAGCCGAACGGCTCTGCCAACGGCGCCCACCACGGTGACGACGACGCTCTTGGACGCCTTCACCTTTGGGCGACTTCGAACCCGAAGGCCGCGCGTCTTCTAGCGGGCGATCTGTCCGACATGGGCGCGGACAAGAGCGCATCCGCCGTCGCGTTTCGTCTGGCGGGTTACTGCAAGGACGCTGCCCTGTCAGAAGGCGAGGCCCGCGTGGTGGCGCGCGCTTATTCGCATGTCGATCTGAAGCATCACATTGACGATGAGCGGGCGTGGGCGCGCATCTGGGAACGGGTTCGCGGCGAAGGCCCAAGAGCTAGCGTCCTCGCCGACCCCGAGCCGCTTGTCCGCCCGATGGAGCCGGGCGAGCCGTTTCCGGTAGAGGCCTTGCCTCCGATCATGCAAGCCGGCGTCAAGGGTATTGTTGGCCGCACTCTCGTTGATCCGGGGCTTGCGGCGCCAAGCGTGATGGCCGCCTGGTCACTAGTCGCCCAAGGTCATGCGAACATTCAGACCATCGGTGGCAGTTATGCGCCGCTCAGTCTTTCCATGCTGTCGATTGCGAAAAGCGGGGAGCGGAAAACAACCAGCGACAACCTCGCGTGCAAGCCGATTGAGGATCGCGAGGCCAAACTTCGCAAGGTCTTCGCGGAGGACTCAGAGAAGCAGCGGGTGAAGCTGGGCGCCTGGCAAAAAGAGGAGAAGGAGATCCTCTCCGCTAAAAAGGAAGACGGCGCGAAGACAGAAGCGCGCCTACGCAATCTGGGCCCGCCGCCGCGCGCGCCATTCACGCCGCTCCTGACCTGTCCCGAGCCTACATTTGAGGGCCTTTGTAGACTGCTGGCGGAAGGCCCCGGCCTTGCGGGTGTTTTTTCCTCCGAGGGCGGCCAATTCATCGGCGGACACGGGATGAAGGACGACGAGAAGAAAAAGACAGCGTCCAACATATCAAGCGTGTGGGATGGAGGTGCGATAAAGCGCGTTCGTGGCGGCGACGGCATTCAAATTCTGGCCAATCGTCGCGTTGCGCTTCACCTGATGGCCCAACCGGGGATGGCCGCAGGATTTCTTGGCGACATTGTGCTTCAGGATCAGGGCCTGTTGGCACGGTTTCTGGTAGCTTATCCGGAGAGCCGCATGGGCCAGCGTTTCTTCCGCGAACCCACGCACGAAGAGATTATCGCCCTGACCTCACATACTCACGCCCTTAAGCGCGCCCTCGATCTGCCTTTCCCGCGCCAGCCTGACAGGCCTAACACTGCTGACCCCGGGGAGTTGTGGCCCCGGGGCCTGAAGCTCACGCGCGACGCGCGGGCGGCTCTGATAGAGTTTTCCGATTTCTGCGAAGAGCTCCTGGGCCCGAAACAGGCTTTCTCCAACCCTGCCGTGAGCGGGTTCGGGAACAAGCTTACCGAGCACGCAACGAGGCTCGCTGGCGTCTTCACGATGGCCCGCGACATGGACGCCGAAGAGGTGGACGCGGCGGACGCCCTGGCGGGCATTACGGTCGCCCGCTGGTATGCCGACGAACGGTTGAGGATTATCGAAGCCGGCGCCATCGACCCGAAAGTCCAGGCCGCAGAGGTGCTGCGGGTGTGGCTGTTCACCGACTGGGAAGACCCAAACATCTCCGCAAGTGATGTCGCCCAGTATGGGCCGAATGTGATCCGGGACGCAGAGAAGGCCCGCGCGAGTTTGGAGCTTCTTGCCTCCAAGTCGTGGCTCGAACTCCTGCCTGCCGGCGGCGAGGTCAGGGGCAAGCAAAGACGCGTCGCGTGGCGCATTCGCCGGGAGGCCGCCCCATGAGCCGCCTTCCGCCCTTCATCCTCAAAAACGCACGCGCCGCTGCTACTGCTACAGTCGCTACACCTGCTACAGTTGGGGAGGGGTGTGGCAACAATAGCAGGAATAGCAGTAGCGAGCCGCCGGCTACGAAAACATCTGACCCCGCTGCTGTAGCAACAATAGCAAGTGTAGCAGTAGCAGTGGCGGAAGAAGAGTTTTCTTGGTCAGAGCGCGCGGAGGCCCAGCGCTGGCGTGACGCCTTCGAGGAAAAGGCCGCCATCCGGGAACACGACGGCGGGTTGCCGCGCGCCGAAGCCGAAGCCGCTGCGCTGCGGGACGTGGCAACCCGCTGGCGCAGCGAGAACCCGCTTCCCGCTTCTGACCGCGCCGCCTGCTGTCATTGTGGAAAGCCTGCGCCATGCACGCCCGTCCTGGCCGACAATGGGCATGCGTGGCTGCATGAGCATTGCTGGGCACCGATGAATGAGAAGCGGCAGCGAGAAGCGCTCGACGCCGTGACGCGGATGCTGCATGCGAGTAAGAACAATGCCTGAGTGGCGGCAGCTTCGCGATGTTCTGGAAGGTGCAGAATGCATGAGCTAGATCGCCGACTGGGCAAGCTTGAAAGCCGGGCCATGCCTCTCCCGACGGTGCGCCGGGTTGTGGCGAAAACATTGGCCGAGGAAGCCGCCGCCGAGGCGACCCGGAAGCCGGGGGAGCTTCTCGTGATCCGGAGGCTGGTCGAGCCGAAACCGAGGGCCTGAGCATGACGGCTGAAAATACAGCACCGAAGCAGCGTGGGCGCCCGTTCCAGAAAGGGCAGTCGGGCAATCCCGCTGGTAAGCCCCCCGGAACGCGCCATCGTGTGACCCAGCTGGTGGAGGTGATCCGCCCCCTTTGAAGTGGTCCGCCCTTAGGTATGCTTTTGGACGGGATGGAGGATCACGATGGCAAGGAAACGGAAGCCCGAAGAGATTGTTGCGAAGCTTCGGCAGGTTGATGTGCTGGTCTCGCAGGGCCAGTCGGTGAGCG
>CANJWR010000213.1 GCA_947478455.1 Beijerinckiaceae bacterium | reverse complement strand
GCGTTGGCCCGCGCTCGCGCCATAGACTCCAGCGCGATACATGGTTTCAACCTCGCCCGGCGGCTGGGTGAAACTGCCGACGATCTGTCCACGCGTGCGGAAGGTGAAAGTGTAATTGCCTTTCGGCAGCGAGTCATAGGCGTAGAAAACGCGGTCGTCGCCAAAGCTCGTCCATGTTGGCGTGCGCGTTGGTCCGGCCGATGGCGTTGCTTCGGCAGGCGCTGTGGCGAGACTAGGATTGAGCGGTTCGAGACCTGCTGCAAGCGGCAGTGAGATCGCCACATGGGTGCGATCTTCCGGGACTGTAACCTCGGCTGTCTCTTCAATCACATCGCCGACCGCAATCCGGATTGCGCTATCGGCGCCGGGAGCAAGCTGCTCGGGCGGTCCATTGCCGATGCGCGACAGACGCCGCGTGATGACAAATCCCTGCGCAACGGCAGGCGCGCGCGCGCCGGGCTCGGTCGGTTGATAGCGCGTTTCAACAAGCGCAATCACCGGAATTGCGCTTGTGTTGTCGATGCGCAATTGCGTCGGATCGCTTTCGATATTGCGCAGGATCGGCTTGTCGCCTGTCAGCGACAGGCTTTGCGAATTCGCCCCATGAGATAGAACGACTGGAATTGCAGTTGCCGGACGCTTCAGCACAGTGGTGAGCGCACGGATTGCTGCGGCATTGGCGCTTGTCGAACCCCAGCCGGAGCCTTCGCCGAGCCGGAGCAGACCGTCGCGCAACATCGTCAGGCGATCATCATCGGGCGCGGCAGTTGCGATGGCGCGGGTGATTTCGGCAAGGCTGCCGGTCTCTGACGGCAGGATCAGCGGATTACCGCCATCCTCCGTCTGGCCGGCATAAAAGGGCTTGCCGTCGCGCGACAAGAATTTCACGCGGCTCCACAATGTTTCGGTAAGTTCCTTCAGCAGGCGGCGATCCTCGCCCGGCAGATGGGCAACCGCAGACGTCACCTGCGCGAGCGTCGCATTCGGCATGGCTTGTGCGCGGCGGCTGAGTTCCGCCAGATAGGCCGTGTCGAGCTTGTCGCCTTCGGCGAGCGCAGTCAGCGCCTCGACGCGTTCGCGCAGTTCCTCGCCGGTGAGAAGGCGGGCATAATCGGAACGCAGCGAGAGTTTCAGCACATTGGCGAGGCGTTCGAGCAAGGCTTTCGTTACGGGTTCACCGGCCTTTTCGGCGGCAATTGCGAAGCGATAGGCCCAGGCGGTCAGCGAGACATTGCCGCGCGCTTTGGGCCAAAAAGCCACGAGGCCATCGCCGTCGATGCTTTGCGATATTGCTTGCAGGGTGTTGCGCACATCCGCCGCAAGCCGTTGATCGAGGCTGGCGGCTGCGAGGATCGGCTGAAATGATTTCAGCGCCAGCGTCGCCGATGCGAGCGCGATGCGTTGTTCGGTGCACGCATAGGGATAGCGCGCCAGATAGTCGAGGCCCGCTACAACCTTCACGATGGCCGGATCGGCGGCCAGCGTCACGATGCGCTGGAACGACCCGGGGCGAAAGCTCTCGGTCAATGCGGCAATGTTGACGTTGCCGCGCGCCGGCACGTCGACAATTTCATTTTTGCGAATGACCGGGCGATCCGGACGCACAGGCAAATCGATCTGCACATTGTCGCTGGCGCGGTCTGCGTCACGCTGCAACGAGAAGCGCAGGCGAACCTGCTCGCGACCGGGCGCAGGTTCGCGCACGGTCACCGGAAATTCGATGCGCGCCGGGCGATTTTGCTGCCACGAAAAGCGTTCCTCGCCAGCGCCGTTCAGGGTCAGGCCATCGGCTGCGAGCGTCGCACGCCCTGCGCCGCCGACGCCTTCGACCACACGACCGATGAGGCTTGCGTCAAATATGTCGCCGGGCCGCACGAAGCGCGGCAGGGCGGGTTGGGCGACCAGATCCTGACGAACCAGAACCTCGCCTGTCGCAAAGCCGAAACGCTCCGGGCCGCTGATGGCCTTTGCGCGCAGTTTGAAGACAGTCAGCGAATCCGGCAGTTTCACGGTGATTTTCGCCACGCCGTCGGCGCCGACCACGACCTTCGGCAGATAGATCGGGATCGGGGTGAAGTTCTTGCGGACCGAGACATTGCTGTCTGCGCCCCATTCGTCGAGACCATTATCGCCGCCGGAGTCCTCGTCGAGCGGAATGACGCCAAACGCCATGTTGCGCGTATCACGCGCGGCCATTCGGGTCGGGCGCTCGACGATGAAATTCTTGAGGGGATCGAGCGGTCTTTCCTTCGCTAGCGACAAGACGGCCTGATCGACCATCCAGAATGTCGCTTCGCCGGCGACCGGCCTGCCGAGATCGTCGGCCAGCCGCAGGGTCACTTCGATGTTCTCGCCGGGCCGAGCCTTTTGCGGCGCTTCAAGGCTCGCTGTGACGATGTTTTTGACTGGCGTCACAGTGACCCATTTGGTCGCTGCAATCGTTACAGGTTTGCCCTGATCGAAAGGCGCGCCGGGATCGTTTGCCGTATCGGGCAGGCGTCCGCGCATGATGATGAAATGCACCGCGAGACGAGGCATTTCTTCCTTGCGAACATTGATTGTGTAGCGCCCGAAACCATTGACGATGTCAACCCAGTCGTAACGGAACAGGCCTTCCGGTTCCTCCACGATGGCCAGCGCACGGGCATTCTGGAACGGGCTCTGGATCACCAGCGTCGCAGTGTCGCCCGGCGCATAGGCCTCCCGGTCAGTTGTGACTTCAGCTGTTTGCGCCGGCGCGCGCGCCCACGTCACAGGCGTGTCGCCACCCACGAACATATCGAGGCTCACCTGCTGGCGGCGACCGATGCGATCCGTCGCTTCGATCTGCACCAGATAGACCCCGGCCTCGCGCGTCTCGAACGACAGGCGCTGCGGTTCGGCAGCGCTTGTCACCTTGCGCTCGACAAGCGTGTCGTCGATCACCTCGGTGACATATTTGGCCGCGCCCTGACTGAAATCGCTCGCCTGCAGGACGGAACTCCAGTTGCGCTTGATGAAGCGCACGGTCATTTCGACGCCGGCGCGTGGCGCACCATTGGCGTCGATGGCCATTATTTCGGGTTCGACGGCTCCGGCCTTCGGCAGATAGCGCGGCGCCTTGACGCCCAGCACGAAGGACGGAAGAGCGATCACGGTTGTGACATTGCGTACCTGAATGTCGTCATCACCGGTGACGGTCGCCTCGATCTGGTAGCGACGCGGTTGCGCCGTCGGCTCGATTGTCGTGTCGAACGTGATGCGGGCCGCGCCGGCTGCGTCGGTTGCGCCGTCGCGTTCCAGCACCGGCATGGCCTTGAAGGTTCCGTCGCCGGAAAAGCGGGCGTCGGTCGAGAAGAACCAGCCTTCGCGCCCCGGCGGAGTCCAGGTGTAGGGGAACTGGCTGGCGCGCCATTTGATCGGCCGGTCGGCCACAAGACCGCCGGAGAAATAGCGCGCCAGAAGATCGACCGAAAATTCGCCGTCGAGCGCCGCTTGCTGCGGGGCATTGAGGATCGCCTCGAATGTCGGTAGCCGATAGTCCTCTTTCTTGAATGGAAATTCGCCGCATCTGTCGGTCGTCGTCGCAGCCTCTTCGGCAGCTTCCGGTTCTTCCGATTCATCTTCAGAATCGTCTTTTTTCGCAGCGGCTTTCGCTGCTCCTTCCGGTTCATAGCGAACCGTGTAATAGCCAGTCGCAGGCGTATCGGCGTCGAATCTGTGGTAGAAATTGCCGGTGGGATCGATGGTGACCGGGATGCGCCATTCCTGATTGGCGGGGCCCGTCACCACAACAGTCCCGGCGCCTTTCGCGTAGGACAAAGCGCCGCCGAGATAATTGCGGACATAACCCTTGATATGCACTGGCTCTTCGCGCCGATAGATCGGCCGCTCGGTGAAGACATGGCAGAGCGTGCGCGACGTTTCGGTGCGTTCAACAGCCGGATCGGTCGTCCACGACAGCCACGGCTGATCTGGCTTCGTCCAGTTGTTCTTCGCATATTGTTGCGGACCGTCGCCGGGTTCCAGAACGAGTGTGTCCAGCCCCTTCGTCACCACAATGCGCTTGATCTCGGCTTCGGCGCGATTGGCGAGCGACCATGTGAAGCCGCCGTCACTGTCGGTGACGCCCGAAGTCAAAGTGACGAATTTGTCGTCTCGCAAACCATCAAGGCGGATCTGCGCCTGCGCCACAGGTTGCGCGCTTGCAAGGGATGTTACGGCGAAACGCACCCGCGAGGCTTCCTCAACGGTGCTCAATGACAGGTCCGTGACCTGTATGCGCATCCAGTCGCGCTTTTCGCCGTCTACGGTTCGCATTCCGACCAGATAGGTTCCGGGTTGCCCCGAGCCGGCAATGCGTGTGAGCAGCGGTTTCAGATCGAGCCCGAATTTGGCATTGCGGCCGCCGCGACGGATCGGGATGGGAGCAAGTTCCGAAACTGCGGGCGAGCCAAGCGCCTTGATGCGCGCCGCGATGGCGTCAGCATTGGCGTCGGCGTCGTCGCTCCATGCTGTCGGCTCCTTGCCGGGCAGCGGCGGCGGCGCAGCGTCCTCGGTCTCAACGCCATCGCCCGGAAAAGGCCAGAAATCGCGCGACAACGGATCTATGGGGTGAATGCGAAGATCGACCTTTTCATAGCCGCCGCCGCGCATGGGAACGAGTTGCGGGCCCATTCGTTCGACGATCCCTTCGCGTACGTCCCATGCGAGGTTCGGGGCTTGCGCGGCGAAGGCGAAGCGTTGCGCGAAGGCTGCGCCTTCAAGCGTACGGTTGCGTTCATCCCGCAGGGCGCCGGGCGTGATGCGAAGATCGTAGACTGTGTCGGAGAGGAATTTTGCAGTAAGTCGCAGGCGCGGTCCATCGGTCTCGACCACAAGATCGTCCACCGGCGGCGAAATGCGCAGGGCGTCTCGCGCACGCGGCGCATCTAGCGTCTGCGGACGGGATGAGAATCTAACTACGATGCTGCGCCTGACGGCGCTTTCCTCGCCGGATGCAGAGTACGGCGAACAGCGCATGACATCGCCGACCGTATCGCGATCAAGCCCACGTCCGCAGCTTGCTTCCATGGTCGTAAAGGGCGCTGCGCTGCTCAGGCGCAATTCGTAAATCAGGTCGTCAAGGCCCGGTTCATCCGACAGGCGCAGACGCAGGATCGCCACGCGGCTGTCCGGCACGGCGTTTTTCAACTGCACCAGATAGGATTGTTTGTCGTCGCGTTTGGCGCGCTCCAGCGCCCGGATCGAAAAATCCTGCTGCGACAGGAACTGGCCGCTATTCGCCGAAATGCCCGGCGAAGGACGCAATTCGATGCTTATGAGGCGCGCAAGGGCGGCGAGATCGACAGGCTCGCTGAAGGTCAGAATGATGCGGTCGAGTTCGGCGATTGGTTCGGATTGGGCCGAAGGGCTGGTCGAGACCGGCGTCGGCAGGAGTGGCGTCAGCCGGGTCGTCGCACCGGAGAAATCGATTTCGACAGGCGTCAAAGGCTTCCAGGGATCGGCTGGTCGGAATTGCAAAGCGCGGGCGCCCAGCCATTGCCAGGCGCCGGCTGTTTGCGGTTTCAGAGTCACTAGCCTTTCAGGATGATCTTCCGGTCCACCGAGCGCGGGCCCGACATCTCGTTCGAAGAATAGCGTCACCGGATCCCACGAACGCAGAAAGCGATCTGGCACGATTTTCGCGCCATCGGCGCGTTGCAACTGGTCGAGCGCGGGCGGCGTTTGCGCCTGCGCCCCCGGGGCGACCGCAATCGGGAAGAGCGCGAGCGAGAAAAGAAGGGCGAGGCGCTTCATTGTCATATCCTCAACGGGCGCTGGCCGGCGACAAGCCGACAAGTTCGAGATAGCGGGCGGCGACATCCGGCGGCGGACCATTGTCCGGGGGCGTCAGGCCCACGACAGCCGGGCGAACGACCAATGTTTCGCCGCTTGCCGGGGCGCGCGCCTCAAGCAGATAGCGGCCGGGCTGCAGCTTGTGCATTTGTGCGACGCCTTCGCCGATGGGTTTGCCGCTGGCGTCGAGCAGGCGCGCCGAGACGCGCTCCGGATCGGACCGAACGCCTGCGCCAATGTTGCTTGCGCGTTTTACCTCAAAGCCGAACAAGGCCGTTGCGCCCGGCGCAAGCGCCTGCGGGTCGCCGACGCCCTCGCCGATTTCGATGACGGGCGTTGCGGTCAGTTCAAGCTCGCCCGACAGTGGCCCGTCCTGTGGCGAATAGAGCCGCAATTCAACATCGCCAGCGGCAAGATAGCGATGGAGTTCTGCGCCGGCGGGGAAGAGTTCAGGCGCACCAACCGCAGCACCCTGTTGCAGCGTCATGATCACCGGGGCGCTTGTGCGGACATGAACCAGCGCTGCCGTCGCGGACTTTAGCCCGAAGGCTTTTGTCTGGCCTGACAGGTTAACGATCTGCGGCAGATTTGTCGGTGTAGCCGCGTCAATCGCCCAGGGGCTGGAGGTTGCATTTTCGATCCACGCGGCCACGAGGCCCTGT
>CANJWR010000212.1 GCA_947478455.1 Beijerinckiaceae bacterium | reverse complement strand
AGCATCCAGAACCTGGCGTCGATTGAAAGGCGAAAATCAATTGCCGAAAGTCATCAACGGTGTAAAGTTTAGAGACGGAATCGAAGTCGCGCCAGAGATCAAATTCGCCGCTTGATTCACGCCGTCACCTAAATTCAACCATAGCTCGTGAAATCGCCGTGGTCGTCACAAGACCTGCAATTTGAAGCAAACGCATTCTGAACGTGGCGCCCGGCGAATCGACTGGGCCGACTATACCGGCTCGAAGGCGCATATGCGCCTTCGAGAGTTCAGAAAACATGCGTTGGGCTTAAAGCTTGACCGTATCGCTAAAGGTTTCGGCCGGGAGTGCGCGGATGAATTCGATCGCGAAGCCGCCATCGTAGACGCGAACCACGACGCCCGGCGTTGCGCCGATCGTAACCCGCATGCCCATCGTGACCTTCAGATCGGTCTTGATCGAAGCGCCCGAGATGGAAATGTCGACCAGCTTGCCCGGCGCCGAGGAGCCATTTGGCAATGTTACAGTGGAGCGAGTGAGGCGGGGAGTAATGCGCTCATGACGACGGTCTTCCGGCATGCCCAGAGCATGGCGGTTGGCCAGCCAGGTCAGTTGCTCGGCCAGTTTCTCGCGTTTAAGCAAAGGCACGTTCAGCGCAATAGCAAAGCCGTTTTCGATATGGCGGGCCACGATGCCCTCAACGCGGCCGATCTGGTCCAGATATACAATGACACGATCTGCCAACGGGGCCTTCACAGGGGCGATGATGGCGAGGCCGCCGGGCGACATGTCGAGCGTTTGGCAGGGGAACTCGCGCCGGTCAGACAGCATATAGCGGCCCATCAGGCTCACTTTCACACGCTGGTGTTTCCGGCGCTCCTGTTTAAGGCGCTCCAGACCTGGAAAGCCCAGTAGCGATGCCGCATTGCCCCGTATCATCAGTTCACCCGTTTCCGCGTGAATCCTGAATACACCAGTAATGTTAAACGGCTATTACTAGGACCGTCATTTTCAGGGCCGGGGGTTTTCATAAAGGGTCAAATGACCGTGACGGGTCACCCGGGGTGCGAGGCCGGAACCGGTTGTCTGGGCTGCAGTCGCCAGATGGGCCTGCCGATAGCGCGGCTCTCTCAGGATTCTCAGGCTGTTCAGGCTCAGCGTCTGGACCGGTATGAGCCCGAACCATGACGGAACCGAAACCGGGGCCAGGCTCCCGAGCAAACGCGCATGTGTTTTGCCGTGATGCCGGAGTGGCAGCAGGAGCAATTCCAGATCAAGCGGAGCTCGCCCGAGCGGCATGGCCGAAACGCCCGCTATGGCGGGCGCAGGCTCGTCGATGATGCAGGCCAGCATCTGGTGAACCGCAACCCGGTCCGGCTCTGACCAAAGGTGCAGAAATCGCTGGCCTTTGAGTTCGCGTCCGAAAAGCGCGCTGGTGCGGGTGCCAATCAGGCGGATTGGAAAGGATCGCTCCCGGTCAACTTCGAGCAGAAACGTGTCGGCCAGAACGCCCCGAATCTGGGCGGGATCGACCTGCGAGCGTTCAGGCGCGGCCCGTCCGGCCCGCAACCGGTCCCAATACTCGTACAGCTCACGCGACACGGCCTGTTTCATATTCTCGTTCCTGACCCGCGTTGACGCACGGGTTGTTCAGTTTTGACGCCAGCAAGCCCCCTCAGGGCGGCTTCCATCCTGAATGAGCGAGCTTCATGCCAAAGCCGGCCGGCGCTCACTCGCCGTGGGTCATCTCTATGGTGAATCGTTTCTGACTGAATTCCTCCAAATTCGCCAGAAGCCGGAATGGGTTTATACACCGAGTTGCTTGAACTATATTCGAAATGTCTCTGACTGAGTGGCAAAAACATATTTCATTTACCCGGGAATACAATTGTAACGTCACGACATACGCTGCAAAAGCAGGGTTGTTCACAGGAGACGCACGTGACCGCCATATGCCTGGAGAAGCAAACTCCCCAAGTCGCCGGCTGGATCAAATCCAGTGTCGGCTTAAGGGTTGCGATTGCACTGGTGCCGGCTGCAATTCTCGTTAGCGTCTGGGGCGATTTTGCGAGATCGGTCGTGATCGGCGACAAATTGCAGCCTTCAATCGAGTTGGCTGCCCTCACCGCAGCCAGCAGCACAGCGAACCGTGAGGTCGCGGTCGCCAGCCTTCAGTCCGAACTGAACGCACGCGGCGACCTGCGGCAGGTCTCCGTCGGCGTGGCCGGCAATCCCGATCGTTCGGTCACGGTGAATGTGCGCGCCGAAGTGCCAAGCGTGTTTGCGCCGCGACTGATGCCGTCGTTCGGCATCGCGCGTTCGGCCTCCTCGCCGGGCCATGTCTCCTTCGACTGAGCTCCTCTGCAGAATTTGCGACGAATGCTCCGATTTTGTCGGAGCATTTTTTTTGCCTTCGGGTCCCCGAAATTAACACTAATTTGTCCAACTTGTTGCGCGCGCCGTATCCCGGTGTCATCATTTGTTGACGATAGAGATGAGGCCCCGACATTCGCTCCAGTGTCGACGAGCCAGACCAGACGAAGCGGTCGCGAGGTCGCGAAGGTTGGAAGACAGGCAAGCGGCGCTCCCCGCTTTCGGTTGAAGGTTTCTGTCGGCAGCGCTCCCTGCCATGAAATCGCCCGATCGCCTGTCATGAAACGGGGGAGTTCCGAGAGGATCTCCCCCGATCCTTCTCAAAACCAGTCTCACGAACGGTCTGCGTCATCAGTCGCGCTTGCTCTCCGGGCTTTCGCGCGCCATCTAGTGCATGACCCGAGCGCTCCGGCCTGTTCGACAGCCTTGGCGTCCTGATCGGCTGCCGGAGGGAGCATTCATGGAGGCCAAAAAGCCTCGCGAACGGATTTTCAACCTACCGGGCATTGTGGTGGCGCTAATAGCCAGCTTTGTGGCGGTGCATGGAATCCGCGACTGGCTCCTGAGCGTCGAGGCAGACGACAATCTTCTGGCGCTTCTGGCGTTCGTGCCGGGGCGAATGACTTTCCTGTTCGATCCTCACGGAATGACCGACGTACTCGCCAGATTGTCGCCGCGCGACGGCATGCTGGCGCTGGGCCAGTTTTTCCTCGGCGACGGCTCGCCCCAGCCGTGGACAGTCGTGAGTTACGCTTTTCTGCATGGCGACTGGGTGCATGTGGGGGTGAATTCCGTCTGGCTCGCAGCTTTCGGCGCGCCGGTCGCCCGCCGTTTCGGGACTGTTCGGTTTCTGGCGTTCTTCCTCGTCGCAGCCATTGGGGGCGCTCTCGCCCATCTGCTGGCTCATATGTACGACCTGATGCCGGTGGTCGGGGCCTCGGCGTCCGTTTCCGGCGCCATGGGGGCGGCTGTACGCTTCGTTTTCAATCCCTATGCGCCGCTCGGGTCGGCAAAAGGCTTCGGCAACAGAGGCGGGGACGACGCTTACAGGCTCCCGGCCTTGCCGTTGAAATACGTGTTTCGCGACCGCCGTGTGTTGCTGTTCGTCGGTATCTGGTTCGTGATGAACTTCGCCTTCGCTTTACTGGCCGGCCCCCTGAACATCACCGATGCGACAGTGGCGTGGGAGGCCCATGTGGGCGGATTCCTGACCGGCCTTGTTCTGTTCGGGCTGTTCGATCCGCCCTTTCGCCCGATTCAGGGCGAAATTCCTGATGGCGACTTTTTCCCGACCGAACGCCGCTGAGCGGGTGCGGAAAGAGCTTGCGGGAAGCGCCGATTGCAGCCATCTTTCCTCAACGTGCGGCAGCTTGACGCACCAGCATTGAGGGAGGTCGCCATGAGCGTAGCCCGCATTCTCGCCGCCAAAGGCCGCGATGTCGTCACAACCCAGCCCATCCGGACACTGCGCGAAGTCGCCCGCATGCTGACCGATCACGGCATCGGGGCGGTCGTGGTGACAGGCGCCGATGGCGGCGTGCTGGGGATCATTTCCGAACGCGATATTGTGCGCGCCGTGGCGGACGGGCCGGCGGCCCTCGACCAGCCGGTCTCCCGCTACATGACCCCGAAGGTCGTGACGGTGTGCGAAACCGACACCATAGATTCCATCATGGACACAATGACGTCCGGCCGTTTCCGCCATGCGCCGGTGATCGAGAGCGGGCGCATCGCCGGCATCGTTTCAATCGGCGATGTGGTGAAGCACCGGGTCGCCGCCATAGAGACCGAACATCGCGCTCTGCGCGAATATATCGCGACCGCCTGACGCCTATTCGACGAGGTTGAGCTTGCCGCCCTGTGGCCCAAGCTCAACCTTGCGGTAGAAGCACGAACGTCGACCCGTATGGCAGGCCTTGCCGTCGCCGCCGGCCTCGACCTTGAGCATGATGGCATCCTGATCGCAGTCGGTGAACATCTCCGCGATGGTCTGAACCTGACCCGACGTATCGCCCTTGCGCCACAGGCTTTGCCGCGAGCGGGACCAGTAATGCGCCACGCCGGTTTCAATCGACAGCCGCAACGCCTCCTCATTCATGTAGGCGACCATCAGAATATCGCCGGTATGAACTTCCGTCGTGATGCAGACGATGAGACCATCGGCGTCGAACTTCGGCGCAAGGGCAGGGCCCTCCTCAAGATCGTGCTTGGTGCCGCGCGGGGCGAAGGAAACGTGCCGGGTCATGGAATGAACTCGCTGTGACGGGTTTTCATTTCACGCCCCGTCGCATGCCGCAAGTGGCGGCCGATCACGCAGGGCTGACTGGCGTTTCGTCGTGAGCGCGCTACCATTACGTGAGCGGAGGGATATGCGATGCGTCTGCTGGCCCGAATTCTGATGACAGCCGCCCTGTCGGCGATAGCCGTACAGGGGGCTCGCGCACAGTCGCCGGAGCCAGAAGCCTGCCCGCGCCTCATCGCCTCCGGCGCGCCCCGCATTTTGCCGGCGGCTCTGGCCGACAACGAAATCGGCCTGCGTTTCACAGGCCATTCGACCTTTCTGATCGAGACGCCATCCGGCCTGCGCGTCGCAACCGACTACAACGATTATGTGCGCCCGCCCTTGCCGCTCGATATCGTGACGATGAACAAGGCGCACGACACGCATTTCTCGTATCGTCCGCCCGCCGAAATTCCCCATGTGCTGCGCGGCTGGAACCCGGCGGGCGGCGCTGCCGCGCACGACCTGTCGGTGAAAGACATGCGGGTGCGCAACGTCGTCACCAATATCCGCGATTTCGCCGGGCGCACCGAATATGACGGCAATTCGATCTTCGTTTTCGAGTCGCGCCAGATCTGCATCGCCCATCTGGGCCATTTGCATCACGAACTCACCGAGGAACATCTGAAGCAACTCGGGCGCATCGATGTCGTGCTGGTCCCCGTCGATGGCAGCCTGACGCTCGATGTCTATGGCCAGTTCGAGAATCTGAAAAAGATCGGCGCGCCGCTGATCATTCCGATGCACTATTTCAACCGCGCGACGCTCGACCGCTTCCTCAGACTGGCGCGGCAGTTGTACGAGGTGGAGTTCAGCCAGACGGCTTCGGTCGTCCTGACGCGCGAGACCTTGCCGGTGCGGCCGAAGGTGCTGGTGTTGCCGGGGCAGTAAACGAAAACCTACTCCGCCGCCGTCCTCTGCGAATACCCCAGCCGCCCGTTCAGATCGTCGAGCAGCTTCTCCGCCGCCTCGGCGATCACCGTGCCGGGCGGGAAGATGGCGCTGGCGCCCGCCTTGCGTACGGCGTCGAAATCCTGCGGGGGGATGACGCCGCCCACCACGATCATGATGTCGCTGCGGCCTTCGCGCTCAAGCGCTGCACGAAGCTCCGGCACCAGCGTCAGATGGCCTGCCGCCAGCGAACTTATCCCCACGATATGCACATCGTTTTCCACAGCCTGACGGGCAGCTTCCGCCGGTGTTGCAAAGAGCGGTCCGATATCCACATCAAATCCCAGGTCGGCGAAGGCGGACGCAATCACCTTCTGGCCGCGGTCGTGGCCGTCCTGTCCCATCTTGGCGACGAGGATGCGCGGACGACGGCCATCGTTTTCCTCGAAAGCGCGGGTGAGTTCCTGCACGCGCTGGACAACCGGAGCATTCACGCCCGCCTCCCGCTTGTAGACGCCCGAGATCGAGCGGATTTCGGCGCGATGACGACCGAACACCTTTTCCAGAGCCATCGAGATTTCGCCCACGGTCGCCATGGCGCGCGCGGCCTCGATGGAAAGCGCCAGCAGGTTCGCGCCATTGCGGGCGCCGTTGGTGAGCGCCTCAAGCGAGGCCAGCACGGCGGCCTCATTGCGTTCGGCGCGCAGGCGCTTCAGCTTGTCGATCTGCGATGCGCGCACGGCGGCGTTCTCGACCTTCAGCACGTCGATGGTCGCTTCGCTGGTCGGCTTGTACTTGTTGACGCCCACGACCGTCTGGCGACCGGTATCGATGCGCGCCTGCGTGCGGGCGGCGGCTTCCTCGATGCGCAGTTTTGGAATGCCGGCGTCAATGGCTTTCGCCATGCCGCCCAGCGATTCCACCTCGTCGATATGCGCCTGCGCCTTCCTGGCGAGTTCCGCCGTCAGGCGCTCGACATAATAGGAGCCGCCCCACGGATCGATGATCCGGCAGGT
>CANJWR010000211.1 GCA_947478455.1 Beijerinckiaceae bacterium | reverse complement strand
TCCCGAAATACCGAGCAGCACAACGGCGGCTCATCTTCTTCACCAGCACAGCGTGACTGACCTTCTGATAAAGTTCCACTCTCTTCATCCTCCGCCTCCGCACAAAAGCGAAGGCTTATCAGGACTGGCCCCTTTTTAATCCGCTCTACCAAGAGAACGATCAGGGAACAGAATGGCCCCTTTTATTACCGCTGTTTACAACAACGGCGATTTCGTAAAAAGACGTTCACTCGGATGGGGCTTCTCGCCGCTTGACCCTGCCTCCAGGCGAACGCACTTGACGCGAGCAGGCCAGAAGCGATGCGGATGGCCGAACGCATGGTGACAAGTTGCCGGGCGGCTGGGATTGCGATCGCGTTGGTCGATGGCATCCGTGGCTCAGATCGGATAGATCATTGAATTGGGAATGAGTTCGCTATCGAAAATGCACAGCTTTTCAGCAAACTTCAGACCCATTTTGGTCCGCACGATCCGGTCAATATAGCGTCCAGTATTGTATACCTCACTCAGCATGTCTCGCCGTGTCCGAATGACGAGATAGTTGGCTTCGACGGACAGGCTGTCGCCATCACATGCTGTAACGCGTGGCAAACCGATGATATGGCGCTGGTAATAGGGAGCATGGAACACGGTACTCGTCACCCCATAGACCCGGTCTTGCAATCCCCCAATGCCCTTGAGCGACATGATCGCAAGGGGGTAGCCGGCCTCATGATTCTCGCGCGCCACCACGCGATAATGACAGTCCTCGGTAAAAAACCCGGGCCAGTCGGCGAACCGCTGCTCATCGATGCAGGCCGCATATTCTGCATGAAGCGCGATAAGACTGGCAAGATCTTGGAAATTAGAGGTCATATGTCCATCACCTCACGCCAGTAGCGATACATTCCGCGGATCAGTGTTTCAGTGACCATGTGATCGGCATTTCCAATTTCTGTGCCGCCCAGCTCACACATAGTGGTGAAATCCTGATCCTGTTCAAAGCCCTGTTGGCTAAATTCGATGACTTCGCCGTCGTCGGCTGAAACAAGTCCGCCCGGCCCGAAGAGATTCGCCTGGTGCATTCGCCTTTCCGTCATTTCGTCACTGTCATTTTCAAAGCCGAAATGCGTCCAGACAAAATCGAACTTGTCAGGACCGACCGGGATAATCTGCCTGGTGGACAAGGAATTGACTTGCTGCTGCAGAATGACGCTGGGGAAGACCGTGGTCATGCAGACGGTGGGACCGTTCCACCACTCTTCTTGTACGATATCGAGAAGGCTGGGATCGTTAAGTTTCATGTTTCGCCGGAAACTTGTCACGCCCTTGGTCACTTCGGGATCGACGACCTCACTACGTGTCGAGATCATGCACGCGTGGCGTCCGCGTTCGTCCATGACAAGTTGTGATTGGTTGTCGGCGCGCCATAGGCCGAATGTTACGAACCAAGTATGCAGCAATCCAGGATGATAGGGGTCTTTGATGTTCTCCATCATCAGCTTCCAGTTGCCTGGAATTCGCTGCCTGGAATAGCCCTGAACCACAAGCTTACGCCCATTGAACGTGCGATCAAAATAGGCGAGAACAGCAGGGCCGATATAGTCCTCGAGTGGTTCTACATCATTGTCGAACGATGCGAAAACCAAGCCGCCTCGCCGTGCGACCTTGAGCGTGGGGAGGCCATGGTCTTCCAGCCGGAAGTCCTCCGGCATTCCGCCATTGCCCCTCACTCCGCGCTGGAACGGAACCCCGAGTAGCTTGCCGTCATAGTTGTAGTTCCACTGGTGGTAGGGACACACCAGCGTCTTCACCTTGCCAAACTTTTCCTGACAAAACCGCATGGCTCTGTGGGCGCAACGGTTCTCGAGGACATTGATCTCGCCCTGGCGATTACGGATCATAATCACCGACCTCTCGCCAATGGCCGTGCGCTTGAAGTTTCCCGCTTCGGGCACTTCGGCCTCCAGACCGACATAGTTCCAGTGCCGGCCATAAAAGATGCGATCGAGCTCGCGGCTGTAGATGTCTGGATCTGTATAGACTTTGGAGGGAACCCGGCTGAAGTCGGCATTGGGCCAGATGGCGCCTGGTTCAACCTCGCCACGCGTCAGTTGACTTGTCAAGGTCATCTCAAATCTCCTCTCTCGACGGAGCGCGTGCTCAGCCATGTCCAACCAAGTCCAGCGCGATATCGACGATCATGTCTTCCTGGCCGCCGACCATCTTGCGGCGGCCGACCTCGGCGAGGATCGAGCGGGTATCGACGCCGTAGTTGGCGGCGGCTTTCTCGGCATGACGCAGAAAGCTCGAATAGACACCTGCATAGCCGAGCGTCAGCGTCTCGCGGTCGACGCGCACCGGGCGGTCCTGCAGCGGGCGGACGAGGTCCTCGGCGGCATCCATCAGCGCGTAGAGGTCGCAGCCATGGTTCCAGCCTATGCGGTCGGCGGCGGCGATGAACACTTCGAGCGGGGCATTGCCCGCGCCTGCGCCCATGCCGGCAAGGCTGGCATCTACCCGGATCGCCCCGTTCTGGACCGCGACGATGGAGTTGGCGACGCCAAGGCTCAGGTTGTGGTGCGCGTGGACCCCGCGCTGGGTCTCGGGCTTGAGTACGCGATCGTACGCCAGGAGGCGGGCAGCATATTCGTCCATGTTCATCGCGCCGCCGCTGTCGGTGACATAGACGCAATGCGCGCCGTAACTTTCCATCAGCAGTGCCTGCTGCGCGAGCGGTTCGGGCGCACTCATGTGGCTCATCATGAGGAAGCCCGAGACGTCCATGCCGAGATTTCGCGCGGCTTCGATATGCTGCTTCGAGACATCCGCCTCGGTGCAGTGCGTCGCGATGCGCACCGAGCGAACGCCGAGATCATAGGCGCGCTTCAGGTCGTGCACCGTGCCGATCCCGGGGAGCAGCAGCGTGGTGAGCACGCTATGCTCAAGCACTTCGGCGACCGCGCCGATCCAGTCCCAGTCGGTATGCGCGCCAAAGCCATAGTTGAACGAGGAACCTTGCAGCCCGTCACCATGCGCAACCTCGATGGCATCGACCTTGGCCCGGTCGAGCGCGCGGGCAATGTCCTTGACATGCTCGATCCCGTATTGGTGGCGGATCGCGTGCATTCCGTCGCGCAGGGTAACGTCCTGGATGTAGAGTTTTTGCGTGGCGGGATCGCCAATGGCTTTTTGGGAGGTCATGCGGCAGCCCTTTCGTGCATGCGCAAGGTTATCTTCTCGGCGGTGCGCAGGGCTGCCGATGTCATGATGTCGAGGTTGCCGGCATAGGCAGGCAGGTAATGCGCCGCGCCTTCGACCTCGAGGAACACCGTCACTTTGAGGCCGGTGAAGCTGCCGCTCATTTCTGGAATATGCAGCGGGCGGTTCGATCCGATATGTTCAAACTGCACTGCCTGCTTGAGCCGGTAGCCGGGCACATAGCCTTGCACCTCGGCGACCATGTCCTCGATGCTGCTGCGGATCGCCTCCTGGTCGCCATCATCGCACAAGCAATAGACCGTATCGCGCATGATCAGCGGCGGTTCGGCGGGGTTGAGCACGATGATCGCCTTGCCGCGCGTGGCGCCGCCGACCTCGACGATTGCCTGGCTGGTGGTTTCGGTGAACTCATCGATGTTGGCGCGGGTGCCCGGCCCGGCGCTCTTGCTTGCGATCGACGCAACAATCTCCCCGTAATGCACTTTGGCCACGCGATTGACGGCGTGGACAATCGGGATCGTCGCCTGCCCCCCGCAGGTCACCATGTTGACGTTGGGTGCATCGAGGTGCGCATCGCCATTGACCGCGGGCACGGTGTAAGGCCCGATAGCCGCCGGGGTCAGGTCGATCATGCGCTTGCCCGCGCCCAGGACCAGTTCGCTGTTGCGCTTGTGCGCGCCCGCCGAAGTCGCGTCGAAAACGATCTCGATATCCGCAAATTCGGGCATCGCCAGCAGGCCGTCGATCCCTTCACTGGTCGTGGCGACGCCCATCCTCGTCGCCCGGGCGAGGCCATCGCTGGCCGGGTCAATGCCGACCATCGCGCCCATCTCCAGCACCTTGGACAGCCGCATCACCTTGATCATCAGGTCGGTGCCGATATTGCCCGAGCCGATGATGGCAACCTTCGTCTTTACCATGTCAGGCGGCTCCATACGTAAAGCTGGCCTCGCCGATGCCGCCAATCACCGCGCGGACATGATCGCCTGGCTTGAGGGCAACCATCGGCCCCAGCGCCCCGGCGAGCAGGATGTCGCCGGCTTTCAGCGGCTCTCCCCGTGCAGCCAGCGTCCGCGCCAGCCAGGCTGCGGCATTGAGCGGGTTGCCCAGCGCCGCCGCGCCCACGCCGGTCGAGGCTATCTGGCCGTTGATTTCCAACACCATGCCGGCCGTGTAGAGATCGAGTCCAGCGAGGGGTTTGCCGTCCTTCGCCAGCACGAAAAAGGCCGAGGAGCCGTTGTCGGCTACCGTATCGGCAAAGGTGATTTTCCAGTCGGCGATGCGCGAGTCGACGATCTCGATGGCTGCGTGAACAAGGGCGACCGCCCCAGCCAGGTCTTCGGGCGTGGTCTCGAGAGATGGAAGGCCCGCCCCCAGCACGAAGGCGATCTCTGCCTCGGCCCGGGGCTGAAGGCATTTCGCCGGATCTAGCATGCCGCCGTCGGCCACCGCCATGTCGTCGAACAGCACGCCGAAGTCGGGTTGGTCAACGCCGAGCTGCGCCTGCACCGCCTTCGATGTCAGCCCCGCCTTGCGTCCGACGATGCGGCGGCCCTGGCCTTGCCAGTAGCGTGTGTTGATTTCTTGCACGGAATAGGCGCGATCTGCATCGGCCGGATCAAGGCCATCGCGCAACGGCGGGACGGCGCCCGCCCTGTAGGCATTGCGCAAACGCGATGCGAGCACTTCTCGGGGTATCATGGTCAGACCTGCTTGCCGAAAAAGCGCAATGTCTGCGCGCAAAACTCCTCAGGATACTCAATCATGACCCAGTGTCCGCAGTTCGGGAAGATTGATCCAAATGCATGCGGGATGCTCAAAATTTGCTCGAAAACCTTTCGAACGGGCACCATCACATCGTTCTTCCCGCCCACCACGAGGACAGGCATTCGCAGCGAAGCCAGCTGCTCGGGCGAGTAGTAAAGGCCGTTGTGAAAAGCCCATTTCATGGTGGCTTTGTATGCTGCGCTAGTATTGGGCCGCAGACTCGCCTGATGCCGATATTGCACCACCTCTTCCCTGGGCTGATAGTTATGAGTCAGCGTAGCGATAATCGTGCGCATTCCCTCTTCGCTTCCATCATAGGCCATGACCGGGGCGAGGTCTTCGCGGTTTGCGATCATGTCTTCATTTGAGAGATTGACCGCCGCGCCCATGAGGACAAGCTTCTCGATAAGGTCTGGCGCCTTGAGCGCCGCTCCACATGCGGTCGTGCCGCCCATGCTGTTGCCAATTAGACAGACCCTGGACAGGCCCAGCGCTTTGATGAAATTAATCAAGTGATCGGTACGCGCCAATTGCGTGTAGGCAAACTCGGCTGGGTCGGGCGCATCGGTCAGCCCGAAGCCGACCATGTCATAAGCAATTACCCGCATATGCTGGGCGAAAATCGGGAAATTCACCTCGAAGTTGGAACGCCCATCCGCGCCGGCCCCACCACCATGCACCAGAACCAGAGGTTCGCCCTCACCCATCTCGCAGTAGTGGGTCCGTATCCCATTGCAATCGACGAATTTGCTCTGGAATTGATCAAACATGTCATCTCTCTCCGGTTATAGGAATGTTCGTCAATAATTAAAAAGCATTGAATGCAATTCAGATGACAAAATACTATATTCAATCAATTAGATAATTAGCAACGAGCAGAGTCAGTCGATAATTTATGCCTATGGGCTATAAACATATTGCGACCCAAGAATACTTGGGTAATTCATATTCAAAGGTTACCTTAGCGGCATGGCCGACAATGGGCAACACAAATCTGTTCGCGTGAATAGCTTTGGGGGGGAAGTGCCACTCCGCCCCATGCACCTTGAGGCGCAGTGCGTCGTTGGCTAACGGGGAACAAAGGAGTTCAGGATTTTGCCCAGGACCAGAAAGATCGAGAATGCGCAGCCTGTCATCGAACGGCTCACGACAGGGCATGAAGTCACTGATTTTGACCTACTTGAGATCTTGGCCTTCGAGATCCCAACCAAGGGTTTGCAGCGCAGATCGATTGCAAGCAGGGCGCGCATCATCGACGTAGCGAGCGAAGCCTTCATGAGTAAGGGTTATGCCGGGGTTTCAACTCACGAAATCTCCGCTGATGCTGGCGTGACCCAAGGCCTGATCGCCTATCATTTCAAATCGAAGGATGGACTGTGGCAGGCTGCGATGGATCAAGTTTTCGGCAACTTCCGAAACAGCCTGATCGAAAGGATCCGTCAACTTCATAGCACAGACGAGCGAACTCTCGTCGCTGAAGTCATAAGCCACGTGGTCAGGTTAGCGCTTCGCTATCCTTCGATTATCCGTTTTATGGTTGAGAGCGGACCACATGCCGATGACCACCTGACCTGGCTCCTCACACGGCACATCCACCCCATTTATTCGGCAGTCACACATATTTTTGAGGTGGCGAAAGGCCATGGAGTGCTCCGCCCCCTGCCGGTTGCCAATGCCTATTATGTGCTTCTGACGTCAG
>CANJWR010000210.1 GCA_947478455.1 Beijerinckiaceae bacterium | reverse complement strand
TTCAGCATCGCGCCTTCGGTCCAGGTCACATTGGCGTCCGGCACGCGTTGCAGGGCAACCGCCAGAGCCTTGATGATGAAATCATTGACCGAGACCTTGTAGGCGGGCTTGCCGTCCGCGCCCTTGGGGGCGCTGGCATTGATCGCCTCACGCGCCGCCAGCAGCGTGTCGAGTTCGCAATCCACCGACAGGTAGAAATGCGGGATGGTGGACTTCGCCTCCACCAGACGGCGCGCAATGGTCTTGCGCATCGAATCGTGCGGAATTTCCTCGAAGCTGCCGGGCTCGAAGAACTTGCGGATCGTGTCGTCCG
This sequence comes from Beijerinckiaceae bacterium, assembly GCA_947478455.1. Lineage (GTDB taxonomy): Bacteria > Pseudomonadota > Alphaproteobacteria > Rhizobiales > Beijerinckiaceae > Terripilifer. The sequence continues at coordinate 6,361 of CANJWR010000210.1, read as the reverse complement.
ACATGGACGAGACCGGCGCAGGCTTTGCAGCCGAAGGGGCAGCGGCGGCAGACGTGACCGGCGCAGCCTTCGCGGTGCCGCCCGCCATGGCGTCGCGAACGTCGCGCTCGACGATGCGGCCATGTGGCCCCGAGCCGGATACTTTCGCCAGATCAATTCCGGAATCTTTCGCGATGCGGCGCGCCAGCGGCGAGGCGAACGGGCGCTCGCCCGAAGCTGCAACTTTCAACTGGGGCGCAGGCGTCGCCGCCACCGGAGCCGGAGCTGACGACGCTGCCGGCGAAGATTCTGCCTTGGCCGCAGGAGTAGCGGCCCCGCTGGCCCCGACAGTCTTCGCGTCTTCGCCGTCCTCGGCAATGACGCCAATCACGGCGTTCACCGCCACATCGTTGGCGCCAGCAGGCACGATGATCTTCGCCAGAATGCCTTCATCGACGGCCTCGACTTCCATCGTGGCCTTGTCGGTCTCGATCTCGGCGAGAATGTCGCCGGACTTGATCCGGTCGCCTTCCTTCTTGAGCCATTTCGCGAGATTGCCCTTTTCCATCGTGGGCGAGAGGGCCGGCATGAGAATGTTGATGGGCATCAGCGTTGCCTCAGTTAATCGCGCCCGAACCGCTGTCGCGGTTGGCGGCTTCTATTTCGAACTGGCGCAGGATTTCGGAGAGGGCGTCTTCCTCGCTGATGTCGCTTTCGCGGCCGTACAGGCCCGCCACATAACGGGCGACTTCCATCAGCAGCCGGCCCCACGTGGCCGGATCATCGAAGGCGCGCTGGATCGCGATGCTGAGGCCGCCGTCCACCACGAAGGCGCGCAACACTTCGTCGCCGCCCTGCTCCTGCGCATCCGGCGGCGTCGACAATTCCCTGAGCGGGCGCTCTGTCATGGCGTCAGCGATAGCAGACGGCCTTGGCCGCCGCGACGATTTCGCCAATGTTCGGAAGCGCCAGCTTTTCGAGGTTCGCCGCGTAGGGCATCGGCACATCCTTGCCGGTGATGCGGATCACGGGCGCATCGATATAATCGAACGCCTGTTCCATGATGCGCATGCCGACTTCCGCTCCGATGCCGTTTTGCGGCCAGCCTTCCTCGATGGTGACGCAACGCCCGGTCTTCATCACCGAGCGGATGACGGTCTCTGTATCCATCGGCCGCAAGGTGCGCAGATCGATAATCTCGACGTCGATGCCTTCCTTCTCCAGTTCGGCGGCGGCCTTGATGGCGTAGGTCATGCCAATCGCGAAGGTCACGAAGGTCACATCCTTGCCGACGCGATGCACGCGTGCCTTGCCGATCGGCACGGTGAAATCGTCGAGCTTCGGCACGTCGGAGCTCTGGCCGTAGAGGATTTCATTTTCGAGGAACACGACCGGGTTCGGATCGCGGATGGCGCTCTTGAGCAGGCCCTTGAAGTCGGCCGCCGTATAGGGAGCGACGACCTTGAGGCCGGGGATCTGCGAATACCAGGCTGAATAATCCTGGCTATGTTGCGCGCCGACGCGCGCCGCAGCGCCGTTGGGCCCACGGAACACAATGGGGCATCCCATCTGACCGCCGGACATATAGAGCGTTTTGGCGGCGGAATTGATGATGTGGTCAATCGCCTGCATGGCGAAGTTGAAGGTCATGAATTCCACGATGGGGCGCAGCCCCGTCATGGCCGCCCCGACCGCAATGCCCGCAAAACCATGTTCGGTGATCGGCGTATCGATGACGCGTTTGGCGCCAAACTCCTGCAGCAGACCCTGCGTGACCTTGTAGGCGCCCTGATATTCGGCGACTTCCTCGCCCATCACGAACACATCGCCGTCACGGCGCATTTCTTCCGCCATGGCGTCGCGCAACGCTTCGCGCACCGTCATGGAAACCATTGCGGTTCCGGCGGGGATTTCAGATTCGGCCGGTGCCGCGTTTGTCACGATGGCAGGCGCCGAAACTGAAGCCGCCGGTGCCGGAGCGACCGCAACCGGCGCGACCGGAGCAGCGGCAGGCGCCGCATTGGCGTCCTCGCCATCGGCGGTGATCACCGCAATCGGCGTATTCACCGCCACATTGTCGGTGCCGTCGGGGACGAGAATTTTCGACAGAATCCCCTCGTCTACGGCCTCGACTTCCATCGTGGCCTTGTCGGTTTCGATCTCGGCGAGAATGTCGCCGGACTTCACCCGGTCGCCCTCTTTCTTGAGCCACTTGGCGAGTTTGCCCTGTTCCATGGTGGGGGAAAGGGCCGGCATGAGAATGTTGGTTGCCATGTTGGTACGCTTCCCCTTACCGCACAATGTCCGTCCAGAGCTCCGACGGATCGGGCTCGGGATCATGTGTGGCGAATTCGGCGGCGTCCGCCACGACGGCGCGCACCTTTGCGTCGATCTGCTTCAAATCGTCTTCGGTCGCGAGCTTGTTGCGGAGCAGACGGGCGCGAACCTGTTCGATCGGATCATGCTCGTCGCGCATCTTCTGCACTTCTTCCTTCGAGCGATATTTCGCCGGATCGGACATGGAGTGGCCGCGATAACGATAGGTCTGCATTTCGAGAATGAAGGGCCCCTTGCCGCTGCGGCACCATTCGATGGCGCGGGAGCCGGCGTCGCGCACGGCGCGGACGTCCATGCCATCCACCTGCTCGCCTGGAATGTTGAAGGACGCGCCGCGCTTCGAGAAGTCGGCCTGCGCGGAAGCGCGGGTGACGGCTGTACCCATGGCGTAACGGTTATTCTCGATCACATACACGACCGGCAGCTTCCAAAGCTCCGCCATGTTGAAGCTCTCGTAGACTTGCCCCTGATTGGCGGCGCCGTCGCCGAAATAGGTCATGGAGACCGAATTGTTGCCGCGATAATGATTGGCGAAAGCGAGGCCCGTTCCGAGCGAGACCTGCCCGCCGACGATGCCGTGGCCGCCGTAGAAATGCTTCTCCTTGGAGAACATGTGCATGGAGCCGCCCTTGCCTTTCGACAAGCCGCCCCGGCGTCCGGTGAGTTCCGCCATCACGCCGCGCGCATCCATCCCGCAGGCCAACATGTGGCCGTGATCGCGATAGCCGGTGATGACCTGATCGTTTTCGCGGGACGCCATCTGCATCCCGACCACGACCGCTTCCTGACCGATGTAGAGATGGCAGAAGCCGCCGATGAGGCCCATGCCGTACATCTGGCCGGCCTTTTCCTCGAAGCGGCGGATGAGCAGCATCATCCGGTAGGCTTCAAGTTCCTCGTCGCGATTGAACTCTTTCAGTGAGTTCGACTGCTTTCCGGCGGACGCCGCCGGTTTGGTCGCCCTGGATTTGGCGTTCGCTGCGGATTTGGCTGGTGCTACGGCCATGCTTTTCCTCACTCGGACGTCGGCGGTTTGCGATCGCCGACTGCTACTTATGTAGCGGAGAGCCCAAGCGAAAGCGAGGGGGGAACAGAAAAGTTATAGTCCGAGCAAGGTATTGAATTCATACGATATTAGTCTAATTAACTCGAAGTAAGTTAATCATCATAATAAACTAGAATCCTGTTAATTGGTGTTTGCGAGGTCTGATTTCGATGTTCTACGAACCCGACGATCGGCACACGCCATGCGTGTATCAGTCGATAGGAAGTAGGAATATTATCTTATTAATGACGACGTCTCAATCCTTGCGAGCCTGCGGCAGCATGATCACGAGATCGTTCTTGTGGACGCGGCCCAGCATGGAGCGGGTCTGTTCGTCGAGCAGATCGCGGTCGACCGATTCGGCGCGAAGCATGGCGACACGGCGATCCCAGGCGGCGCGCTCCGTGCGGAGTTCGGCGAGTTCCTGCGAAAGTGCTTCCTGACGGGCCTGATATTCGTCCTGCGCCTTCAATCCGCGCCCGCCATTGACGGCGTGCCAGACGAAATAGGACGTGACGCTGCCCGAGACAGCGTAAAGAACCAGCGGAAAGACAATTGCGCGCCAGCGCCTGCGGATGACCATTGCGCCAAGCTGGATCAAAACGGTTAGCGAAGCATGAATCGATGTTTGGGGCCCGTCTCTCGCATCCTGAAGAGCGCGCCTGTATAAATGCAGGTCTCACGCGCCGAACGAATCCGGCGCTCCTGCCCGACGGATTTGCCAATGTCCCGCGAACGCGCCCATTTCATGCTCATCAATGCGGGGCACTTCCTCGACCATCTGACGACGCTCGTCTTCGCCACGGCGGCTGCGCTGGCACTGTCGAGGGAATGGGGGCTTAGCTGCGCGGATCTCATTCCCTACGCGACGCCGGGCTTCATCGCCTTCGGGGTCTTTTCGTTGCCGGCTGGCTGGCTCGCCGACAAATGGAGCCGCGAGGGCATGATGGTGGTGTTCTTCGTCGGCCTCGGCCTCGCCTGTATGGCGACCGCCTTCGCGGGCAGCCCGCTGCAGATCGGCGTCGGACTTTTCGTGCTGGGCATTTTCGCCGCCATCTATCATCCGGTGGGGCTCGCGTTGCTCGTGCAGGGCCGCCCGAAGGCCGGCATGGCCATCGCCGTAAATGGCGTTTTCGGTAATCTGGGCGTCGGCAGCGCGGCTTTGATTACCGGCTATTTCATCGACAACGGCGGCTGGCGCGCCGCCTTCATCGTCCCCGGCCTTGTGTCGGTGGCGTTCGGCCTGCTCTACTTTTTCGTCATGCGCCGCGAGATCGCCGCCCGCAATTCCCTCGCGCCGAAAACCGCAGGTGGCGGCGCAGCCAGCATCGGGGCTTCGGCGGATCGTGGAACTTTGCTGCGCCTGTCGGTCATCATCTTTTTCACGACTGCGATTTCCGGCCTGATCTTCCAGAGCGTCTCGTTCGCCCTGCCGAAAATCCTCGAGGAACGGGTAGGCGCGCTGGCGGGATCTGCTACCAACATCGGCTGGCTGGCGTTTCTGGTCTTCGCCTTCGCGTCGCTGGCGCAACTGGCCTGTGGGCGGGCGCTCGACCGCTATCCGCCCCGCAACGTTTTCATGACGACTGCGAGCATCCAGTTCGCTTTCTTCGCCCTGATGCCGGGCCTCATGGGCTGGAGCGCGCTCGCCGTCAGCCTCGGCTTCATGATCGGCGTCTTCGGACAGGTGCCGATCATCGATTTCCTGATCGGACGCATGGCGAAAAGCGAATTGCGCGCCCAGATTTACGGCGCGCGCTACGTGCTGAGCTTTCTGGTCATCGCCGCCGCGATCCCGCTGCTCTCGTGGATTTACGAAAGCTGGGGTTTCGACCGCCTGTTCCTGTCCATGATGGGCGGCGCCGGCTTGATCTTCCTCAGCGTGCTGATGCTGCCGGGGCGTATGCCACAGGAACAGCCTGATGGAGCGTTGGCGAAGGCGTAAGCTTCATCCCTGGAGACCTGGGCCGGTTGCGCCAACCACAAAGGCCACGTAGCTTGCGGATAATCCCAGAGCCCAAGCGGTTTCTGGAACTCGACGTCACCCGTTCGGGTCTTGGGGAATGGCTGGAATCGTGTCGAAATTGAGCAACGAACACATCCCGCTCTCGATCAATATCGATCTCGATGAACGGGCCTTCGTGTTCCCGGCGGGCAAGCAGATCACCCGGTTGGTGATCTCGAACGATTCCACCGAAATCCATTTCGACACGATTTATCCGTTCAATCAGGCGCGCACCCCGCCGCGTCTTTTCTCGCTCAATTTCGGGGACGCGAAGGAATTCTCCCGCCAGCTGATCGACACGATCTATGTGGCCCGCACCCAGCACGCGCTCACCGACACGATGCGGATCGCCATCAATGTTCTGGCGAACGGCTATCAAATCAAGATCGGCGACCTGACCGACTCGACCGATCTCTACCTGTCGACCGGCTGCATCTGGCGCGTCTGTCAGGGCATTCTGCGCATGGTCGACCATGTCGCGCCGGTCGAGGCGCAGTAGCGCCTATTGCGTTTTATCGCTGTAATCAGACCTCGTCCTTCCAACTGACGACGCTTTCGCCGGAAGGACGAGGGGTAATTTCAATTTACGCCAGCGCCTTCAGCGCCGCCCGGCCTGCATATTGCGCCTGCGGGCCAAGCTCTTCCTCGATGCGGATGAGCTGATTGTACTTGGCCAATCTGTCCGAACGGGCGAGCGAGCCTGTCTTGATCTGTCCGCAATTGGTGGCGACGGCGAGGTCCGCAATGGTGGAATCTTCCGTCTCGCCCGAGCGGTGAGACATGACGGCGGTATAGCCGGCGCGGTGTGCCATATCGACAGCGGCCAGCGTCTCGGTGAGCGAGCCGATCTGGTTCACCTTCACGAGGATCGAATTGGCGACGCCCTTTTTGATACCGTCCGAGAGGCGCTTCACGTTGGTGACGAACAGGTCGTCGCCGACAAGCTGCGTCTTCTTGCCGATGGCGTCGGTGACGAGCTTCCAGCCTTCCCAGTC
>CANJWR010000209.1 GCA_947478455.1 Beijerinckiaceae bacterium | reverse complement strand
GGCTGATAAACCAAGGCGCGGAAAGCCCGAGCGCCGCCTGAAAAAGATCCGTGTCACGCATGCATCAGAAAATACGCGGAGCCAGCGGAAACCAAAATATTCAACTTGTGGTTGAAACCTCTACCCACACGATTCAGCGAAGAGCCGTCGCATTTCGTCCAAACGATCTGCCCAATAGGCCATCATTTTCACGCGCTCTTCCCAATATTCGGCGCGAGCATAGGCTTTGCGGATTTTGTTGCTTTCGATATGGGCCAGTTGCGCTTCAATGGCATCAGCATTCCACCTTCCACATTCATTCAGCAATGAACTTGCCGCTGCGCGGAAGCCGTGTCCGGTCATATCGTCCTTGCCATAGCCAAGCCGTCGCAGCGCTGAATTGATCGTGTTTTCAGACATAGCGCGATCAGCGGAACGGACGCTGGGGAACAGCAGGGTGCGATGGCCGGTAATAGCACGAAGCTCTTTCAGAATGGCAATCGCTTGCGGTGCCAGCGGGACGCGATGCGCTCGCCGCATTTTCATCCGGCCCGCTGGGATGATCCAAAGCCCCGCCTCTAGGTCAAACTCAGACCAGAGCGCGTTCCGAAGTTCTCCGGGGCGAACGAAGGTCAACGCCATCAATTTCAGAGCGGCGCGAACTTCGGGCGTTCCTTCGTAGTCCTGAATTGACCGAAGCAGCGCCCCAAAGGCGACGGGTTCGACAATCGCCGCGCGGTGTTTCGTCTTGGGAACGGTCAAGGCACCGCGAAGCGCGAAAGTCGGATCATTTTCGGCTTTCCCCGTGGCGATTGCATAGCGAAACACCCCGCCGATATTTGCGCGCAGCCTTCCCGCCGTCTCCAATTGCCCGCGCGCCTCAATCCGACGCAACACGACCAGCACTTCCGGCGATGTAATTTCCGCAATCGGTCGTGGACCTAATTCCTCCATTGCCAGCCCAAGCAACCAGTCCAGCTTGCCCAAAGTGTTTTCGGCTTTGCCTTCACGCCGCTTCTTGGCCAGAAACTCTTCGGCCAAGGCGGCGAACGTATTGCCGGAAGCCGCTACTTTTGCGGCCTTGGCCTGTTTTTTGGTGAGGGCCGGGTCTAGTCCATCGGCCATGAGCCTCTTGGCGGTTTCTCGCGCCTCGCGCGCATCCTTGAGGCCAATTGCGGGATAGACGCCAATCGCTAAAGTTCGTTGAGCATCGTTGAACCGATAGGCCAGCCGCCAGCGCCTTGCGCCATCGGGAAACACCCACAATTGCAGGCCGCCGCCATCCGATAGCTTGATGATTTTCGCGCCGGGCTTGGCGTTGCGGATTTGCATGTCCGAAAGGGCCATGTTGGTATCTCGAATGTTGGCATCGGGTTCGTACCAACATTTGTACCAACAATTTTACCAGATACCAACGGACCCGCGCGGACCTCTTGGGACACAAAGATAAGCAAAAACCCTTGTTTTTAAGAGGTTTTCGGCCTTTCTTGGATGTTCTCGGAAGCCTTTTTGGTGCCCCTGGCCGGGATCGAACCAGCACTCCTTGCGGAACTCGATTTTGAGTCGAGCGCGTCTACCAATTCCACCACAGGGGCAGTCTGCGGCGGGCCGCTGACAGCGCGCGGATATTATCCATCGCGCCTGCCGGGTCAACCGGTCGGGCGCGATTTTGCCGGGTAAAGTCGCACCGGGCTCGCGAAAAACTCGGAGAGGCTAGCTGGCGCTGCGGCCCGCGCGGGCCTGCAACTGGCGCATGCGGTCGGCAAGCGTATCGTCCGGCGCACCACTCGCGGGCTGCGCCTGCAGGGCGCCGGCGAGGCGTGCGACTTCTGCGCCGACGTCGACAATGGCGGCGCGCAGCAGTTCGGCGTCGGGAATCATCGCGGCGGGCGTGGCGTGCGGCGGGCTGTGGGCGCTCTGGGCGCGCAGGGCCGCATGTTCGCGGCGCAAGGCTTCGAGAGCCCCCTGCAGCATGCTCTGCTCGGCCCGCAGCCCCTCCATGCGCTCCGCATAGCCGCGCTCCACCAGATCGGCCGCATGGGCCTGCTGGTCGATGGCGGCGCGCAATTCGGCTTCCTGCGCTATGGCGGCGGCGAGATCGCGCTCCACATCGGACGAATGCTGTGTGAGCTGGGTGCGGGCGCGCTGAGCGGCGCGCAGCTGGTTTTCCAACTCTTCCTTTTCGGCGGATTGCTCGTCGATCCGCGCCTGCAGAGCTTCGCGCTTCTGGGCGCCGAGCGTGACGTCATGGCGGGCGAAATCACGTTCGCGTTCGGCCAGAGCCAGAGCGGAGGTGCGGTCGGCGAGTTCAGCATTCAGGCGGGCGATGTCCCGCTCACTGTCGAGCAGACGCATTTCCAGACCGGATACACGCGTCTCCAGCGCCGCAATGGTTGCGCGACGCTCGTCGGCGACTTCAACCAATTCCTCGTAATCGTGTTCGAGGCCAGCAAAATCCGCGGTACGGCGATCGACCAGCGCCTGCGCCTCGTTCAGGCCGATATTGGCTGCGCCGACTGCGCCTTCGAGTTCGCGGATCGTGCGCTCAGCCAACGCAATACGATCGTGAAGGGCCAGCGCCTCGCGCTTGCTGTCGCCCAGTTCGGAATCGAGCGCAGCAATCTGCGCGCCACGGCGACCGAGTTCCCCCATGTCGCGGGCGTGAGCCTCGGAAAGTTCTTCGGCGCGGCGCTCGATGCGACGATGTTCGGTGGCGAATTCGGCGCGGAGCTGATCCCGTTCGGCGACGATTTCGGTCATCGTCAGCGGCATCTGCATTTCAATGCGCCGGGTCGACAGCCGAACCGCCCGCCGCCAGAAGGCCGGCAGGAACAAGAGCGTGAGGAGCCCGCTGAACAGGAACCCCAGCGCGAAAATCATGACTTGTTCAATCACGGCGCAGCGCGAAATTCAGGTATGAGACCAAGCGACCATGACACGGGGGCGGAGCGAAATCAAAAGGATGGCGCTGCCGCTCTAAAGACGCATATCAGAAGGGGTTCCAGGTCGATTCCTGCGTGAACTTCAGATAGCCGACATTTACCCCGAGCCGTGCCCCCAGTCCGGAGCGAATCGGAACAACCACCACACCGTCCGACGTAAGAGCCGTCATGGCGAGGCCGGCAACCAGATAGGCCGAGCCGTCGATGCCCCCAAAACGCTGATGAATGGCCGAAACGGACGGCAGATTATAGATGAGCATCATGGTGCGGTCGCCGTCGCCGCCGGCGTCGAAACCCAATGACGGACCCTGCCAGTACACCTTACGGTCGCCGGCATTGCGCGTGTACATGGTGCCTTCGCCGTAGCGCAGACCGGCGAAGAACGCGCCAGAACCCTCCTGCCCCAGCACATAGGCGTTGGGTTGTCCCCAGCGACGGGTAGCTTCCTCAACAACCTTGGCGAGGCCGCGCGAAACGGTGCCGAAGAAGCGGTGGCCGTTGTCGACCAGTTCGCCGGCTGTGAATTTCTGCGGCCGAGGTTCCCTGCCCTGGGCGAATGCGCCAGTGGCGGTTGTCAGCGCGGCGCCGGCGCTTGCTGCCATCCCGCCGAGGATCTGCCTGCGCGACTGGGAACTCATGTTGATCTCCGCAAAATCCGAACGAGAGCCCAGCCTGGCCGCCAATCTTGACCGCTTCGTGGTGCAATCATGGTTGCGGGCCGGCGCACGTCTCCAGACGCCACACTCCCCCATCATGGTTAACGAAAGGTTTCCGCCTCAGATCGTGGCGTCGATCATGGCGCGCAATTCGGGCGTTGCGTCCGGCATAACGCCGAACCATGCCTGAAAGGCCGGCCGGGCCTGATGCAGAAGCATGCCGAGCCCGTTGAGGGTGCGGTTGCCACGCTGGCGCGCCTGCATCAGCAGCGGCGTCTCGCGCGGGATGTAGATGATGTCCGACACCAGCGCCGCGAGGGGCAGCCTGTCGAGACGCAGATCGAGCGCCGGCTGACCCACCATGCCCTGCGATGTGGTGTTGATCAGCATGGCGGCCCCGTCCAGCGCGTCGTGCCGGTCTTCCCATGCAATCGCCCGGACAGGTGCGCCGAATTCGAGGGCGAGATTGAGCGCCCGCTCCGGCGAGCGGTTGATGAGGCGGATTTCGCGCGCGCCCTGATCGGCCAGACTGACCAGCACCGAGCGCGAACTGCCGCCGGCACCCATGACCACGATAGGGCCGCGATCGGCTTCCCAGCCCGGATCGACTTCAAGAATGGACTGGATGAATCCCCAGCCGTCGTGATTGAGGCCGGCCAGCGATTTGTCCTTGCGGACTATCACGCAATTCACCGCTCCGATGCGGCGGGCCAGCGGATCGACCTCGTCGACAATCGCAAGGGCAGCTTCCTTGTGGGGGATCGTCAGATTGCAGCCCGAGAAAGCGAGAGACGGCAGCGCCCGCAGCGCGGCCTCAAGACCATCCTGCTCGATTGCCAGGGGCAGATAAGTTCCGACGAGACCGTATTTTTCGAACCAGTAATTGTGGATGCGCGGAGACCGCGAGTGCATCACCGGCGACCCCATGACGCCGGCGAGCAGAAAACGGTCAGGATGCGACATGGCGAAACTCCGGTTTGCGCCTTCCTGCCAGCCGGTCGGGCGATCCGCAAGCGCTCAGCCGCGATGCGCCTGATTCCAGAAATGGTGGACGGGGCCGTGGCCGGAGCCGACGCGCAACTCGTCGCTATGGCGCAACGCCTGAGTCAGATAAATCTTGGCGGCCTCTACGGCCTGCTCAAGCGAAAGGCCCTTCGCCAGATACGCCGCGATGGCAGACGACAATGTGCAGCCTGTGCCATGGGTGTTTTTCGTTTCAACACGCAGGGCGGACAGCATGTGCATCGCCCGCCCGTCGAACAGCGCGTCCGCCGCATCGGCTCCAGCTACATGTCCGCCCTTCACGAGGGCGGCGCGCGCGCCTGTAGCGTAAAGATCGCGCGCCGCCTGTTGCAGATCGTCGATGGACTTCGGTTCTGAACGGTTCAGGAAGGCGGCGGCCTCCGGCCCGTTGGGGGTGACGAGCGTCGCCAGCGGGAACAAGTGAGTGCGCATCGCCTCCACCACGCCCGGACCGCCGAGACTGTCGCCGCTTGTGGCGACCAGAACAGGATCGAGCACGATGTTGTTGGCCCGATGATGCGCAAGACGTTGCGCGACGATTTTGATGATCTCCGGGCTCGCCAGCATGCCGATTTTCACGGCCTGCACAGCAACGTCGGCAAAGATGGCGTCGATCTGCTGGCCAACGAATTCCGGCGGCGGAATATGCACGCCAGAGACGCCGCGCGTGTTCTGGGCCGTCAGTGCGGTGAGCGCCGCCATACCGTAGCAGCCAAGCGCGCCAAATGTTTTAAGATCGGCCTGAATGCCAGCGCCCCCTGAAGGATCAGAGCCGGCGATGGACAGAACGTTCGGGATCATGTTTGACGCGACACTCTTCTGCAGAAACGACTACTCGGCTTGCGCGACGACGGCGGCGTCGGGCGTTTTACCAGAAGTCGAAACCTTGCCCAGTACGCCCTTGATGCGGTGATTGGTGCGTCCGCATTCGGACGGTCCGGCCAGCAGAACCGAAAGATCGCCGGTGCCGAAACGCAATAGCGGATAATCGGCATTGAGCCTCGTGATCACGACCTCGCCGATTTCGCCAACAGCCGCAGGCTCGTTTTCGCCAGGCTTGACGATTTCCAGAATGATGCCTTCGTTGACGACCATTCCGTGGGTCACCGCGCCGGAGGGACCTTCGGTTTCATAGGCGATGACGCCGACTTCTGGCAGAACGTAGGCCTGCCGGACAATGATGCCGAGCCGAGCAAAATTGCTGCGGCGCTCGCTGTCGATCGCTTCGCCGACCAGCAGCGCACGCTCAAGACAGGAAATGTTCTTGTTCGATTTTTTTGCGGCATACAGGAGCTGATCGAGATAATCCGCGCGGCCGCAAAAAATGCGCGGCTGCAACTGATGGATCACCTCAAGCGTTTCGGGGATCGCACCATCGCCGGCCGAGATCACTGCGCAACCAAGAGCATGGGCGCCGCTCTCGATCATGTGGCCATCGGGCCGCAGATGATATGAGAGACAGTTCAACACGACATCGCCCTTTCGGGCGCCCGACGCGAACAGGGCCCGCGCAGCGCCCCACCAGTCGCGCGCCTGACCTTCGGGCTGAAACATGTGATTGGTGGAAACATGCAGACGTTTCAAGGCCCCGATGCGGGTCGCGGCAAAACCGCCGAAAGGCGGCTGTTCCTGCTGCAATTCCTTCAGATCGCCGCGGCGCAAAACCGGAATGCGTCCCAGGTCCGCGCGCTTGCGGATTTCCTTGATGTCGATGCCGATCATCTGTCGGCGCAGCGCTGGCGCGCGCGACTTGGCAACGGAAAAAATGCCCTTCAATTCACGAAAAAGCGACAGTTCGCGCGATTTCGGAGGACGATTTTCATATCGATCAAAATGTTCTGACATTGGCCCCCTCGAGAACATTTCGCCAAAGTTCTCGCCCCATCTCCCCGATATGACGCCAATCGGGCTGACGATGCAAGTCTGATTCCGACCAGACAATTTTCAAAGGCTCGTCGCTGTTTCATGTGGGTAGCGTGTCCAGCACCCCTCCGGCGATGAGGTAGACCATCAACTTGAGGTTGCGCTTGCTGCGATAGCCTTTTGCCTTGCGTTTGGCGGCCTGGACGTTTCCGTTGATGGCCTCCAGAAGTCC
>CANJWR010000208.1 GCA_947478455.1 Beijerinckiaceae bacterium | reverse complement strand
CTTCTGGAGGCCATCAACGGAAACGTCCAGGCCGCCAAACGCAAGGCAAAAGGCTATCGCAGCAAGCGCAACCTCAAGTTGATGGTCTACCTCATCGCCGGAGGGGTGCTGGACACGCTACCCACATGAAACAGCGACGAGCCAAAAATAAGTGGACGCGCTTTGTATTCATTATTGGATCGAAACAAGTTGTTGAGGAAAAATGATCCGTAGTAATTTGGTAGCTCTGGCAAGTCCGGAAGCGAAAATGACATCAGATCGGAGAATTCAGGCGCTACAAGCCTGTCGAGTAAAAATCCGGCGAATTGCGTTGCTCTGTTCCCAATCTTCGACAGCCCGAGCGTTGAGGTTGAAGATCTTTTTCGCTTTGATGTTTTGGACGCCTTCGTAATTTTGCAAAGCAATCGGAGATTTTTCCCGCTTGCGCCATGAAAACATTTTTTCTTTCAAACGCGTCATTCACTTGCCGCTCCGACACCCTTCGAGACGCGCCGCCTTGCGGCGCTCCTCAGGATGAGGGGTTAGCGCCGTTCGCCCCGCTCACCTCATCGCGCAACGCGCGCCGCAAGATCTTCCCCACATTCGTCTTCGGCAACATGGCCCGGAACTCAATCGTCTTCGGCACCTTGTAGGGCGTGAGGTTCTGCTTGCACCATGCGCGCAGATCTTCGGCGCTCACGTCTTCCGTGCGGCGCACCACATAGGCGGTGACGGCTTCGCCGGACTTCTCATCCGGCAGGCCGATGACGGCGGCTTCCAGCACGGCGGGGTGCGAGACGAGCACATCCTCGACCTCGTTGGGGAACACCTTCATGCCGGAGACGACCACCATGTCCTTCAGGCGGTCGACAATCTTGAAGGTGCCGTCCGGCAGAGCAATGCCGACATCGCCGGAGCGGAAGAATCCGTCCGGCGTCATCACGTTGCGGGTTTCGTCCGGGCGGTTCCAGTAACCGGCCATAACCTGCGGGCCGCGAATGCAGATTTCGCCCGCCTCGCCCTGCGGGGCGATCTGCCCGTCCGGCGTGCGGATGGAAACGTCGGTCGACGGCGCCGGATAGCCGATGCCGCCGGTAAAATCGGCAATGTCGAGACGATTGACGCAGACGACCGGCGAGGTTTCCGAAAGGCCGTAGCCCTCAATGATCGCCTTGCCGGTGAGCTTTTTCCATTTGGCCGCAACCGCTGCCTGCGTGGCCATGCCGCCGGAAATGGAGGCTGAAACGCGGGAGAAATCCACCTCGCCGATGTCGGGCTGATCGCATAGCGCGTTGTAGAGTGTGTTGACCATGACCAGCATGGTGAACTTGTTCTGCTTCAGGATTTTCATCAAATCCGGCATGTCGCGCGGATTGACGACCAGCACCTGCATGGCGCCGATGCGGCTCATGAACATGCAGCAGGCTGTCAACGCCAGCACATGATAAAGCGGCAGCGCCGTCAGCATCACATGATCGGGGCGGTCGCCCATGAAGCTTTTCATCCAGGCTTCGCACTGGGCGACGTTGGCGCAGATATTCCGGTGAAGCAGCGTCGCGCCTTTCGAGACGCCCGTTGTGCCGCCGGTATATTGCAGAAACGCCACATCGTGCGGCGAGACCTCGACAGGCTTCAGCTTGTCGCGCGCGGCCCACGAGTAAAAGTCCGAGAATGTGATGCAGGCCGGCAGGCTGTAGGGCTTGATCGCCCGCTTCACGAATTTCGAAACGAAATTGATGATCGCGCCCTTGAAGCCAAGCAGGTCGCCCGGCTTGACGATGATGGCGCGCTCGACCTTTTCGAGATCCGGCAAGGCATCCATCACCGTATGGGCAAAGTTCTCGAGCACAAACAGCACGCGCGCGCCGCTGTCGTTCAACTGATGGGTCAGTTCGCGCGCAGTATACTGTGGGTTGACGTTCACCACCACATAGCCGCCGAGCAGAATGCCGAAGACGACCGGCGTGTAGGTCATCACGTTCGGCATCATGATGGCGACCCGGTCGCCCTTTTTCAGGCCGAGTTGCTGCAGGCCGACCGCCACGCGCCGGGAGGCTTCCCCCAACTGCGCATAGGTCATCCGCACGCCGAAACTGGACACGGCTGGCCGATCTGCGTAACGGGCCACGCTCTCTTCAAGAATTCGGACGATGGTGTTGGGCGCGGATGGATCGATTTCCGCCGGAACACCCTGCGGATAATGGGCCAGCCATGGCCTTGCTACGCTTGCTGCGACGTCCATGCGGGCGTCCTCCCCTTCGTCAATTTCAGCGTCGACCATGGCATTTCGCCATGGTCGCAGCAATCGGAGAGGCACTGAAAAGAAGGCGACTTTGGGATTAGTTCACAGAAGAACTATTCCGCAGTCTTGAGGCCCTTGAGCTTGGCGAAAACCGAGTTCACGTCGATCGCGTCCTCGACCGGCGCCTTGACGGGAGCGGACGTGCCAAACACGTCGGCCTGTGAGGTTGGCTCGCGCGGCGCGGTGGTGATTTCGGCGGAAACCAGCGTCTGGCCCGGATCGGGCGCCGTCTGCGGACGGTCCTTGTTGGCGCGATTGACCTCCATGTCGAGGTCGATCTGCGAGCAGAGGCCGAGCGTCACCGGATCGAGCGGCGACAACTGGCTGGAATTCCAGTGGGTCCGGTCGCGGATCGCCTGCAGGGTGGTCTTGGTGGTGCCCACCAGACGCATGACCTGGGCATCCTTGAGTTCGGGATGGTTGCGGACCAGCCACAGAATGGCGTTGGGACGGTCCTGACGGCGCGAAAGCGGCGTGTAGCGCGGACCGCCGGACTTTTTCGGCTCAGGAAGGCGAACCTTTGAAACCGCAAGCGTCAGCCGGATTGCAGAACTGGCCTCGCCTTTGGCGATTTCCTCACGGGTCAACTGGCCGGACGTGATGGGATCGTGGCCCTTGATGCCGGCGGCGACTTCACCATCCGCAATGCCCTTCACCTCAAGCGGGTGAAGTTTGCAGAAATCTGCGATCTGGTCGAATGTGAGCGACGTGTTCTCCACGAGCCACACGGCGGTCGCCTTGGGCATCAGCGGGGCATTGCTCATCTGGGGTCTCCTGTAGGCGGGTGGACTGGGCCAATCGGGCGCATACCGACGGGCCCCGGCCCGGCCGAGGCAAAGCCTCAATTATCATGAATGACGGGAATATTCGCAATATAGGCGCGAATCCGCCGGAGCGCAATCACGATTGGTCCGCGCCCGGGCATTTTGTCGCCCCGAGTCCAGCCGGCTTGACCCTTCGGGGCGCTGCTGAAATATTCCGCGCATGATGCGGTCTCATAAACAGGCGCCCGGATACGGGAGCACGATCCTCGCGATCGCGCTTGTCTATGTGCTCGTTCTGAAGGCGATTTTTGCGCCTCTCTCGGCCATGGCCCAGACTCCTTTCGGGATTCCGGGCGTCGATCTGGTCATTTGCTCCGCCCACGAAGACGGTAAGACGGCGCTGCCGGGCTCGGAACACAAACACGAGAATTCCTGCTGCGACGAAGGCTGCCTGCTGAGGCTGCTGGTTCTGGCGGCTCCCCTACTGGCTTTTGCACTGTTTGCGTTCAGTCGGCAAAGTGTCGCCCGACCGATCTTTTTTCGACCCGCCCGCCGCCTGACAGGGCCGCCGTGGCGCATGGCGTCGAATCCTAACGCCCAAAGGGCGCCCCCGCTCGTATTCGGCTGAAGTCGAAACTGTCGGCTTCGTAGAACCGGTGCGCCTTGGCGCGACCGGCATGCGCCGGACGATCCCTTCATCCCAACGGGGCGCCGCCATGCGACGGCCGTCAAAACCCCCATCAATTCCATCAAAAGGAGCATTTCATGCCCCGGAATCTGCCTACCTTGAAAGAATGCCTACTCACCGCAGGCCTGACATTGACGGCCTTTGCGGCCTTCGCCAACGACACGACCGTCGGCATGCTGACGGTCGCCAAACCTTGGGCGCGCGCCACTCCCACCAATGCACCGGTGGCGGGCGGTTTCATGACGATCACCAACAAGGGCGCTCAACCGGACAGACTGACCGGAGGTGCGTTCGACATCGCCGGCAGCGTCGAAATCCACGAAATGGCAATGACGAACGGCGTGATGACCATGCGCGCCCTGCAGGCTGGTCTCGAAATCAAGCCGGGCGCATCGGTCGAACTCAAGCCCGGCTCGTTTCACATCATGTTCATGGGCCTGAAACGCCAACTCAAACAGGGCGAGACCGTCAAAGGCACGCTCACTTTCGAAAAGGCAGGAACAGTTCCGGTCGAAGTCTCCGTGGAAGGCATGGGCGCGCAGCAAGCGCCAATGCACTGAACGCCAAGCCAAGTTCTCAACAATCTTTCAGGAATCACACGATGAAAATCTCGAACGCAATCCGTACTACCGTCTCTGCCGCATTGCTTATCGCAACGCCGACGCTCGCTTTCGCGCACGCAACGCTGGAAGTGAAACAGGCGACCCTCAAGGCCAGCTACAAGGCCGTCATGCGCATTGGCCACGGCTGCGAAGGCACAGCGACCCTCAAGGTCCGCATTCAGGTGCCGGAAGGCTATATTAACGTGAAGCCCATGCCGAAAGCCGGGTGGAAGATGGAGACGGTTGTCGGCAAATACGCCAAGGAATACGCAACTGAGCACGTCAAACTCACCGAAGGCGTCAAGGAAGTGATCTGGACCGGCAAATTGCTGGATGCCCACTATGACGAATTCGTCCTGACCGGCACGATCGACGGAAGCGTCGCCCCCAACTCCACCATGTGGTTCCCGACCGTTCAGGAATGCGAGAAAGGCTTCAATCGCTGGATCGAAATTCCGGCCGCCGGAAAATCACCGAGCGACTACAAGGAACCTGCTCCGGGCCTGCGCGTCGTAGCGCCGGCGAATTGAGTTTGAGCTTGCCGCATTTCCATGCGCCGCCCGCGAGGCGGCGCATCCTCTCCAGCATGTTCGGCCCCTCCGCGGGCAGAACACGCGGGCCATTGATGTTCGTGGCGTCGCTTATGGCCTTATTTTTTGTCTTCGCCACAAGCTGGACTCAGTGCGCATTTGCTCATGCGGTTCTGCTGCAAACGCAGCCCGCCGAGGGAACTGTGCTGGCGGAATCCCCGGAAAGACTCGTTCTCACCTTCAACGAACCTGTCACGCCGCTCGTCGTTCAGGTGATCGACCCGACTGGCGTCAGGCTTGCGCCTGATACAATTGACGTCAACAACGGCGCTATGACCGTCCGGTTTTCTCAAACGCTCGCGAAGGGCACAAGCCTCCTGAGCTATCGGGTCATCTCGCCGGATGGCCATCCGGTTGCCGGAAGCGTCTCGTTTTCGGTGGGGCACCCTTCAGTGGGCGTCGCCGCTTCAGACCCAACGCCGCCCGTCCTGAAGGTGCTGATCTGGCTGGCGCGGGTCGGATTTTACATCGGGCTCCTTGCCGGCATCGGCGGCGCGTTCTTCCGCAACTGGATCGAATCGGATTTGCCGGCGACGAAGCCGGCGCGACAGCAGATGTCGTGGTTGATCAAGGCTGGACTCCTCAGCGCTGTCGTTGGTTGGGGATTGCAGGGTCTCGACGCGACAGGCGCTGGATTCGAAAGCATCGTTTCTCCACCAGTCTGGGGCGTTGCGCTTTCCACCAGCTATGCACTTACCCTCGCAACTGGCGCGCTTGCGATGCTCGTTGCGCTCGTCGCGGGTTCTTCGTTCAGGCGCCCGACGGGCAAGCTGTTGTCGGCTGCAGCGCTTGCCGGCGCTGGTGCCGCGCTTTCCCTGAGCGGACATGCGAGTTCCGCCGAACCTCGTGCCCTGATGGGCCTTGCGGTAGGACTGCACGGAATTTGTGTTGCTTTCTGGGCGGGTGCGCTTCTGCCGCTGCTGGATGCGAGCCGCCGTTTCGATTTTTGGGCGCTGCTGAGGCGTTTTTCGCACTTCGCAGTCCCGGCTGTCGTGTTGCTGGGCCTTACGGGCGTCGGTATTGCAAGTGTTCAGTTAGCGTCGCCGGCCGCGCTGCTGACGACCGCTTACGGTCAAATTCTGGCGCTGAAACTCATCGCTGTCGCCCTTTTGCTCTGCCTTGCGCTCGTCAATCGGTTCTGGCTTACACCGGCGCTTGCAGATGGCGCAGAACACATTCCCCGAAAGCTGCGAACATCCATCCAGGCAGAATTGGCCCTCATGGTTGTCATCCTTTGTCTGGCGGGGCTCTGGCGTTTCACGCCGCCGCCTCGTGCGCTGCTCATTGCAGACGCACAACCAGCGCATCTGCACATCCATACCGAACAGGCAATGGTCGATGTAACCCTGACGCCAGGCCACGCCGGGCTGGTCAATGTAGGGCTTTATTTTCAGAACGGGGAATTCGGGCCGCTGACGCCGAAGGAAGTCACGGTGCAGTTCAGCCTGCCATCTGCCGGCATCGAGGCCATCGAACGCAAGGCTACTCCGGGCCCGGACGGCCTCTGGAGCGCAGGCCCCTTCAACCTGCAACCGGCAGGCGCTTGGGATCTGCGTGTCGACGCACTTATCACCGACTTCTCCAAGGCGATTCTCGAAGACCGGATCGAAATCCGCCCATAGGCTTGTCGCCTGCCCCGCCAGTCTGCGGCTGAATGGCCGTTGACCCATTCGCCCCATGGCTCTAATCCAGAAACGGGCTGGGGCTGACATCCGGCCGGGATGAACGACAAGGAACGGGTACATGAGCAGCCGTCTCAAGCTGAGTATCGCCACGACCGACTACGACCATTTCCGCGATTTCCGTTTCGGCCTCGTG
>CANJWR010000207.1 GCA_947478455.1 Beijerinckiaceae bacterium | reverse complement strand
GGCTGATAAACCAAGGCGCGGAAAGCCCGAGCGCCGCCTGAAAAAGATCCGTGTCACGCATGCATCAGAAAATACGCGGAGCCAGCGGAAACCAAAATATTCAACTTGTGGTTGAAACCTCTACCCACACGATTCAGCGAAGAGCCGAATTGTGCACCAGATTTCCGGCCTTGATGCGTAACAGTATTTCTGGTGCATAAATCAGTTGCGAAAGGCCGAATTGCTTCGGCCCTGCACCCCCCTCACACCACTTCCATCGTCTCCAGTTCCGCAATCATTCCCTCGATCATGTTGAGCCCGATCTGCCAGAAGGCGGGGTCGCGGGCGTCGAGGCCGAAGGGGGCCAGCAGTTCGGAATGGTGCTTGGTGCCGCCTGCCGAGAGCATGGCGAAGTATTTTTCCGCAAAGCCGTCGGCGGCCTTCTCGTAAACGCCGTAGAGCGAGTTCACCAGACAATCGCCGAACGCATAGGCGTAAACGTAGAACGGCGAATGGATGAAGTGCGGGATGTAGGACCAGTAGGTCTCGTAGCCCGGCCCGAGTTTGATCGAGGGCCCGAGGCTGTCGCCCTGCACGCTCATCCAGATCTCTGAAATCTGTTCGGCGGTCAGTTCGCCCTTGCGGCGCTCTGTGTGGAGCTTGCGCTCGAACGAATAGAACGCGATCTGCCGCACCACGGTGTTGAGCATGTCCTCGACTTTTGATGCCAGCAGCGTGCGGCGCTGGTCGGGGCCGGAGGAGCGCAGCAGCGCCCGGAAGGTGAGCATCTCGCCGAAGACCGAAGCCGTCTCGGCCAGCGTCAGCGGCGTCGGGGCCATCAGCGCGCCGTTGGGGGCGGCCAGCACCTGATGCACGCCATGGCCGAGTTCATGGGCGAGCGTCATCACATCGCGCGGCTTGCCGAGATAGTTGACCAGCACATAGGGATGGGCTGAGGGGGTGGTTGGATGCGCAAACGCGCCCGACTGCTTGCCGAGCCGCACAGGCGCATCGATCCAGCCTTCGTCGAAAAAGCGACCGGCGATTTTCGCCATGCTCGGGGCAAAATTGCCGTAAGCGCCGAGCACGATGTCGCGCGCCTCGTCCCAGCGATATTCGCGATTGGCGGCGTTGGGCAGTGGCGCGTTGCGGTCCCAATGTTCGAGCTGGTCCTTGCCGAACCATTTCGCCTTCAGCTTGTAATAGCGGTGCGACAGGCGCGGATGGGCGGCCTGCACGGCGGACACCATGGCGTCCACCACCTCGCGCTCGACGCGGTTCGACAGATGGCGGGAGTCCGCGATGTCATCGAAGCCGCGCCAGCGGTCGGAGATTTCCTTGTCCTTGGCGAGCGTGTTGGTGATCAGCGCGAAGGTGCGGAGGTTGTCTCCCAAAGTTTTGGCGATGGATTCCGAAGCTTCCTTGCGCACTGCCTCATTGGGGTCCTGCATCAGGTTCTGCACCTGCGTCAGCGGCAGATCCTGATCGCCAATCTTGAAGCGGAGCCCCGCCAGCGTCTCATCGAAAAGCCGGTTCCAGGCGTTGCGGCCGGTGATGGATTTCTCGTGGAAGAGCTGTTCGATCTTGTCGTCGAGCTGGTAGGGCTTCTCGCGGCGGATATCTTCCAGCCATGGCTTCCAGTGCGACAGCGGCGCCTTGGCGGAGGCTCCGTTCAGCACATCGTCGTCGATGCGGTTGAGCTCAAGCGTGAAGAACAGAAGGTCGGAGGTGGCGTCGGTGATTTTTTCCTGCGCGTCGCCGTAAAATTTCATGCGCGCCGGGTCGGATGTGTCTGCTGCGTAAAGCAGGCCCGCATAGGAGATGATCTTGCCGAGCAGATCGTCGATGGCCTCATAGGCCCGCACGGCCTCGGCCAGTTTCTCGCTGGCGTCCGGGCCTGCTGCGAGGCCGGCCAGCTTGCCCTGCCAGTTGGCGGCGAAGCTTTTGCAATCGGCCAGCGCCTTGGCGATGTCGGCCGCAAAGGCCGGCGAATCCATGGATTCGTAGAGGTCAGAGAGCTTCCATTCTGGCAATTGGCCCAGATCGGCGGTTTTGGCGGCGCTGGCGGCGGCGGTGGCGTGGGCTGGCGCGGGCAAATTCGGCTGAAGCTGCATGAATCACCGTTCTGAAATTCGATGACATACATATCGTGCAGGCCGGGGCGGCGATCAACCGTCCTGCCGAAATGAAGCGATCAGACCGTCAGGCCGCGCTTGCGGGCGACGTACCAGTAAAGCGCAATGACCGGCAGCATCATGACAAGCAGGATCAGGGTGAGGGCCGAGGATGTGCCCAGCCCGCCGCTGAGCCAGAGGCTCCAGACCACGACCGGCAGGGTCATGTTGTCACGCGTGGTCAGCACGATCACCAGCGTCAGTTCCCGGAATGTCAGCAGCGCCACCCAGAGCCAGGCGTAAAGCAGCGTCGGTGCCATGAGGGGCGCGACGATGCGGCGGATCACGTCGCCGGTCGTGGCGCCGGACACGATGGCGGATTCCTCCAGTTCGCGATGAATCTGGATCAAGCCGCTGTTGGTCATGCGGGTGCCATAGCTGACGCGCGCAATCAGCAGCACAAGCACGAGGCTGAGCAGCGAGCCAAACAGCGGAATGCGCGGACCAGCGATGTAAAGCGCGAACAGCAGCGTCGCCACGCCGAAGATGATGCCCGGCACCGCATGGGGCAGGAAGGCGATGAAATCGAACCAGTGGCGGCCCCTGATCTGCGAACGCAGCACGATCCAAGAAAAGCAGAAGCTGACGACGATGGTGACAGTTGGGACGATCAGCATCAGCAGCGCGGTGTTTTTCATACCGTCGAGGATCAGGTCCCATGGCAGGTCGTTCGCGTAGTGATCGAACGAGAGGCTCTGGAAGGCGCGCGCCGACGGCATCTGGAAGAAGGGCAGCAGGGAGGCCCAGATCATCAGCAGGATTGGCAAGATCTTGCTGAGGAGCAGATAGAGGATCACGAATCCCCATGCGCCCCAGCGCCAGCCGCCGAGCCGCGCAAGATTGGGCCGGTAGGCCTTGCCGGTGACGACCTGATATTGCCGCGAACGCTTCTGCATGCGCGCGTACCAGAAGCTCATGGCGAGCGCGAGCGAGATGACGATGGAGGACAGCGCCGCTGCAAGGCCGAAACGCGGCGTCGTGTCGTCGGGCCGCAATTGCAGCAGCAGGTAGGTGCTGAACGTATAGACCCGGTTGCCCCAGCCGATGATTGCCGGCACATCGAAGGCCGCGAAACCCATGGTGGCGATATAGAGCGAGGCCGCCAGAATGCCCGGCCACGCGAGGCCCGCCGTTATGCGCCGGAAGGTGCGGATGCGGCCTGCGCCGCTCATTTGCGCGGCTTCCTCGAAAGACGGGTCCATGGCGCGGAACACGGCCGCCGTCATGATGAAAGCGACAGGCGCGAGGCTCAGCCCCTGCACCCAGCCCATGCCGGCGATCGTGGCGATGTTCAGCGGCGCATCCACAAGACCGAACGCCTGCTTCAGCCAGGTGTTGATGAGACCAATTCGCGGATGCAACAGGAACAACCAACCCATTGCAACCGCAAAGCCCGGAATCAACATCCCGATGGTCATCAGGGTGAACAGCAGCGTCTTGCCCGGAAAGTCGGTGCGCTCGGCCAGCCATGCAGCCGGAAGGCCGAACGCCAGCGCCACCACAAGCGTGACGAGCGAGAAGCCCATTGTGTTGGCCAGCACTTCCCATGTGAACGGGCTGGAGAAAATCTCGACGTAATTGCGCAGCGAATGCACGATGTTCGCATCGCCCGGTCGGCCTTCCACAAAACTCAGCCAGATCGCGCAGAGCAGAAGCAGAATGATGAGTGCGCTCACTGCTTGCACTGCGAGCAGGATGCCGAACACCCACGGGTCGGCCTCGCTGCGTCGTGCGATGCGGCGGGGCGTATTGTCCGCAATGGTTCCGGTGGGACGGCGAAGGGACATTGAGATCCGTGGTCCGCCCTCTCCTTCGAGACGCTTGCTACGCAAGCTCCTCAGGATGAGGGCTGCTGAGAACGACCAGCCCTCATGGCAAGAAGCGCGCTCCGCGCGCGTCTCGAACCATGAGGCGGCCCTGCAGTTTCAAAATCTATGCGCGGCTACTTTTTCACAGCGAGAATCTTGTTGATCTCGCCATGCGTCTTGCGGCCGTCAGCATTGCCGTGCTGCCAGACGAGATCGATGCTGTGCAGTTTCTGGCCGATCTCCTTTTCTGTGTCTTCGGCCTTCTTGTGCATCGTGGCTTCGGGATAGAGGTGCATGTCGGCGCCCCACGACTCGCGGATGATCTTCTGTCCGTCCGGCAACGAAGAATAGAGCGTGTAGAGAATCGCCGCATCCGGGCTCGCGGCGTTTTTCGGGATCGACAGATAATAAAAGCTCATCACCGGATAATCTTTCGGCGTGAAATGCGCGATGGGCGCGCCTTTCTTGATGATGGCTTCGAGGCCCAGTTCGCCGCAGTCAATCACCATGGCGAGGAATTCGCCCGAGGCCAGTCGCTCGTTTTCATCGCAGCGCGTAAGGCCGGCAATTTGCGGCGAGAGCTGCTTCGCGTAGTCGAGCGCCTTCTGCGGTCCGAAAATGTCCTTGCCGGCGAGAATGTCGAAACCTGCCGAATAGGGCGTCGTGGCGAGCTTGCCTTTCCACTGGGGTTTGAGGAAATCCGCCAGCGTCTCGGGCTTGAACGGCGCAAGCTGCGTATTGTAGGTGACGCCCAGAAGGCCGGTGACGATTTTCAGCGCCGTGCTGTCGGCCTCCACGGCCTCCGCCTTGATGCGGTCCGGCAGGAGTTCCTGCCAGTTGACGGTGCGGAAGAGCTTCTTGTCGACAAGTTCCGACATGTCGCGAGAGAAGGCGACGTAGACATCGGTCTGTGATGGCTGGCCTGCGGTGGCCCTCATGGCGATTTCGTTGCCGATGGCGGGCATGGACGGGCCGGGCGTGAACCTGATCTTGATGTTCGTGCCGAACAGCTTGTTCATGCCGGCCTCGACCTGTGCGGCGGCGCGCGAACCGCCCATGGTGGACTGGCCCCACGAGAGCGATAGCGTCGGGTTTTTCTTCGCGTCCTCGATGACTTTCTTCAACGCGGGCGAAAAGTCCTGCGCCTGCGCGCATGGGTTAGTGGCGATTGCGAAAGACACGAACGCCGCCAGTGGTGCAATCTGTTTCAACATATGTTCCTCCCGGAATTACGATGCGCTTTGCGCTGTTTTAGCCCGTGACGTCCGCCATGGCGGTCGGAGTATTGACCAGAAGCGACATGCGCTCCTTTGGCCTGCGCCATTGCTTGAGCGGTTCGCCCTTCTTGAGTTTCTTCAATTCGCGATCCCACATCTTGCGCAAGAGCGTGATGCCGACATCGGACTGGCCGAGGCGGTCCTTGCTGCGGTTGGTTATGCGACCCTGACCGGCCAGCGCCACATTATCCTGCACGACGAATAGTCCCCGATAGTCTGCCGGCACGTCCTGAATGCGGATGCGGCCTGCCAGAATATCGTCCGTCACCTGCGCAGGATCGGGCGTGATGGGCGCGCGTACGACTTCCTTTTCGGCCGGCTTGTCGGGATCGCGACGACGAAGGCTGACGCTGAAGGTCGTCATGTTCTCGTCGTCGACCGGAACGCGCCATGCCAGATGCACCGTCCAGTCCTTGTTGTCGGGCGACGGCGGCAGATCGACGAAATGCACGTTGGGCATCATCCAGTGGGCGACGCGGGTGGCGTTGGCGCCGCCGCTCTTGCGAATCCCTTCGCGCAGAATTCCATAGCCCGTTTCCTTCACGCGGATTTCCGGCATTTCGTCGAGCCCGTAGGCGTCGGTCGAAACACGATGGACGAAATGGACGTGCAATTCGTCGAGATCGTTTTCGACGCGCTGGAAATAATTGCACGGCACCGCATGGGCGTTGACCACCCGCACGCCCTCTACGCCATCCACTTCAGGAAAGCGCGGCAGGGGCGGGGGGGCGCCCTCGCCCATATAGGCGAAGATCAGCCCCAGATATTCCTCGACCGGGTATGCATGCGCGCGCACCTTGGCGGCGAAGGATTTCTTTTCGGCCGGCTGCAGGGTGCAACGGCCCTCGCCGTCGAATTGCCAGCCGTGGTAGAAGCAGCGGATCTCGTCGCCGACAACCCAGCCCAGAAACAGCGAGGTCTGGCGATGGGGACAGGCGTCCTGTACCATGCAGACCTTGCCGCTTTCGCCGCGAAAGAGAGTGAAATATTCGCCCAGCGCCTGAACCCTGACCGGCTTCCCGATTTTCAGATCAGCGGCGGTATGGATCGGTTGCCAGAATGTGCGAAGGAAGCGACCGGCCAGCGTGCCGGGGCCAATATGGGCGAAATCTTCCTGCCCGCGCGCCATGTGTCCCTCCGGGAATCTGTTTACAGCTTTGACGCCGCATTCGGTTCCAGTCTAGCGGCTTGGCAGCCCGCCACAAGTGATCTGGCAAGTTTGCCGCATTTCGACACCCGCAGACAGTTTGGATGTTTGCCTGACGTCGGCAAATTGCTTGTATGCTCAAGCTTAACTATCTCTTAACCTTTCGGTTTCTCTTCTGACGGCGGTGTGTGAAGCTCGTTCCATCAGGTTTGGAGCAGGCAAAATGGGCTCTTCGCTGAATCGTGTGGGTAGAGGTTTCAACCACAAGTTGAATATTTTGGTTTCCGCTGGCTCCGCGTATTTTCTGATGCATGCGTGACACGGATCTTTTTCAGGCGGCGCTCGGGCTTTCCGCGCCTTGGTTTATCAGCC
>CANJWR010000206.1 GCA_947478455.1 Beijerinckiaceae bacterium | reverse complement strand
TGCTAGCAACTTCGCTTGCGGAATCCAGAGTTCGCGCTCAATGCGGCCCGGAAACCGCATATGCTTGCCGAACCAGACAGCATTCTCCGGCGACCAGTCGGCGATCTGCGAAAAATGGAAAACACCGAGTTCGTTGCAGATCTTTTCATTCTTCGGCCCAATCCCCTTGATGAGTTTGAGATCGTCCGGCCTGTCGTTGATCGGAACCAGCAAACCGGCCGGGCGATGTTCATCAGCCGCGTCAGCCTGTTGGGTTGCTTGTTGCTGCTTTGCGTCGCTGACAATCTCGTCAACGTTCTTGGGCAAAGCATCGGCAAGTTTCGCCGCATCCGCCTCGCTCAAAGGCGCATCCGCGCTGTCGTCGATGACGACAGAGCCAGACCTCACGGCTGCGGAATGTTCCGTATCGATTCCATAAGCGAGCAACTTCGCCTGCGGAATCCAGAGTTCGCGCTCAATGCGGCCCGGGAACCGCATGTGCTTGCCGAACCAGACAGCATTCTCCGGCGACCAGTCGGCGATCTGCGAAAAATGGAAAACACCGAGTTCGTTGCAGATCTTTTCGTTCTTCGGCCCAATCCCCTTGATGAGTTTCAGGTCGTCAGCCTGATTGTCGATCGCTGAGGCTAAAGCTGACGGGCGATCCTGATCCTGCAAATTCGTCGCCGCGGACGCAGAAGTCTCATGCTCTGTTACAGCAGCTAAGTTGGCTCCAGAGCCGCCAAACGAAGGTTCACCAGACGTCGGAATAGTCGCTTGAATATCGTCGACGCCACCTTTCTGGCCTTCGCCGGTGCCCAACGCGCCGGGATTGACGCCCGTCGAAGGCGCTGAGCCTGCGTCGTTGCCCGCAGCCAGCGACGAACTATCCGCACCAGATGTGATTGCAGCTTTCTGGTCTGCAGCCTGGGCGATGTCCGTTGCCTCCGTGGCCGCTGAACCGCCAGCTTCCTGTGATGCGTTGCCCTCCACTGAAGACAGGCTCTCAGCCCCGCCAGATGTCATCTCTGCAAGCCTTGCCCCGACAGGCTCAACGCCACCCGAAGCAATATCGCCACGCACAACTGCAATATCAGCATCGCTCAAAGGCGTATCAGCATCCGCCCCGGGAACGATTGCTCCGCTCGCCACGAAGTTCGCGTAAGCGGTCCGCTTTCCATCAGCCAGCAAACGCGCCTGTCCGATCCAGTCTTCGCGAGCAATGCGACCGGGAAAATTGATATGCTTGGAAACCCAGTCGGAATTTTCAGACGTCCAGTCACCAATTTGACGAAACCGCCACACGCCGAGATCATTCAGCGCTTTCTCGTTTGCAGGCCCTACGCCCCTGATCCATTTCAAATCATCTGAGTCATCGGGACGCGACAACAATCCTTGCGGCTTGACGCCCGTTGCGGTTGCGGCTTCTGCTCCGCTCGTACCGGAGTTGGCTGCATTTCCTTCATCCGAGGACAGCCGAACCGGCGCAACACGCGCAGAAACCGCCTGCGAAGGCGCAACACGCGCCGGCAACTGATCGACCAATTTGGACTTGCCGCTCACTGTGACAGGCTCGGAGCCGAAGGCCGCCCGCAGCCAGCCGCCGACAAAACAGCCGACGATGTAAACGGCAAAAAGCCAAATCGCCGTTTCGAGATAGAGACCCGCTCGTCCGGGCAGCGCCTTGAACAGGACCAGCAGCAGGCCGATGACGAACGCAAGACCCCACCAGCGCAGCCAGGTCCTGAGCCAGCTTTCGCGCTGCTCGTAAGACCAGGTTACCCAACCGACAAAAGAGCCGAGAACAAGAGCCGCAAGTATCCAGCCCCAGAAATTCGCGAAGACGAACAGCATGGCGGCCACTCCTACTTTACGAGAAATTCGATGCGACGATTCTGCGCGCGGCCTTCGTCAGTATCATTCGGGGCAATCGGCTTGTTCTTGCCATAACCCTCGGTTGTCAGACGAGCCGGATCAACGCCGGCTTCAGTCAGATAGGCCTGCACGGAGTCGGCCCGGCGCTTCGAAAGGCTCATGTTGCTTTCGTCGCTGCCGACCGAATCTGTATGTCCGCCGATCTCTATGGAAGAGTTGGAACAACGATTTGCGATGGAAACAAGATTGTCCAGAACGGCTGCGGAATCGGCGTCTATGCGCGTCGATCCGGTTTCGAAAAGAATTTTGCCCTTGCCGAGCACACCGGTGAAGACCGGCTGGCACGCTGTCGCCTCAAGCGGAGGACCGGCGTCCTTCACTGTCAGCCCCAAAGCCTCCTGCTGATAGCCGGCAGGCAAGGCCGCCTTGATGGCGGCGAGAATCTGGTCGATGGCCTTTTGATAAAAGGCGTCTCCCTTGATGCTGACCTTCGTGTCGCTCAACGAAGCAGTGCCGGCAGCAAGTCTCGCCATGCCGTTCACAAGCGCAGACGCCGCTGCGCCGAAACCATCCGGCGCCCCCTTGCCGATGGCAAGTCTGTCGTCGACCTTCGTGTCAAAATACTTCCGCGTCACAACATCCAGAAGATCGGCCCGCACCTTGTCGTCCGGAATATGTCCCGACAGAACAAGGCTGCCATCCTGTTTGGACGCCGTAAATCCGTAGGGCGAGATCACTCCCTCGACGATTTCGAGCTTGCCGAGCTTGAAGCCTTGCGGAAGGCCGGATTTTGCATCGGCCTCGATGGTTGCGGCCGACACATTCGCCTTGCCGTTTCCGCTGATCGTCAGAACATCGTCGACCAGGCTGGCCTTGCCGTCCGTGAGCTTGCCCAGTTCTGTAAGAGCAAAATTCGCAAGCGCAGCGAAATCCCCGTTGGGGGCGCCGCGCGCAATATCAAGCTTTCCGGCTGCAGCGGAACCGAAGATTGCAGCTGCCTTCGCCCCGATGGTGTCGCGAATGTCGAGCGACGTTGCATTGCCGGACAGCGTGATGCTCTTTCCGTCGCTCGCAGCGCCCCACACATATGGCTTAGCCTCGGGAGGAAGAATGTCGGCTTTCGACAACGTCGCGCCCGACGGCAGCTGTTTCAGCGCCGCCAGCGCATTTTCGTAAACCTCGGAAGTCGCCGCAGCGCCCGCAAGGCTGAGCGCTTGATCGCTCATCGAGAAAATACCGTTGCCTAGTTTGGATGCGATGCCGAGCCCATACGCAATGGAGCCTTCAAATCCCGCCGGGGCGCCCGCCGCATAGACCATCTGGTCGACAACATTCACGCCCGGCCATGCGGCCCGCGCCTGCTCGACGATCTTCGCCCTCACAGCCGGCAGCGGCGCATTTCCGGTAAGGACAATCCGGTCACCATCGCGCGTCGCTGCGAAACCGTAGGGCTTCTGAACAGGCAGCGGCTCGATCTGGCTCTTCACCAGACGTACGCCATTGGCATCATCCACGGCAGCGACGGCTGATTTTTGCGCATCCGGCGTGAATGCGACGCCAGAAATCGTCACATCACGTCCGGCGACCGCAACATTTGGCTTGTCGATCAGATTGCCGGAACCGGTCGCGGCTGAAGCCAAAGAGCGGGCCTGAAGTTCCGTCTCCACGCTGTCCGTCTTGTAAACATTGGCGAAAATCCAGAGAAGGATCAACGGCACAAGGCCAAGCCACCAGTTTTTGGGCTGCGACATGAAACTTTCCTGACTGCAATAGGGACGCCAAACGACAATCCAAGCGAAAGAATAACGCCCGTTAAGACTTGGCAAGGAGAATCTTGGCCACAGATTCGGCCGGAGCGGATTGTCGCGCCAGACTATCGGTCGGGCACGAATGGCGTACCGAGCGAACCGGGCGCGACCGACCCGCGCCTGTCGCGCAGCGACAGGACAACCAGAGCCAGAATGGTCGCCAGATAGGGCAGCGCCGACAACAATTGTCCTGGCAACCCGATCGACGCCGCTTGCGCGTGCAATTGCAGCACGGTTGCACCGCCGAACAGAAGCGCGCCCGCATAGACGCGCCAAGGCCGCCATGAGGCGAAGACCACCAGCGCCAGCGCGATCCACCCGCGACCCGCCGTCATGCCGGGCGACCAGAATGGGGTGTAAACCAGCGACAGATAGCCTCCGGCAAGACCAGCGCAGGCACCGCCAAACAACACGGCCAGAAACCGCACCCGCCGCACACGCATGCCAAGCGCATGAGCCGAGCTGTGATTTTCACCGACCGCCCGCAACGAGAGGCCGGCGCGCGTCCTGTTCAGGAACCAAGCAACAGCGGCCACAAGCGCCACGCCGAAATACACGAACGGATCCTGCCCGAAGACTAGCTTGCCAACGAAAGGCAAATCCGTGAGTCCGGGAATGTAGAGGTTCGCAACGCTCTCGCGCTTCTGTCCGACAAATCCTGCGCCAGCCAAACCGGCTGTTCCGAGCCCCAGAATGGTCAACGCCAGTCCCGAAGCCACCTGATTGGCAGCCAGTCCGATTGCCAGAAAACCGAACAGGGCCGCCATGACCATGCCGGCCAGAATGGCGGCCAGCGCGCCGATCAACGCTGATCCGGTGAGAAAGGCTGCCGCGAACCCGATGGCTGCGCCAACGATCATCATGCCCTCGACACCGAGGTTGAGCACGCCGGCGCGCTCCACTACCAACTCGCCGACGCCGGCGATGACAAGCGGCGTTGCGGCAGTCACGATGGTGATGAGAACGAGCTCGATGATCTGCGGGTTCATGCAGCTTTCCCGAAATGCGCCACGATCCGGTAACGCGTGAACACATCCGCCGCCAGCACGCACATCAGCAGGATTCCCTGAAACGCGCCGGTGAGAAAGAACGGCAGTTTCATCAGCACCTGTGCGGATTCGCCGCCGATATAGGTGAGCGCCAGCACCAGCCCGGCCAGCACAATTCCGATGGGCGACAAACGTCCCAGAAACGCCACGATGATCGCGGTGAATCCGTAGCCGGGCGAGATCGATGGCTGCAGCTGGCCGATCTGGCCTGACACTTCGCAAATGCCCGCAAGCCCCGCCAGCGCGCCCGAAATCGCGAACACTGTGAGCGTAAGCTTCTTGTCGTCGAAGCCCGCAAAACGCGCAGCTCGCGGCGCTGCGCCGACAAGCCGCACTTCATAACCGAAGAGACTTTTCGAAAACACCACCGCTGCGACGATCGCGATGACCAGCGCAATCACTACGCCCGCATGCAAACGTCCGCCATCAAACAACAACGGTAGCGTCGCCTCGGCGTCGAAATTGGCCGAAACTGGAAAGTTAAAACCTTTTGGATCGCGCCATGGACCGCGCACCATGTAGTCGAGAAACAATTGCGCGATATAGACCAACATGAGGCTCGTCAGGATTTCCGAAACGCCCAGCCATACCCGTAGCAAAGCGGGAATCAGCGCATAGGCCATGCCGGCCAGCGCACCGACGATCAGCATCGCGGGTAAAATCCAGAATGATCCGAATGTGCCCTGCCCGGCTCCGCCTTGAGTCAGCAGCGCAATCCATCCGCCCATCGCGCCGCCCATGATGAACTGGCCTTCCGCGCCGATGTTCCAGAGGTTCGCCCGAAAGCAGAAGCAAAGCCCGACCGCAATCAGCACCAGCGGCGACGCTTTCACCGCAAGCTCCTGCAGCGACCAGCTCTCCATTAGCGGATTGACGAAATAAACGAAGAAGGCCTGCACGGGAGATTTGCCGAGCGCCGCCACGAGCGCGCCGCCGATCAGCATCGCAGCCATTACGGCAATGATCGGAGCTGTGATTTCGATCAGGCGCGAACGGCCTTGTCGCGGCTCGAGATCAATGCGCACCAGACGCCCCCGCCATCAACAAACCGATCTCCTCGCGCGTGATGACCGAGGCTGGCTTCCCTTCGGACAAGCGACCCTGATGGATCACCGCGATGCGATCCGAGATTTCGAACAATTCGTCGAGATCCTGACTGACCACAACGATAGCAGCGCCTTTCGCGGCGAGATCCACAATCGCCTGCCTGATGGCGGCAGCTGCGGCCGCGTCAACGCCCCACGTCGGCTGGTCGATGACAAGTGCGGTCGGGTTTCGCATGATCTCGCGTCCGACAACAAATTTTTGCAAATTCCCGCCCGACAAAGTGCGGGCCGCCGGATCTGGTCCCGCCTTGCGCACGTCATAGGCGCCGATGATTTCGCCTGCGATTGTGCGGGCCCGGCCCAGATCAAGCAGCCCGAACCGTGTCATCGTTCCGTCCGAGTGACGCGACAGCACAACGTTTTCCGAAAGCGCGAAATCCGGCGCAGCCGCGTGGCCATTTCGCTCTTCGGGCACGAAGGCCACGTTACGCCTGCGCCGCTGTGTAATGTCCTCGCCCGCCGCCGGAATGCCATTAAACGCGATAGCATTCGGCTGCGTGCTGACGACTTCGCCCGACAGCGCCGCAAACAATTCCGACTGCCCGTTACCCGCAATGCCCGCAATGCCGAAAATCTCGCCTGCGTTCACCGACAGCGACACATCTTCGAGAGAAACCCCATGCAAGCCGGGAGCTTTCATCGACAGATGATCGACCACAATGCACGGTGCGCCGAACACACGATCGCCAGCGGCCTTCACGTCCTTCACCTGCGCCCCGACCATCAGCGCCGCTAGCGAGCGGGCGCTTTCCTGTTTGGGATCGCAGGTCGCCACCACCTTGCCCATGCGCAAAATCGTGGCGCGGTCGCAAAGGCGCTTCACCTCGTCGAGCTTGTGCGAAATATAAAGCAGCGCGCGGCCTTCGGCTTTCAGGCGATCAAGCGTCACAAAAAGCGTCTCCGCTTCCTGCGGTGTCAGCACAGATGTCGGCTCGTCGAGGA
>CANJWR010000205.1 GCA_947478455.1 Beijerinckiaceae bacterium | reverse complement strand
CTCACGGCGCACGCGCAAACGCGAGCAAACGCGCGAGCTCATCCAGAGGGTTGCGATGCGGTTGTTCCGCGACAAGGGCTTTGACAACGTCACGATTGCAGAAATTTCCGAGGCCGCTGATGTCGATGCGACAACCTTCTGGCGCCATTTCGGCTCCAAGTACGCGATCCTCTACGCTGATCGAGAAGTCTGGCTGGCTGAGCTAAGGCAAACGCTCAACGCGGTTCCGGCAGACGTTTCTCCGTTCAGCGCAGCGGTTTCGGCGCTGGCGAGTGCGTCCTTGTCCGTCAGGCCTCCCGAGTTTGAAGAACTTCGCGACGAAGTTCTGCGCTCGTCGCCTGCGCCCGAAGTCCATGCGGCCATCCTCGCCTTCGAGAATCTGATCCAGGAAGAGCTTGCTGCAGGGTTGGCTCGTCGACTTGGCGTAGATCCGAACAAGGACCCTCGACCCGGAATTTTGAGCGCCGCGATCATTTCGGCGGCCCGGTGGACCCGACTGCATGGGCAAGTCTCTCCCGCCGACGCGTCAGCAAGTCGCCGCAAGACGAGGCTAAAGACAATGATCCGCAATGCCGCGAAACTGGTGGACTGAGGTGCAAAGCGTTCCGTGTCGATATTCCGCCGGGACCCCGTCGGCCCATCTCACCTTCGCACTCACACACGAGGAAGTGGACATGCACAAACTTGGAAAACGAATTCCACTGGACGAGATGCCGCCCGTCCCCGTCTACAAACTCTCCCATATCGTTCTGCGGTCGGCGGACGTCGGTGCGGCGCGAGACTGGTACATGGCCGTGATCAACGCGCGTATGGTGTTCGAAGCCGACGACGGAATGGGTTGCGCGCTCACCTTCGACGAGGAGCACCATCGCCTGCTCATTGTCGGCATGCCAGAGAAGGACGTAGCGGCGCAGCGCGGACTTGGAACTTTTTTTCAGCAGATCGACAAGCGCCGCGCGATGTCTGGCCTGGAACATATCTCCTTCACCTACGATGGCGTCGGCGTCTGGCTTGCCAACTACAAGCGCTGCAAGAAGCGGGGGATCGAGCCGGTGATGTGCGTCAATCACGGGCCGGTGCTGTCGATGTATTATCTCGATCCGGACGGGAACAGCGTCGAAATCCAGACGGACACAATGCCGATGGATCAGGCATTCGAGTTCATGTACTCGGACGCCTTCGCCGATAACCCCATCGGGGCGCCCTTTGACCCCGACGAGCTGTGCGCCCGATACGAAGCGGGGACGCCATTGCGGGAAATTGCCTCAACTGGATGGGAATAGGGAAATACGCTGATGACAGACATTGAATCGATCGAAGCCGATATTGCCCGGCGGCTCGTTGGCAGAAAGCCGATTGGAAAAACCATCGCATTCGATCTCCAGGACAAGGGTTTCCTTCTTATCGACGGCGTCAGCACACCTCCGAGCGTGTCGCAGGTCCGAGGTCAGGCTGACGCCACGATCACCATCAGCGCCGACGATCTGAAGGGCCTCCTCGACGGCACGATCAATGGACAGTCACTGATGATGACGGGGCGCGCCAAGATGAAGGGCAATCCGATGGTTGTGATGAAACTCGCGGAGTTGTTGTCGTAGCAACGCGGCCACACATCACATCCAGCGTGGACGCGTCATGCGTCGCCGGTTGTGGCGAGAGGCGACTGACTGAATTGGGGGCCGTGTTAGCCGAAGTGGCGATTGAGGCCATCCGACAGAATCGATCCAGATACGTCATTCAGGGATCACGCTGCGTTGTGGCGAGTCTTCGCCGACAGCAGACGCCGGGAGCTAAGCACGCAATATTTTCTCCATCGATTTACCTATTGCAAGTTCGTCGATCAATTTGTCGAGGTAGCAAATTTCCTGCATAAGCGGATCTTCGATATTTTCTACACGCGCGCCACAAATCACCCCCGCGATCGACCTCCGCGCGGGATTGAGGTTTGGCGCTTCGTTGAAAAACTCCGTGAAGTTTGTTTGCGTCTTGATCTGCCCTTCAAGCTGTTTTTGGCTGTATCCCGTCAGCCAACGAATGATCTGATCGACCTCCGCCCTTGTGCGCTGCTTCTTCTCAGCCTTGGCGACGTAGTGCGGATAAACGCTGGCGAAGCTCACTGAATAGATGCCGTGCTCAGGCATTGGAGGCGTCCATTGCGAACTCGCATTGCTGGAGCGTGCAATATATTTCAGCCTCATGGAGCCAGTGCACGCCCAAGACGCAATGTCCGCTTCGAGCCCAGAGGTCGTCAAAATGCAAACTGTGGCGATCCGGCTGCGTCGATCCACTTTAATCATTCCACGATGACGCTGCATTGCGGCGGGTCATCGCCCAATACCGGTCTTGGGCAAAGCGCCTATTCTGATTTGGACAGACGTTGGAGCATGGCGCGCTGGTGGTCCTGTCCGCCGAAGAATATGGCGAGCACGCGCAGCAGGCGCAGATCATCATCCACATCGAAATAGAAAATCGCCCTTTGCTTCGTGACTGACCTCAACCCAGGAAGTAGATCAGGCCTCAGCGTTCCCTGGTGAGGCACATCACCTAATGAAAGCATCTCGGCCTCGATCCCCTCGATGCGCACAGCCGCGCGCTCCAGAGCCTCGCCGCGCTCGCCGCCGAATCCCATGTAGCTAGTCAGCAGGAAGTCGAAGATCGCGGACAGGTCGTGGTCGGTGTCTAACGAGCGCTCGACGCGATATGGCATCAGCCCGCCTTTTTGGCCCGTATCATCCGTTGCGTTCGCTCACGGCCCTTGGCGACCGAAGTGAACTCGCCGGCACGCCGTGTTTTCAGCAGCGCGCGAAGCGCTGCCAACTCAGCTTCCTCAAGTTCCCTTTCAGACCGCAACAGCTCTAAACCGTGCTGCAAGACTGCGCTCAGACTTGGATAACGGCCGCGCTCTACCAACTCACGCGCAAACGCCTCTTGGCTATCGGTTAGAGAAACCGAGGTCTTGACCGTCATGATCGCCTCCTAAGTGGTATTACTAGGTAGCACCACACGGGCAGCCCGTAAAGTTGACCGTTGGTGACCTGCCCCTGGATTTTCGAACCAAGCGCATCGCGAACGGCCGGTTCGGGCCCGACGTCGCCAGAACGCAAACTGTGGCGATCCGGCTTCGTCGACCACTTTGTCATTCCACGATGACGCCGCGTTGCGGCGGGTCATCGCCCATAGCTGCGTTGGTAACGTGGTGGCTGGCGTGTCGGTCTGTCGGGCATCCGCGGCTGCGGCGCCGCAGTGTGCCATATCGCAAACCCAACTCCCGTGAATTTCGCCGAACGAAGTCGCTGGCCTATTTGAGAAGGTCTTTATCGCCGAGCATCTTCCAGGCGCTCTGCGAGGTGCTCAGGAAGACCGAAATGTTTCCTGGAGGTTCCCCGCAGCAATGCCGCCGCCGAAGATAATATAGCGCGTGAGCCTGATATTTTTGCGCGGGCTCGTCCGGTCATCGACGGACAGGGAGTCGATCGCATCCAGACCCTTCGCGAGAGCGTCATCGTCCTTCGGTGTGAGCGAGGCAGCGAGCAGCGCTCCGCTGCATCGCTGCGTGGGCTCGTTCGTGTCGCACTCGAAGCCGAACACCGTGAAGTTGAGGTTATCCTCGCTCTTCGCATCGAAATACCGGATGTCGCCATCGGCGCCCTCCGCAATAATGGTCGAGCCCTCGCTCTCCAACGCCTGGCGCATTTCAGGCCAGGAAAAATTCTGCATCAGCGCCTGACCGAAAGCGGTCGGGCAAGCAAAAGCAGCGGCAAGGGCAAAAACTGCGCAGCGAAGGCTCATGGGTAATACTCCTTCGGCAGCGATCCCAACCAAACACAGTCTCGCACACGCAGTCATTCCCTCACAAGCCGGCCGAGTCGATTGCAGTCGCCGAGCCGGCGATTGTGGTGGAATGGCTGAGTCGGCCAGTTGCGAACAGTCATCCTTCCCTAACGGACCCGGCGGGAGATTGCCTCTTGACGGATGACTTCGGCTGGAAAGCGGTGACGCTTGAAGGAAGGTCGCGCTATTGGGGTCCCCTGCCCCCGCAAACCGGCCGATCCGGAGACCATGTCATATTGGCCTGAAAGCATCCGCCGGCGGGGTGCTTCGTGACTGCAATCCAGCAGTTACCGGAGGGTGCGAAATGGTTACGGATTGTGCGGGCAATGGCACGTGAGGGGGGCTTTCATGGCGTTATCCGGTTTCGCAACGCGGTTGGCCGCGTGCCTGGCGGTTGCTTGGGGCGCGACAACTTCGAGCCACGCCGCCGCGCCTCCGCCGGACGATTTTCGGCAGGAGTTCGTCGAAGCGGCGGCGGCCTGTGCGGCCGCTTACGGCCAACTCGCGTCAGGCAATGATGTCAGCACCTCTGATGATGACGAGATGCGTGATGCGGCGCGCGAGCAGGCCAGTTTTGCACGCGAACTGCTCAAGGAATGGTCTCACCTCGATGAAGACGAGATCGCCGACGCGATATGGGACGCCAGCCTTGAGATCACACTTGCGGACTTCGACGACGAAGAACTGCTCGACCTCGCGATCTACTGCGACGACGATCTGGCCGATCGCGTTGAGACGGCAGAGTCGAGAGATTATACGCCATAGATCGTCGCGGTGCGGACAAGTAACTCACTGAGGTAGATTCCAGCTCCGAGCGCGTGGCCGCGCTCAAGCAACCGCCTGATTGCAGACGCCGTTTGCCAGTGTTCGGCAGATTTTCGGCGACGTTCGGCTGATCATGTGTCGCTGAAAATCGAAGTCTGCTGACTGTCGCCTTTGGGGCCCGGTTCCGCCCTGGCGGCACAACGCTGCGACCGGCGGGGTCGGTCAAGAGCCGCCATCCCCGCCTTCGGGTGCGAGCCGGTAGTTCATCGCCTCACAGCGGTCGTTCGTCATGTTGCGAAGCATGGCCAAAACCATCTGGCCGTCCTCGTCACCGATAACCGCTACGGCCGCTCTGCGAGCCCACCCTCCGCCGAATCACCCCGCCGACGGATGGTCAGATCGGCGCCGATCAAGCTCGGCTGCTTGACGTGTCTGTATGCTTTCAAGATAGGCGAGAATGTCGTTGATCTGCGCCGAACTGAACCGAAAGTCAGGCATGCTGGGATGTCCTGTCATGATGCCCAGAGCAAAAGCTTCTGCGAGCCCGGCAACCGGGTAGCGCTCAGCCAGAGTACGCAGCGCAGGTGCATCAGGATTGCGGCTCCTGTCTTCGGAGCGGACGGCATGGCAACTGACGCACTGAAGCTGGACGATGCGCGCCCCCGCTTCAATTTGTTCCGGTGTGGCGTTCATCACCAATACCGAGTGACCAGCGCCTTCTACAGGGCCTGCCGCCGGAGCAGACGCTTTGGTGCAACCAGCAATGCACAGCCCCAGAAGCAGGATGATGACGCGTCCAACCATGTCTGAAGCGTGACGCCGCTTGCCCTTGACGGCTTTGACCTGGATCACGCCGACGACAAGCTTTTCGCGCGTCTCACACAGGGCCGATCGAAGCCTTCAGAAGACGAGGTCAGGCCAAGAAGAGGCCGTACGAGCTCTGATGCTCCGACGGGGCGATTCTTGATCGACTTGGGAATTCACGCCCGTGTGGCGCCGGCGCAGCTCTGACATCGCCGTGAGCTGCAAGCGCCTTTTGAGCTAGATCAATGATGTCGCCAACGATCGGCGGACGCTCGCCGAGCTTCCGGGAACAGTTCGGTCGTCGTGGGAATCTACAGGGAGGAAACAATGCTACGTCGGCTGGTTGTATTTGGATGCGCTTTTATCGCCACCGCTTGCGCCACGGGAATCGCACCTCAGGCTGCCCCGGGCAGCGATAGTTCGCCGGTTCAGGCGACGAGCAAACCGCCACGATCGCCAGGTCTTGTCTACGCTGAGAAGGCCTGCTCCGCTTGCCACACGGTGGTTTCCGGCCAGACCCGATCCCCAGATCCGAAGGCCCCGACATTCGAGGCGATCGCCAACACGCCAGGAATGACGACCATGGCGCTCAACGTGTGGTTGCACAGCAGCCTGCACCGCGACATGCCATACGTGCGTGTCGAGCCAGACCAGCTGGAATCGCTGGCCGAGCACCTCTTCTCGCTCAGGAAATAGAAAGTCGGCGAGACGGCCTTGGATTGCGTCATCGCGGGGTCCAGCACACTAAACCGCCGGATACCTTGCCCCAGGTCAGACCTATAGCACTGAGCGCTCCTCTCCACTGTCTTGCAGACGCGTGGGGGATCAGCGTAACCAAAATGCGCGCCAGAGACGCGGCCGGGCCAGTTGTTCGGACCTAAGCATTCGCCCCGCGGCGCAGTATCGTCAGGGTGAGGAGCCTCGAGGCTGACAGCCGTTGATCCAAGTCGACCAATGACTGGTTCGAGTTGCTGAAGTGAATCATCCGTCAACCGGGGCGTCCGCGCCAGAACGATCAACACGGGGGCGCGCGCGGGCGGCGCCGAGGAGCACAGCCAATGGACGTTTCACTGTATCAATTGAACCTGAACCTGGCGGCGGCCGCGTTGATGGTCGCGGTGACCACGCTCATGCACTTTTTTGGATTGCTGCTGCTAACAAGACTGATGAACGACGCGAACGTGCGGCTTCGCAGGCACCCTAACCGCCTGCGGCAAGCAGGGATGATTCTGCTCGCCGTCTTTGGCCTGTTCGCGTTGCACACGATGCAGATCTGGATCTACGCTATGTTGTTTCGGGCGCTGGGAGAGCTCCGCAGCTTTGAAGAGGCGCTCTATTTTTCCACCGTGACCTTTGTAACCTTGGGGTATGGCGACATCGTCCTGACGCCGAACTGGCGGGTGTTGAGCGCCATCGAGGGCGCCAATGGAGTCATTCT
>CANJWR010000204.1 GCA_947478455.1 Beijerinckiaceae bacterium | reverse complement strand
TCGATCAGGTGATTGCGGGCGAATATTCCATCGCGCTGCAGATTTTCAACAACCACACGATCATCAGCAAGCAGCAGGGCGCGCCGTCGAACTGGATTCCCATGCAGCCGGCACTTGGCGTGCTGAGCGTGTTCTCACTGACCAAGAACGGCCCCAGCAAGAACGCCGGCAAACTGCTGATCGACTTCCTGGTCTCCGAAGAAGGGCAGAAAATCTTTAAAGCCGCCGATTACATGCCGGTCGATCCGAAGGTGGAGCCGAACGATCCGGCTTTGCGCCCGGACGGCAAGAACTTCCGCGCCATCTTCTTCTCGCCCGAGGAAGTGGATCAGAAGCTTCCGGTCTGGAACAAGATTTACGCCGACATTTTCCGATAGCATCTGGAAAAATTGCAGCATCGTCGAAGCGGCAGGAGCCTCCTCCTGCCGTTTTTGATTCAGATCGCCTATTTCGCCGCCACCGCGCCTGACAATGCCTCGCGCAAGCGAGCGGCAACTTCCGGCGGCGTCGCGGCTATCCGCTTCGTCAGGGCGTCAAGTTCGCCCCCCGACACGAGTTCGGTTTCCCACAGCGCCTGTTTGGCCTCGGCCAGAAACTCCGGATCCCGAAGGGTCGCCTCGAAAGCGGACCGCAGCGCGGCCAATCGCGCGGGAGGAACATCCGGCGGAGCGAAGAACGGCCGTCCATAATCCTGCCGCGCATAGAGCAGCGCAAATGCCTGACGATCGGCATCTGTCGCGCCTGTCGGAAGCAACGGCACATCGGGAAGATCGACCGCCTTGCGGAAACCGTACTGGGCGATAATCCTGATCTTGCCATCGCGCAGCAGCCCCGCATCCTGAGCCTTGGCGGTGATCCAGCCCCGCGCCGCATCGCCATGCACTTCGCCCCGCTCCATCGCGACATTGACCACCGGAGTCGTTGTGTAGCCGATGATGATCTTGAATTTCGTCCCGATGATCGAGTTCGTCACGAGCGGATAGTCGACGGTTGCTGTGCCGGGCGCAACGCCGCCGACGATGACTTCCTGCTTGAAGAGATCGTCCATCGTCTTGATGGGCGATGTATTCCAGACAATGACAATCTGGGTCTCTCGATTGGAACTGCCGATCCATGAAAACCGTGTTGGATCGAACCTCGCTTGGTCGGGCGTCAGAAATGGCGCGGTCGGCATTCCGTTGTTGGCGAGCGCCATCACAGAACCGTCGCGCGGCGACACGTTGTAAATCTGGTTGGCGAGAGTGAGACTGCCTGCACCCGGTACGTTCTGAACAACCATGGTCGGATTGCCCGGGATATGCCTGACGATGTGTTTGGCCACAATGCGCGCAGACAAGTCGTAAGATCCGCCAGCGGCGGATCCCACCATCATCTGCATCTGTCGCCCCTTGTAGAAAGCGGCTACATCATCCTGCGCGAAAACCTGACCGGTAGAACAAACCAGCAGCGATGCGATCGTTGCGATGCGATACGATACATGTTTCCTCC
Source organism: Beijerinckiaceae bacterium (assembly GCA_947478455.1). Classification (GTDB taxonomy): domain Bacteria; phylum Pseudomonadota; class Alphaproteobacteria; order Rhizobiales; family Beijerinckiaceae; genus Terripilifer. Next base: position 5,370 of record CANJWR010000204.1, on the reverse strand, counting down.
GCTCTATTGTAGTTGGAGGAAGACTAGACCGAAGAAACGCGCAGCGCAAAGCCCGCGCCCGGGAGCTTAGCCGCCGAACAGTTTGAGAATCTGCTGGCTGCTGGAATTGGCGATGCTGAGCGACTGGATGCCGAGCTGCTGCTGCGCCTGCAGAGCCTGAAGACGCGTTGACTCCCGCGTCATATCCGCATCGACGAGCTGGCCTATGCCGGTGGTGATCGAATCCATAAGGGTCGATACGAAATCCTGCTGCATCGAAACGCGATGACGCGCCGAACCGATGCTGCTGGCAGCGGTCGAAATATCGCCCAGCGCCTGATCGGCGATGGAAATGAAATCGTCCAGAGTCTGCTGATCGGCTGTCGAATCCGTAAGCGCCGAAATATCGATTGTCGCGAGGGAAATCGTTGTTCCGCCGATCGTCCTGTCGCGGTCCACGATGCCGCTCTGGTCGTTGCTGTCGAACAGTTTCATGGAGGACGTATCGAGATCAATTGTCCCGACCGACACTTCGGTCGTCGTGCGGGAGAAGGACGCCACGATGGTTTTGTTGGCGTTATAGCCCGCGATGCTCGAATCCTGCGACAACCAGTTTTCGGCGCTGAACGAGGCGGCGTCCGAAATGCTCTTCAGCGTGTTCTGAAGCTGTCCGATCTCGGCCTGCACCTTGGCGCGATCAAGCCCCGGCTCGCGCGCCGCAACCAGCTTCGCCTTGATCTGGCTGACGATATCAACTGTGCTGTTGAGCGCAGACGACGCGACATCCAGTGTCGCCGATCCGACGCCGAGCGCATCCTTGACGGAAGACAGAGAGGAATTATCTGAACGCATCGTGGTCGCAATTGACCAGTAGGCCGCATTGTCTGCAGCGGATTTTACCCGCATTCCTGAAGAAATGCGGCCCTGAGTGGCTTCAAGATCGCGCTGAACCTGATTGATATTCTGCAAAACCGTAAGCGCAGCGCCATTCGTCAAGATACTCGTCATTCACGTCCCCCGCTTGTCTGCCTTGAAAGGTAAATCGAATCGATCACAGAAAGAATTGAACGGGCGGTGCTTATGTGAAGCTTGAGCGAGAGGAGCTATCGCCTTTGTGGGGGTGCGGCCGGGACGCCCGAACGCCGCTCCAGGATGCGGCCCTTGTCGGTCACAACGCTCCAGCCGCCGTCGAACTGTTCGATGGAACGAAGGACGCCAACTCCGGGCAATTCCTCACCCATCGCATGAATTCGCGCGCCGGCTGGCGACTGGATCAGCGCGCGCGAACCGATAAGACTGAGTAGCGCATGCCCCGCCAATATCGGCAGCGCTGCTGCCGGCGCCTTGCCGCCCGAACGCCCTTCGCTGGACGGTTTTGCCACAATGGTCCCAATGGGCGTCATGTCCATAGGAACCGATCTTGCAATGAGGTCAGGCGCACGCGGTGCGTCCGCATCTGGACGTCCAATCCGGGCGGGCTGGGCAAAAAGCGCCAGATGTTCCATGCCGCCAAAATAGGGATCGCTGGGCGCATGAACAAACATGTAAGCGGCGAATGACGCAGAACCCACCGCAATGCTAACCCCGGCTGCCGGCAAGCTCGCCTGAGCCAAAAATGCAATCATTTTGCTAAATAGCCCTAGCATGGAACCGCCTCCGCCTTCGCAAGCCGGGCATCCATAGCGGTTCTGGACTTCGCGTCGAAATCCGCAAGAGAAAGGGCTGGATTCGCCATGATAGAGGAACGCAAATGTTTGATCGAAATACGAACCTCTTCGGCGACTTCGCGTGGCAATGTCTGGCTGCGAAGCCCTGCAGACAATTCGAGCATTTTAAGGCGAAGCAAAATGGGTGAGCGCGCCAGTTCGCGCGACATTGCCGAGGCCCGGTATTTACGACGTCCAACAATCATAGGTGTCTCTTCACAATACGAGATGCACCATTTTTATGGCGGACCTCCCTTTCGCAGGCCTTTTGGATTGTGAATGCTCGCTATCGAGCGAGCAACTTCTCAAGCCCCCCAAAAGGATTGCTGTCTGTCGGCGTGTGCGGGCTCTCGGACAGAAAATCGTAAATCGAAGGAACGATGTCGATCGCCCGGTCCACCGCGGGATTGAGACCACGCTGATAGGCGCCAATTGAGCGCAGATCGCGCGTATCCTCGAAAGCGGAAATCATTTTTCGCGCTTGCGTTACGAGCGCCATTTGCTGTGGCTCCAGAGCCCTGTCAACCAGACGTGAAATTGACTTCAGAATATCGACCGGCGGATATTGTGGCCGTTCAGCAATCTGGCGGTCCAGGACGATATGTCCGTCAAGAATGCCGCGCGCCGCATCTGCAACGGGGTCGTTGTGGTCATCCCCATCAACCAGAACCGAAAAAACACCAGTAATGGAGCCAGCACCAACTGCGCCGTGACCTGCTCGTTCAAGAAGACGGGCCATCTCCCCAGTCATGGACGCCGGATAACCACGGGCGACCGGCGCAGCCCCTCCGGCAAGCAAGATCTCGCGCACAGCATGTGCATAACGAGTCAGCGAATCGACTACGAGAAGCACCCGCAATCCCTGATCCCGAAAATATTCCGCGATGGTCATAGCCGTAAGCGGAGCGAGCTGCCGCATCAAAGCGCTCTCATCGCTTGTCGCAACCACACAAATCGACCTGGCCAGTATGGACGGGTTTGTCCTCGCCAAAAAATCCGAAACCTCTCGACGCCGTTCACCGACGAACGCCATAATGGCGATATCGCAAGAGGAGCGACTGACCAGCATATCGAGCAGGGTGGATTTGCCGACGCCTGAACCGGCAAAAACTCCGACGCGCTGTCCATAGCAAAGCGGCGTAAAAAGATCGATCACGCGAACTCCGGAACGAAAAGGAGTCCAGTCGATCGAACTAGATCGGAGTGCGTTCGTTGAACCGTAAAGCGACATGCTTGCCATTGCTGAGGAACGAAAAACAGCGTCATCGAGACAATAGCCCAGCGAATTGAAAACATGCCCAATCCACCTGTCGCATGGCCGAACTGACGGTTGCCCAAGCAAAAAAGCAGATTCGCCCAGCGATAATTGTATGCGACCGGTAGCCTTGACGCGAACAAGGTTGGCCGAAATCTGGACCACAACGCCGATGACGGACGACAGATCCCCGGGCGTTTGCGATACAAGATCGCCAATCTGTGCGAACTTCCTGACGCCGGTCAGTTCCAGCCAGTCAGACCCGATGGCGGCAATTGTGCCACCTATAAAAATGGCGTTCCGACTGGCCTGGAAAAATTGAACGCGACGCCGTAGCAGGTCCAAGCGCCCCGAAACAAGGCGGCCGCCACTGTCGCCGGATCCCTTCGTTTGGTCCGAAATCATCAGGAACGTGAACCGAGTGTCCGAACCGCATCAGAAAACGTGGCCTCGCAGGATTCAAGCAAGGCTGTTGTGCTTTCGAATAGTCTTTGCGCCGCAATCAATCGTGTCATTTCGGACAATGGATTGACATTCGACATTTCGAGAAAGCCTTGCAAAACTGTAGCCTTCGCGTTCTCCCCAGTCTGGGCGTCGCCAGGCCGGCTGGACCGAAAAACAAGCGGCGTCGAGCGCTGAAGGTTTGCGTCCTCAGGGAGGACAAAAATTCCCAGCGAGCCAACAAGATTGCCATTCTGCAAAATGGAACCATCTGGCTTGATCCGGGGAGCATCACCAGCGGGATCGAGCAAGATGGCGGCGCCGGAACTATCAGTCACTGGCAGCTGTTCCGAAGTAACCAGCAAACCATTCGGATTGATGCCGAACCGACCGTCCTTCGTATACCCGATGCCATCAGCAGTCTGAACGCCAAACCAACCATGTTCGGAGGCTGCAATGTCGAGCATATTGCCGGTGTTCGAAAGTGACCCTCGTTGACCGGAGATATATCCGCTCGCGTTCTTGACGAAAGAAGTAGGCCTGCCACCGATCTGGCCTTCAAAGGTTTCAAAAGTGACCTGCGAAGCCCTGAAGCCGGCCGTGCTGCCATTCGCCAGATTGTAGGAAATGGACTCGACAGCCTTTTCGAGCGCCCTTTGCGCCGTCAGGCCGATTGCAAGCGCCTCCATCATTACGAAACTCCCTTAAACGGACAATAGCCGAGCTAGCTCGTAATACCTTGCGCGGAGCGTGCTCTCGCTGGACAGGCCGGCACAAGATGGCGCATCGAACTTCGCTAATGAAAGAGGTTGGGAATGAGCTTCGTCATAGGTCTGATCATTGCACTAAGCTGCATGCTCGGCGGATTTGCCGCTATGGGCGGCCATATTGCGGTGATCTGGCAACCATGGGAATTCGTCATCATAGGGGGATCTGCGCTCGGCACTTTTGTGATTGCAAACAGCGTCGCGACGATAAAGGACACTGGCGCCGCAATGAGCTATGGTTGAATTTAGGTGACGGCGTGAATCAAGCGGCCGCCGCAATCGGCGAAGCCCTCCTGGGGCGATATCCTCATGACCGCGAATATCTTGATCTATTGGGTCTGTTGCACGCGCTTCTCAGGGACATGCGCTCAAAGGGAAAGTCTGAAATCGAAGCGCATGTAGAACAGCCCACGGAATCGGTTCTATTCAATGCGTTTTCGACGGTCGTAAAGAATAGGGAATTAACGACGTTCATCTGTGACTACGTCAGGTTGATGATCCTCGGCACCGCTAAGTCATATGAAATCGAATCCCTCATGGATGAGGAGCTCCAAACTTTATCTCGCGACAAGTTGAAGCCCTACCATGCATTGAGTGCGGTGGCCGACGGGCTCCCGGCGCTTGGGATCGTCGCCGCCGTTCTCGGTGTCATCAAAGCAATGGGCGCGCTCGACCAATCCCCGGAGCTCCTGGGAGGATTGATCGGAGCAGCGCTGGTTGGAACATTTGTAGGAATCTTTGTTTCATACGGAATCGTTTCGCCAATATCTAACAAAATAAAGGTAACGCGAGAAAAGCAGCTGAGGCTTTTCACGATGGTAAAGCAGACCCTCCTTGCATCCCTAAACGGAGCAATGCCGCAAATCGCCATAGAGTACGGGCGAAAAACGATATCCTTCCATGATCGCCCAACAATAGAGACGCTTGACCAGGCAATCCTCGAGGCTGCGCCCGCCTCCTGACGCCATGAGAATCGAACATCGAAAGGTCCTGGAAGAAAATGAACATACCTGGCGAAACCGAATCGCATCTACGAAAGATGCTCGGCGCTATGCAAGAGGCAGCGATTCATCTCGGCTCTTCGCTGAATCGTGTGGGTAGAGGTTTCAACCACAAGTTGAATATTTTGGTTTCCGCTGGCTCCGCGTATTTTCTGATGCATGCGTGACACGGATCTTTTTCAGGCGGCGCTCGGGCTTTCCGCGCCTTGGTTTATCAGCCG
>CANJWR010000203.1 GCA_947478455.1 Beijerinckiaceae bacterium | reverse complement strand
CACAAGGGCTCATGCAGCCCTTTTCTCTCAACCAGACTGGTACACTTTTACGCCGCCATCTGGCACAATTTGTCGCCGCCATTGACAGCTACAGACGTCGTTTGCGATCAGGACGCTCAAACTGCTGACCCGGCTCGCCCACGCCGCAAACCCTCAACCCGACCGAGTGCAACGCTGACGCCTGAATCCAAAACCCTGACGGTCCGCATCCCGTTTTCGCTCTACAAACGCGGCAGCCGGAAACTCGTCATCGGTCCGCACGGCGAGTTATGGATGCCGCAGTCTGCCCGGATCGACAACGCGCTCGTGAAGGCCCTCGCCCGGGCGTTCCGCTGGCGAAAGCTGCTGGAGAGTGGCGCATACGGCTCCATTGAGGAGATGGCTGCTGCCGAAAAGGTGAACTCCTCTTGCCTCAGTCGCGTGCTGCGTCTAACGCTGCTGTCGCCTGATCACATTGAGACAATTCTGAATGGGAAGCAGCCACACAGATTCCAACTCAATTTGTAACTGAAAGGGCTTTCGACGATTTGGGCGGATCAAGAATAGATTTGTGTGCTTCGAGCCGGCGAGAACGCATGTCCGTTCTTCGAGTGAATGCAGACATGATGATGCCGTTTGGTGGTGGCTGAAATTGACCCCAACCGGTCATGAGCGGTTGCACCATGCAGGCCCCACAAAGCAAACATAGCTGCCGTCGAATGCCAGAAGTTGTTGGTGCAAGCCACAGGCACTAATCCACGCGGCAACGAGGCGCTCCGCCTCAACTGCCCCGCTCGCAAGCTCAACCGCTGGTGGGTGCGCGATTTGCCCGGCGCTTGGAAAGGGCGCGGCGATCGCCTCGCCCTGGGTCAACACCGACGCCATGCTGGGGCATGTCGACGAAATAGCCCGCCGTGTCACGCCCGGCGCACATGCCGTGCTCGTCATGGATCGCGCCGCCAGGCACGCAACAAGCAAACTCGTCATGCCGCGAACATCACACCGATCCTGTTGCCCTCGCGCTCCCCGAAACTCAATCCGGTTGAGAACATCTGGCAATACATGCGAGACAACTGGCTTTCGAACCGCGTCTTCGAAAGCTACGACGCCATCATCGACGCAATGTGCGAGGCCTGGAACAAACTGGTCGCGCTCCCCGAAGCCATCAAATCAAACGGATTACGCGAATGGGCCCATGTGGGTAGGTGCAAATGACCGTTGGTAATAGCGAGGGTCTGCAACCGGATTTCGTCAGGAGGCAAGGCAATTTTAGTTGCTTTGCTGGCCAAGCGAGAAGCGCCCGCTCAATCAGCCCTTCGGGGGATATTTGTCACAGGCTGCCCCGACGCCACCGAAGAACTCGAGGCACTCTTCTTTAGTGACCGGGCCGGCATCCTTGAGTTTCGCGGCGACATAGTCTGCGATGGCGTCAACCTCGAAGATCTGCAATGGCGCCGGTGGTTCGCTGGGAACATCCTTCCCGAGTTCCTCGGCAGTCATGCCGAAACAACGTCTGTCGGTATAGGCGAATTTGTCGAAGCGCGGCATTGAGGAGCCCGGACGCCCGCACTTGATGACTTCCTGTATCTGGTCACGCGTTAAAATCGTCTCGCGAATATTTGCCGCAGCGCCGTCGGCATGTTCGTCGCCATGCCCGTCGCCAGCCCAGCCGTGGCAGAACGGACAGCCGGCTTTCTGTGACCACAGTTGTTGTCCGCGTCTAACGCTGTCCTGAGCGAAGACCGCGCCGGAAAACGCGGCGGCGAAAAAAATGCCGCAAATCATCCCCAAAAAATGATTCGCGATTCTGCCGTTTGCGACCATCTTCACTCTCCCCGAAAATCTCTTGATTGCCTGCCTGGCAAGGCAGGGTCCAAGTGCTATACTCTCATCATAGCAGGCGCGGGAGACGCCACAAGATTGATTGGGAGGTTTCGTGAAACTAAATCGGAAGCCATTCCTGGCCCAGGGCGTGTTGGCTGTCGTTTACATCAGCACAGTAGCGATCGCCTTGGCGTGTACGCTCGATTTCGCTGCAGCGCAGGCGCAAAACGATGTTGCGCGGGGCGACCGCGATGCCTTTCTGAAAGGCAGCACAAAGGACTGTCCACGCTGCGATCTGCGCGATCAGGAACTGCAGAGACGCGATTTGTCCGGCGCGGACCTCCGGGGAGCGGATCTGTCCTATGCATTGTTGCACCGCGCAGATCTTCGCAATGCGAGGCTTGACGGGGCGATCCTGTTTGGCGCCAATCTGAACAAGACTATTGTGCGCCAAGCGTCTCTGGTTGGCGCAGATCTCACGAACACACTTTTTTTTGAGGCTGATCTCGCTGGTGCGTCTCTTGAGGGAGCAAAAATCGTCCAGTCGCGACTTCAATATGCGCGTCTGAACCAGACTAACATGCGTGGCGTCGATATGAACGGTTCGTTGTTGCGCTCCACGAATTTGACCGGTGCAAATCTGAGCGGAGCGAATCTGCAACGCTCGAATTTCGAGGAAGCACTTTTACGGCGGGCCAATCTTTCAAAGGCATCGCTCCACGGGGCCGCATTCGAAAAGGCGAAACTGAATGACGCTGATCTCAGCGGCGTCTCGGCGCTTCAGGTTGATTTTCTTGGCGCCGATATGACCAACGCGGACCTGAGCAACGCCGACATGCGCGGATGCCGCTTTGCGCTCGCCCGCATGGAAGGCGTGAAACGCGAGGGTCTAAACCTTTCCGGCTCCATTTTGCCTGATGGGCGTGAGGCTGATTGAAGCCTCTTGGTGCTTCACCAAGCCGACGCCTTTCAGCTTGCACGTGCTCTAATTCAACAAGATGGGATCGTTCCTACAGTCCAGCGCGCTTGCCGTAAGGGTCCATATACATTTCGAATCGGGTCGAGCTCGTAAAGGCCTGAATATTGAGTTGCCCGGTGGTTGGATCGCGTTCCATCTGGCCCTTTTTGCGGAAGAAGCGCTGCTCGGCGAAATACATCAAGCCATCACCTGCCTTGATGCAACGACTTTTCACGAAGTCCGTTCCCACTGGCGTTTCGCCTTCTTCTGCAGGTAGGTTCTCGCAGGTCCAATCGGCTCTTGTGAATCGCTGGACAAGGAAATTTCCCAGCGTGAACAAATCGGCGCGTTCCCGAATATCGGGATAACGGGGATCGGTGACAATGCGGCGGCCACGGACAATACCTGCTTCATCGATCAACAAAGAGAGGACAACCGGAAAGTCATACATCTGTGTGCCACGAAACAGCTTTATTTCCCTTTCGAGTTCCATGGCCTTCGCCCAATACTCAAGCTCGTCGTCATAGCGAAAATAAACCTCTCGCAGGCCACTGGCTTCGGCGCGACAGCGTGAAAAGTCTTTAAAGCCTTTCAAGGGAGTTGCGGGAGGGCCGCCGACCGTCCCGCAGGCGTAGTCGATAAATTTATCAGGAATGTCCGCCGCAGAGGCACCAAGCTCAATCGACCAAAAATCGAAGCGCTTCGGCTTTCCCAATCCCTGCGCCATTGCAGGAAAGCACAATGCAAATAAAATCAAAGCTATTAGGAGTCTATATTGCATAATGATTCAGGGTCCTCTGCTTTTTTGCCGACGCTATCAATCATTTAAGGCCAAGTCGATTCGCATCCGGTCGATGCCGGTTCGGCGACTAGAAAAGCCAATGAAATTGCATTTGTTGCAACGCAATGTTGACACATCGATCCTGAAGCGCTGCATTAGCCAACCGCGCAAGCCAAAATCAAAAGGGCGCGAGGAGGCTTTTCGCCTTTAAGGCGAATGGAAAAACGGGGAGTTAGCAATGAGAGCGATCAAATCAGGACTGACATCAGTTCTGCTGGCGACGACCTGTCTTGGTACAGCGTTGGCTGCGGACATCACCACGGAACGCTTGCTGAATTACAAGAGCGAGCCGCAAAACTGGTTGCAGGTGCACGGAGACTATCTCTCCCAACGCCATTCGGCATTGAAAGATATTACGCGCGAAAACGCCAAGAATCTTAAGGTCATCTATGCGACAGCGCTTGGCGGTTCGCAGGGCGGCGGCAACATTCCGCAGAGCGGTTTTCAGGCGACGCCTCTTGTGGTCGACGGTATGATGTATGTGCCGGATGGCTGGAGCACTGTCTACAAGATTGATCTCACCGATCCCAAGCGTGGTCGCGTTGCGTGGGAAATGGATCCCGGCACCGAAAAATCGGCAGTGTGGATTGCATCCAACCGCGGCGTGACGCTTTACAAGGACATGGTCATTTCGACCACTGCCGATGGCAAGGTGCTCTGGACCAAGGCCGCCACTGGCGAACTCGTCAAGAGCGTGCAGGTCGACGATCCGAAGAACGGCTATGCGCTTACCGCGCCTCCGCTGCTTATTCGCGACAAACTCATCCTCGGCGGCTCGGGCGGCGACCGCGGCGCTCGTTCTCACATTGACGGACTGAACGCCGATACCGGCGCGCCGGTATGGCGCCAATATACGGTGCCAAAGCCCGGCGAGCCGGGTTCCGAAACCTGGAAGGACAAGAACAACGCCTGGGAACACGGCGGTGGTGCCTACTGGCAGACTGGTTCCTATGATCCGGAAATGAATGTCACGATCTGGGGTTCGGGTCAGCCAGTGCCTATGTACGATCCGGAATATCGCCCGGGCGACAATCTCTACACCAACAGCTCGATCGCCTATGATCCTGACACCGGCGAGCGGAAGTGGCACTTCCAGTATACGCCCGGCGACTTCATGGATTACGACGAAGTCGGGTCGCAGATGATTCTCGATCTGGACATCGGCGGTCAGGCGCGCAAAACGCTGGTGCATTTCAGCCGCAACGGCTTCCTGTACACGCTCGATCGCACGCGCGGTCAGTTCATCAACAGCGGTCAATATGCCAGCAAGGTGAACTGGACAGCGGGCATCGACCCGAAAACCGGCAAGCCGCTGGAATATGACCCCACCAAGGATCTTCAGCCATACAAGATCGGCTCGGCTGCCGGTCGTCGAGCGCAGGGGTCGATCAGCTTGTGCCCGAATATTCAGGGCGGCGTGAACTACTTCCCGACGTCCTACAGCCCGGTTACCGGCATGGTGTATGGTGCCGGCATCGAAGGCTGTCAGGACCTCAAGACTGATCCGGCGCGTTCGGGAGGCAAGGTCGCCTGGAACGGCGGTCTTGCGGCCGCCAACGAGCGTATCCAGGGCAGCATCACCGCCATGGATCCGAAGACAGGCGAGCGCAAGGGCCAGAAGATGTTCGACTACGCGTCCTATTCGGGCGTGCTGTCGACCGGCGGCGGCGTGGTGTTCACCACGTCGATCGACGGCACCGTCTATGCGATGGATGACAAGACGCTGGAAGTCCTCTGGACGTTCAATACCGGCACCCTGAGCCAGGCCCCGCCTGTCAGTTACGCGGTCAACGGCAAGCAATATGTGGCCATTGTGACAGGTGGCCGCGTGACCAGCATGCTGGCGAAGTCGCCGGAAATGTCCGGCATCAAGAACGCCACGATGCTGTTTGTTTTCGGCCTCTGATACGGGTTGAAATGAGGACGGCGCGGTCCCCCCGACCGCGCCGTCTTCTTTTGGTTTGCGGTCAGGCGTTCAGCGCTTGGGCAGCCAGATGTCGACCAGACCGGCCGGAGCGGTCGGAAACCCTGGAACCCCCACAATGCCCCCACCCACGATGCGGCTCAAGGCATCTGCACTGCGCGCATCGTTCTGGCGGAAGTAGCGCACTTCGAGCGAAGCGGGCGCGTCCTTCGGGTCGGCCATTTCGATGCCATCCACGATGACGCCGTTGCGCTTTAGCAGCGTTTCCATCTGGGCGGCGGCGGTGCGCTGACTTTCATTGTTGATCCTGATGCCCGCACGCGGACGCTTCATGGCGCGGTCGGTCGCGGCAACCGAAAGCTCCGCCGCCTGCTTCTGAATTGTCGTCACGGCCCGCTTCGGCGTTAGATCGACAAACTCGCCGAAATACGCGCCCGCTCCAAATATCGCCGCCACGCAGACGAAAACACCGGTAGCTGCGCCTTTCGGCATGTTCGGGATGAATTGTAACGCGGCGCCGATCGACGCTCCGACAATTGCCGCCACGATCATCCATCCACCCGCAAACCGCCACAGCGAAGGCTCAATGATCAATTCCTGCATGTGCGAACTCCCCCGATAATTGTCGATTCTTCTGTCTGCAGGATGCTACGCGACCGTCCGCTCTGGGCGCTTTGCCATATTAGACGTTGAGTCTGTTACGCTGCCTTTACAGCGTAACCCCACGGCAGCAGCTCGTCGAGCCTGGTAATCTTGTGTTCATCGATGCGGCCAGGAATGACGTGATGGGCAGTGGCCGAAGTTCCGCGATCATCAGCAGAATTTCCGGGAAGACGTTGCGCGGTATGGCGACCTCGGCCGTCCGCAACGCAAGGTGAATGATGATGGCCGACAGGCAGAATTTTGCCAATTGGCGCATTGCAGACGTTTTCATGTTCAGCGAGCATGTCTGCTATCAATTGATGAGCGGACAAAGTTGATTGACGAACCATGACCGGCTGAAAAGCAGCCGCAATTTTCCGTATGTTGGATCGTCGGCTTTTTGAAGATCCTGTTGGGTGCCCAGAAGTGATGCGAAACTCAAGCGAATGAGGCTCCAAAAACCGCTTGAAATTCAGTGCTTTAAAAATCCGTACCAAATTGCCGGAGTCATGAGCTTTACAGAATGCTGTGTCAATGGCGGTGACAAATTGTGCCAGATGGCGGCGTAAAAGTGTACCAGTCTGGTTGAGAGAAAAGGGCTGCATGAGCCCTTGTGAGTTGTGGTGTCGCACGCATCGAGGCGTGCGGAGCGTAGCGTAGCGCGGCTCGATGCGTGCGGCGGCGATTTTG
>CANJWR010000202.1 GCA_947478455.1 Beijerinckiaceae bacterium | reverse complement strand
GCTGATAAACCAAGGCGCGGAAAGCCCGAGCGCCGCCTGAAAAAGATCCGTGTCACGCATGCATCAGAAAATACGCGGAGCCAGCGGAAACCAAAATATTCAACTTGTGGTTGAAACCTCTACCCACACGATTCAGCGAAGAGCCGGAATTCATGGCGATGAACGGCGGAGCCGACACTGGCTTTTCGCCCGCAATGTCTCTGTTTGTGAAATGTGAATTGCAGGAAGAAATCGACAGGCTCTGGACGAAATTGCTCGACGGCGGGCAAGCGCTTCAATCTGGCTGGCTGAAAGACAGATATGGCCTGACGTGGCAGATTGTTCCGACTCTGCTCGGCGAGATGATTCATGATGGCGATGCGCAAAAGGTTGCTCGTGTGCTGGCCGTGGTGAACAAGATGGTGAAACTCGAAATTGCGCCCTTGAAGGCGGCCTTTAATTCATGAAGGGGAAATACAGATGAATTTTATCGACGGTTATGTCGTGCCGGTTCCGACAGCCAATCGGGCCGCTTACAAGAAGCTCGCCGAAGAGGCCGCCGTGGTCTTCAAGGAATATGGCGCGTTGAGCGTCGTTGAATGCTGGGGGGCTGACGTGCCCGACGGAAAGCTCACGTCGTTTCCCATGGCGGTGAAATTGGAGACGGACGAGACAGTCGTGTTCTCGTGGATTGTCTGGCCGTCGAAGGACGCACGCAACGCCGGCATGGAGAAGGCCATGAAGGACCCGCGCATGCAGCCGTCGCAGAGCATGCCGTTCGATGGCAAGCGCATGATCTTTGGCGGGTTCGAAGTGCTGATGGAAGCTTAAGCGAACTGGTTCGATCTTAGTTCAGGACCAGCGCAGGCGCTCCAGAATCGAGCGTCCCATCACCCAGTCCCGGTCGTCTTCCGACAGGAAGTCGAGTTGCTCGGTGAATTGCGTGACGCGCTGTTTGTAGGAGGCCTTGTCGAAAGAGTTTGTGGCGTCGGTGCCCCAGTGGCTTCGGCGTGGTCCATACAGATCGAACAGCCGGCGAATGTGCGGCGTCACATCACGCCACGGATAGGCCTCTTTCGAGAACAGTGGGATCGACGAGAGCTTCACCGACACATTTGGATATTTCGCCAGGGACGCTGTTTCGGCCACCGCCTCGGCGGTCTTTCCGGCGCGCATGGACTCTGATGAAATACCCATGTGATCGACGATGAGATTCAATTGCGGATGTCGCTCGGCGATCCTCGCAAAATGCGCCGCTTGCCCGAAAGCCAGAAACATCACCGGCACATTGGCTTTTTCGGCTGCGGGCCAGAACCAGTCGGCGGTTCCGTCGCTGATTTGTTTGGCCTGTTCGGCGCCGATGTTCAACCGCACGCCCAGCACGGCTGGCTGATCGCGCCATGCGGCGAGACGTTGCGCATTGGCCGGATTGTCGAGCCCGATGCGCCCCATGGTGGCGAAGCGGCCAGGATAACGCCGTGCGGCTTCCTGCCCGTAATCAACCCGGTCGCCTTCGAGGCTGGGAGGTACAATCACCAGCCGGTCGACGCCCGCCTCGTCCATCATGGCCAGCGCGCGTTCGATCGTCATCGGTTCCGGGATTTGTGGCCGCGATCCCGGCGTCCACGGACGGTCAGGCGTATCAGCCTTCCACAGATGCATCTGCGAATCGACGATGATCCGGCGGGGTGTCTGGGCGCTTGCGGGCATGAGGGCGAAGGTTGTTCCTGTGGCGAGCGATCCGGTTGTAAAAGCGCGGCGTGTCAACATGCTTAAAGCCTCCCGGGCCATTCTGGCGATGGCGTTTCGAAGAGCATGCCCTTTTTTCCGCCGTCTCTCAATGGGCGGGGGGGTGCGCGCCATGCGCTGCGCCCGAATCGGTGATAAAGCCGCTTGATGAACGATGCGGATACATGGACCGGCGATACGGCGGAACAATATCTCGTGGCCGATGTGCTGACGCCGGTCGCGGTCGATAATGCTTGGTCGTATCGCGTGCCGGCCGGCATGGATCTGAAGCCCGGCGATTTAGTCGAGGTTCCGCTCGGCACGCGCGAGGCTACTGGCGTCGTGTGGGAAATTCGCCGCACGCCTGCAGGCTCCAATCTCAAGACCATTCTGGCGAAACGCGATCTTCCGTCGTTGCAGGCGCCATTGCGCCAGTTTGTCGACTGGGTGGCGCGCTGGACACTTGCGCCGCGCGGCATGGTGCTGCGCATGGGGATTCGCGCGCCCGATCATGCAGGTCCGGAGCCGGTGCGGGTCGGGGTACGGCTCGGCGGCCCACCGCCCGAGCGCCTGACGCCCGCCCGCAAGCGGGTGCTGGCCGCCGCTGAAGGCGGGCTCACATTCACAAAATCCTCGCTGGCCGAGGCCGCAGGCTGCTCCAATGGGGTCATCGACGGACTGATCGACGAGGGCGCGCTGGAGACGATCGTGTTGCCGCCCGAGCCAGTCGCTCTGCCGCCCGATTGCGATTTCGCCGAAACCACTTTCGAGGCCGCGCAGGCCGAGGCAGCGCAAGCGCTGGCCGAAGCCGCGACGGCGGGCGTCTTTTCGGTGACTTTGCTCGAAGGCGTCACCGGCTCGGGCAAGACGGAAGTTTATTTCGAGGCCGTGGCAGCTGCTCTGAAGGCCGGGCGACAAGCGCTGATCCTGATGCCCGAAATCGCCCTGACGGCGCAGTTTCTGGTTCGATTCGCCAAACGGTTTGGGGTACGGCCCGCCGAATGGCATTCGGGTGTGGCGGCGCGCAAACGCGCCCGTATCTGGCAGGGCGTGGCGGATGGCAATGTGCGCGTCGTGGCGGGCGCGCGGTCGGCGCTGTTTCTGCCCTTCGGGCATCTCGGGCTCATCGTGGTCGATGAGGAACATGAGGCCGCCTACAAGCAGGACGACGGCGTCTCGTATCATGCGCGCGACATGGCGGTGGTGCGCGGGCAGATCGAGCAGGCTGCGGTGGTGCTGGCCTCCGCAACGCCGTCCATCGAATCGCGCGTCAACGCCGAACAGGGGCGCTACAAGCATCTGCGGCTGGAAGCGCGGTTCGGTGGGCGCACCATGCCGGAACTTGCAGCCATCGATCTGCGCAAGGCCGCCGCCCCACGCGGCAAATGGATTTCGCCGCGACTGTGCGTCGAGGTGCAGCAAACGCTGGATCGCGGCGAACAGACGTTGCTGTTTCTAAATCGTCGTGGCTATGCGCCGCTTACCCTGTGCCGCTCCTGTGGACATCGCTTTCAATGTCCCAATTGCACCGCATGGCTGGTGGAGCACCGTTTCCGTCGCGCGCTCGTGTGCCATCATTGCGGCCATGTGGAGCGCCGGCCCGATGTGTGCCCCGAATGCGAAGCGACCGATTCGCTCACTGCCTGCGGACCCGGAGTCGAACGGCTGGCCGACGAAGTCGCGGAGCTCTTTCCTGATGCGCGCACGCTGGTTCTGTCGTCTGATTTTCCCGGCGGCATGGAAAGATTGCGGCGAGAACTCGAAGACATCGCCAACGGGACGTTCCAGATCGTCATCGGCACGCAACTGGTCGCCAAGGGCCACAATTTTCCATTGCTGTCGCTGGTCGGGGTGGTCGATGCCGATGTGGGTCTGGCCAGCGGCGATCCGCGCGCGGCCGAACGCACGTTCCAGCTCCTGCAGCAGGTGACCGGGCGCGCCGGGCGCGGCGACAAGCCGGGGCGTGGGTTCGTGCAGACATGGCAGCCGGACCACCCGGTGATGCGGGCCTTGTTGTCTGGCGATTCGGAGCGCTTCTACGCGGAAGAGATCGAGCAGCGCCGCCGCGCCGGGTTGCCGCCTTTCGGGCGGCTGGCGGCGCTGATCGTGTCCGGCAACGACCGCGCATCCGCCGAGACCCACGCAAGGGCTCTTGCTCGCGCCGCCCAGGCGATCCCTGATTCGGAACGCTGGAAAATCACCCGCATCGGTCAATTGCCGGGCAACGACGAAATCATGATTCTCGGTCCCGCCGAGGCCCCCATTGCGGTGGTTCGCGGTCGCCACCGGTTCCGGCTGCTGGTGAAAGGCCCGCGCAGCGCCGACCTTCAGGGCTTTTTGCGCGCCATGCTGGCCGAAGCCCCGAAAGAACGCGGCGGCGTAAGGGTGGCGGTGGATGTCGATCCGCAGAGTTTTCTTTGACCGTCAGCCACCGAGCAAGACGCGTAGCTTCTCTTTCAATGGCGCGGGAAGTTTCGCCATCGCTCCAAGCTTGGCCATGATGTCGTCCGCCGGAATGGGATCTATCTCGAACATCTGGTGCTTTGCGTCGGCTAGAAAACGCGGGTCCGCATAAGTTGCATCGATCGCGGTTCTGAGCGCCACCACCCTGTCGGCAGGCACCCCGGGCGGAAGCTGGACGGCGCGCGCCGCCATGCTGCCAGCTGAAAGAAACTCGAAAACCTGACGAGATTCGTCATGGGTAGCGAGATCGTCAAGCAGGGGAACATCCTTCATTTTTTCGGAATAGGGTTTCCGGGCGATCTGGACCAGAAATCTCATGCGATCCTTTTGCACCCATTCCTGACGCGAAGCGTTGAGACTTTCTGCAAGCGCCGTCGAGCCATGAACCTCGCCTTGCTCCATGGCGAGATAGACGTTGTTGGCGCCCGGGTAGCCGGTCACGATCTTGAACTTGGTTCCCACATACGTATTCAGCAGCGCGGGCAACATGTAGGTAAGGCTTCCGGCCCCAACCGACCCGATGATGATCTCTTTCTCCTTTGCTTCCGAAAGGGTCTGTGCGGGAGAGTTTTCGAGCACTACCAAAACAGTAACCGTCTCATTCCATCCGCTTAGCCACGTAAACTGCAGGGGATCGAAAGCGATCTTGTCCGGATTGAGCACCGCATAGGTGCTAGCGGCGGAGTTGAAAGTCGCCAGAACAGTACCGTCTTTCGGGGCAACATTGTAGAGATAGTTGGCGGCGGTCACGCCACCTGCCCCTGGCATATGTTGTACGATGACGGTCGGATTTCCGGGGATGTGACGCGGCAAATGCTGCTGCAGAAGCTGGGCGAACAGCGAATAGGAGCCTCCGGGCGCAAGCGGCACAAGGAGAGAAATGGTCTTCCCGCGGTAGAAGTCCGCGACGGCGTCGGCTCGCGCGGCCGTTACGACCAATGTGAGTGCCAGAAGTCCCGTCAGAATTGTGCGAAGGCTTCCGATTAACGCTCCCATTTCGTTGCTCTCCCTTAATTCTGACAGTCTCGGAAGACTCCGCTTTGGCGGAAATTTCCCCGCAATTTGCCTAGCTCGACAGCGCGTATGATCCGGCTATCATGTTTAGACGCGGAGTTGGAGAGGAAATGATGATCCCGAACGTCTTGGAAAGCGAAACTGTCGTGGCAAGCGCTGCCCGACCACTTGGCGATGGGTTCGTCCGAAAGCTGAGAGGCGTTCATCATCTGGTGTTCAACACCGATGACATGAAGATGACGATCGATTTTTACAGCGGTGTGCTCGGGATGCCATTGGTGGGAGCCATCAAGGTCGAAGAAGGGGTTGATCGCGGAAATCCCCGCTTCCCGAATATCCGGCACTATTTCTTCGACATGGGCAACGATAGCATGCTTGCCTTCTTTGAAATTCCCAAAGGTGCAAAACCACGTGGCGATCGCGATGCCATCGGGACGATGCAGCACGTTTCGTTTGTTGCGACTCCCGACGTCCAGCTGGAACTCAAGGGGCGGCTGGAGGCGCATGGCTATGCGTGCGACGGTCCCGTGCGAACAAGCCCGGGCAGCCAGTCGATTTATTTTTATGACCCGAACGGGATCCGTCTCGAAGCCAGCACCGCGCCTACCCAGGGCGACAATCAGCAGATCATGGCAAACCGCCGGCAGACTAAGGCCCAAGCAAGGCTTGAACTGGCGACGCTGTGTGATGATTCGGAGTGGATCGAACGGGTGATTACGGCATTTCGCCCCTGAAGCAGATTTCAGCCCCGGCCATTCCGACCGCAGCGCGGTGCGGGGACTGGAAGGCAGGTCCCAATAGGCACCGTTTTGTATGACGAAATCTTTCCGGGGTTGATGGTCCCAAAGAATTTTCCGAATGTCTACGTCTGGAATTCCAGCGTTCAACGCGCTTTTTCGGGGAGTACGCACCGACTCCCCGCGTTCCTGCCCTTTGGTCGCAGCACCGTCCGGCTTGCGCCGCAAAAGGCCGTATGTTAGGTCCGGCGCGCCTTCGGGGCGAAAGAGTGCTCGCGCGTGATTTTGGCCCGTTCCCAACCAGCCCGCTTATGTCGCCTGCGGCGAGAGTCGCAATGCTGACATGTGGCGGGTTGTCCCTGTCGGTCGCTGTCCAGAGGACCCTCGTGGCTCAAGAGGAAACCATCGTCTCCGGCATGTCCGGGCGTTATGCGCAGGCCCTGTTCGGGCTCGCGCAGGAGACCCTGTCGACCGATCAGATCGGGGCCGACCTGAAGAAGTTCGAGGAGCTCATCGCCGAGAGCGCGGATCTGCGCCATCTGGTGCGCAGCCCTGTCTTCACCGCCGAATCGCAGGTGAAGGCGCTCAATGCGATTTTCGCCAAGGCCGGCATTTCCGGCGTCGCGGCCAATTTCATCAAGCTGGTGGCGTCCAAGCGCCGCCTGTTCGCCATTGGCGACATGATCCGCGACTACAACAAGCTCAATGATCGCGCCAAGGGCGTGACGCGGGCCGAAGTGACGGTGGCCGAATCGCTTGGCGATTCGCACCTCGAAGCCCTGAAGGACGCCCTGCGTCAGGTATCCGGCGGCAAGTCCGTCGAAGTCGCCGTCAAGATCGATCCGTCGATCATTGGCGGTCTCATCGTCAAGCTCGGGTCGCGCATGGTCGACGGCTCGCTCAAGACCAAACTCAACACGATCCGCTCACGCATGAAAGAGGTCGGCTGATG
>CANJWR010000201.1 GCA_947478455.1 Beijerinckiaceae bacterium | reverse complement strand
TCCATTCTACCATTACATCGGCGCACGCTTCGGAATCAGCGGACCCGAAATCCCGCCCCTCCCGAGACTCCTCCGTCACGCACCGACTTGAAGCCGGATACTCGCGCCCGGAAATTTGCCCCGGTTACGTCCAAATCCCGCCGCGTTGCTGCTATGCAAATTTTGCACTTGTGCTTGTGCGCCGCATCATTAAATTGTGCATTGCAACCTGGCTTTGCCGGTTGTAGCCCTCCTTGGGCGTTTCCTCCCTTGACTTGGGCCGCCTGTGAAAACGGGCGGCCTCCTTTCTCCCGGGGAGCCCAGACTTTCAGGATAAATCATGACCGCAAAAATGGAATTTGCCGCCGTCAGCACCGGCGTGGCCCTGACAGCCCTTCTCGCACTGGGCGTCGTTCTCTTCGCCTGATCAACAATGGCGGCGCTTGCGCCGCCATGTCGTTTCGCAGAATGGCTCGACCGCCAGTCGGCGATCAGGACGTAGCCGCTCCCGAGCCGAAGCGCTGCCGCAAGAATGCCCGGGCCGCCATTCCAACCAGAAGCGCCCCGACGATAACGTGAATTTGTGTCGGCATGGCCTGATTGGTGAATTTCAGCGTCCATGGCGCAAACGCCAGCCAGACGCCTACCGCCGTCTGCACCCACATGATCGCCGGATGCGCCACGCGCAGCCCCGCGACGGCGAGCGCGATCAGAACGGCGCCGGCGACCCAGGCGCTCGTGGTCGGCCCGTTCAGATGTTTAAATTTGTACAACCACGGGGTCAGAAGCAGGGCGGCCCCGACGGCCAGCCTGATCCAGATTTGCGTATTCGACCCTGAATTCCCTTCAACTTTGCTCATATTCCCCTCCACTTTCGCACTTCGCAGGCCCGATAACGGCCCCGTTTCGCCGTCTTTTTCCGCGGCCTGCAGGAAGGTTGGAATCAATCAGGGCATTTTTTTGGCTTGTTCCCTTTGCGGGTTCGGGAAAATTTCCATTGAAGCAACCGGGCAAAAATGTCCCCGACGCAAGCGATGTGACGCAGTATGCGGAACATGTGGCGGATTTGATCGTTTGAAAAAGCCGGAATGCTCTGGTGTCCAAAATTGCTGTGTCGTTGAACAGGTCGTGATCGTCGCCGTGATGCAATCGCGCTTTTGCCCTCTTTCAGCCACGGTCCATAGTTCTTATATCAACGTTCGAAGGGTCGGCTTTATGCGATCCTTATGGACCCGCCGGACCGGGGGTCCGATTTGGAGGATGAAATGGCTGCTGCGCTGCCGGTGCTTTCTGCGGAAGGTGGTCTGTCGCGTTACTTGAACGAAATTCGTCGGTTTCCGATGCTGGAGCCGCAAGAGGAATACATGCTGGCAAAGCGCTGGCGTGAACATGGAGACCGGGACGCCGCTCACAAGCTCGTCACATCCCACCTGCGTCTCGTGGCCAAGATCGCCATGGGTTATCGCGGCTATGGCCTGCCGATCGGGGAAGTCGTCTCCGAGGGCAATGTTGGCCTGATGCAGGCGGTGAAGCGATTCGAGCCAGAGAAGGGCTTCCGTCTCGCCACCTATGCGATGTGGTGGATCCGGGCTTCGATTCAGGAATACATCCTGCGTTCGTGGTCGCTCGTGAAAATGGGCACGACCGCCAACCAGAAGCGTCTGTTCTTTAATCTGCGCAAGGCCAAGAGCCAGATCTCCGCACTGGAGGAAGGCGATCTCAAGCCCGAGCAGGTCAAGACCATCGCGCATCGCCTTGGCGTGCCGGAGCAGGACGTGATCGACATGAATCGCCGCATGAGCGGCGACGCCTCGTTGAATTCGCCGCTTCGTCAGGATGGCGAAGGCGAATGGCAGGATTGGCTGGTCGATGACAGTTCGAGCCAGGAATCCAATCTGCTCGAACGCGAGGAGTCTGATAATCGTCTCGGCGCGCTACGCTCCGCGCTTGGCGTTCTCAATGAACGCGAGCGCCGGATCTTCGAGGCGCGCCGGTTGATCGACGATCCGATTACGCTGGAGCAATTGTCCGACGAGTTCGGCATCTCGCGTGAGCGGGTTCGTCAGATCGAGGTCAGGGCCTTCGAAAAGGTTCAGGCTGCTGTGAAAACCGGTATGGCCCGCATCGAGGCTATTCCGGCTCCTCCCGTGCGGCCCGCCTTGACGGCCCATTGATCTGTCTGCGTAGCGTTTTGTGTTTGCGTTAAACGAGTAAAGCCGCCGGCCATGGGCCGGCGGCTTTTATTTTGGGCAATCGATTCGGGCCTTACGGCCCCCAGGCCTGAAATGCATCCGCAATGGCGCGGTCGCCCGCCGGCCCCTTTTCGAAGGTGACCTTGGCGATGCGCCCGTCCGAGAAACGCATCGGAATATCGAGCCAGCCACGCGACTTCAGCATGTCATTGTTGCGGGCCTGGAAGGTCGCGTCGCGCGACAGGCCGACGAGGAACATATTGGCTGTAATCTTCGCCGGCACGCCCATCAGGGCGTCGACAGCCGGCGAAACCTCATTCCGCATCTGCGGAATGTCAATTTCATCCACAGCCGGGAAACCACTGTCGACCGCTGGCGCAAACAACACCGTCATCAGGTGGGACGCCGGCAACGTCTCGTCGGCATTCTTCTGGAGCAGGATTGTGACCTTCACGCGGGCTTCCGTGATGTCGGCCTCGGCCCGCACGGCCTGCGTCAACGGCTGGCCGGGGCCGCGGCTCATGCTCTCAAGCCGCCAAACCACATTGCCGATATAGGTTTTGAACTTCTGCGGGTCATCCGGCGCATCAACCAACATGGCGGCGCGCAGGGCGACCGGAACCGCGCTTGCAGCCGACGGATCGACCGGCCTGACGGAGGGTGCAGCTTGCGATTGAGCTTCGGGCGCCCGGACAGGCGTCGCGGGACGCTGGGGCGTCGGCTGCTGAACTGGCGCTCCGCCGATACGCTCGACAATCTTCCCTGGTCCATCCGGCTGCTCGGTTGCTGCCTGCGGCCTTGCGCGCAACAGATCTTCCGGCCTGTCGCGCAGTCGCCAGGCAAGAAGTGCGATCCCGCCGACGACCAGACCCAGCAAGGCAAGAAAAATCAGATAGCGTATCCAGCCGCGCCGCTGCCTTGGCGGTTGCGGTGCTGCAGGGCGTATAGCCTCGGCTTTCAAGGGCGAGTCGTCAGCCGCAATGTCGCCGGACTTTTCTGGCTCGGCGCCTGAATTCGCGAAAGCCGACAAGCTTTCATCGGCAGATGGCGCGGACTCAGTTCCGCTTCCGGATGACACAACAGGCCGCGCCTTGCCCAGCGAAACCGGGGGGCGAGGAGGAATCGGCGGCATGGGCGGAATGGCCGGTGCTGCCAGCGGGCGCGCAGGCTTGCGGTCGGGCGCGTCTGGTCTTCCGGTTGGCAGAATGGGTGCACTGGGCCGAACTGAAGCACTCGGCGCAGCAGGAACAGGAGCATCATCTCGCGCGGGAGCGCTGGGCTCCAATGGCTTGTCCGGCTCTGGCGCGACCGAAGTTTCGGGTCTGGCCGCCGGCAGCGGTTCCGGAGGTGGAGCGGTCGGTTCAGGTGGAGGCGGCGGCACAGCTTCAAGCTGGGCGGCTGGCGCAAGTCCGTCCTCGATCCGCGCGATGGCGTCGTCGAGGGCCTGATTCTCGCGCTGGATGTCCGGCTCCGGAACCGGCGGGTTCATGGCCCTCAACTGGCCGATCAGCGCCTTGCGCGCACGCTCGTAGATGGCGCGGCGCGCATCCGGAGTCGATTGCTGCAATCCGCCGACAGCTTTGGCGAGCAGAGGGTAATAGTCAGCCATGCTGCGTTCAGACCACTCCGTGACGCATGCGTCAATGATCGAAACCGGCCGGTAGCCGGAACGGAATCAATCCTGAAAAGGATTGTGAACCAATATGGTATCGCGTCGCTCCGGGCTCGTCGACAGCAGAGCTACTGGAGCCCCGATCAGTTCCTCGATCCAGCGGACATATTTGATGGCCTGAGCGGGTAAATCAGCCCACGAACGGGCGCCCTGCGTGGTGCCTTCCCAGCCCTGAATGGTCTCGTAGATCGGCTCGACCCGCTCCTGCGCCGCCTGACTGGCGGGCAGATAGTCGATGGTTTCGCCGTCCAGCCGATAGCCGGTGCAGACCTTGATTTCCTTGAAGCCGTCCAGAATGTCGAGCTTCGTCAAGGCGATGCCGTTGATGCCCGATGTCCGGCAGGTCTGCCGCACCAGCACGGCGTCGAACCAGCCGCAACGGCGGGGGCGACCCGTCACGGTGCCAAATTCATGGCCGCGCGTGCCGATCAGATGCCCTGTCTCGTCATTCAGCTCGGTCGGGAAGGGCCCGCCGCCGACGCGCGTCGTATAGGCCTTGGCGATGCCCAGAACATACCCGATGGCGCCCGGCCCGAGGCCTGAACCGGTCGCCGCATTGGCGGCCACGGTGTTGGATGATGTCACGAACGGATAGGTGCCGTGGTCGATGTCGAGCAGCGCGCCCTGTGCGCCCTCGAACAGAATGCGCTTTCCGCCCTTGCGGAGATCGTCCAGCAGCAGCCAGGTCCGGTCCATGTATGTCAGAACTTCGTCCGCCACGGCGGCGAGTTCGTCGTAAATCGTCCGGGCTGCGATTTCTTCCAGTCCCAAGCCGCGCCGGATGGCGTTGTGATGGGACAGCAGACGGGCGATCTTGCCGTCAAGCGCCGAAAGATCCGCCAGATCCATCACCCGGATGGCCCTGCGGCCCACTTTGTCCTCATAGGCCGGCCCGATGCCCCGCTGGGTGGTGCCGATCTTGGTGCCCTCGGAAGAATTCTCGCGCAGCGCGTCCAACTGGCGATGAATCGACAGGATCAGGGTGGCGTTTTCGGCGATTCGCAGATTGTCGCGGCTGATTTCGACGCCCTGCGAGCGCAGCTGGGCGATTTCCTTCACCAGATGGTGCGGATCGACCACCACGCCATTGCCGATGACGGAAAGCTTGCCCGGACGCACAATGCCGGAGGGCAGCAGCGACAGTTTGAAGACCTTTTCGTCGATGACGAGCGTATGGCCCGCATTGTGGCCGCCCTGAAAGCGCACCACCACATCGGATTCGATCGACAACCAGTCGACGATCTTGCCTTTACCCTCGTCGCCCCACTGGGCGCCGACAACGACCACGTTCGCCATGTTCCAGGTCTCTTTCCGGACAAGTCTCTTTTCGGATGCGCCGCGGGCGTCCGGTCACGAAAAACCCCGGCGCAAGGCCGGGGCTCATTGCGGGCAAGGATTAGCCAATTCGCGCCTGCCAGTAAAGCGCCACAAGGCCGGATCGTTCCGGGGCCTAATCGCTCGACAGGATCACATTGCGGACCAGCGGATAAATCTGGTTCTCCCAGCGCCGCCCGCTGAACACCCCGTAATGGCCGACGCCGGCCTGCATATGGTGCTTTTTGCGAAATGGCTTGATCGACGGGCAAAGATCATGGGCGGCCAAAGTCTGGCCGACGGCGCAAATATCGTCCCGCTCGCCCTCGACGGTGAGCAGCGCGGTGCGACGAATTGCGCGCGGGTCGATCTTGCGGCCCTGCCATTCGAGCTGGCCCAGCGGCAACGCATGGTCCTGAAACACCAGCTGCACTGTTTCGAGATAGAACTCGGCCGCCAGATCCAGAACGGCGAAATATTCGTCGTAGAAGACCTTCTTCACCTGCGCCTTTTCGGTCTCGCCCTGCGACAGATGCTCGAAAAGCTCCACATGAGCTTTCACGTGCTTTTCCATGTTCATCGCCATGAAGGAAGATAACTGGATAAAGCCCGGATAGACGCGGCGACCGGCACCGGCGAATTTCGGCGGCACTTTCGCAATGAGATTTTTTTCGAACCACGACATCGGCTTGCTTTGCGCAAGCGCGTTGACCTTGGTGGGTTGATCCGCGTGTCGATGGGGCCGGCCATCAGCGTCATGCTGCGCGGCTGCGCCGGATTGTTCTCTTCCGCCATGATCGAAACTGCGGCCAGCACCTGCACGCAGGGCTGACAAACAGCAATCACATGTGCGCCGGGCCCGATGACTTCCAGAAACTTTATGACATGGGCCACATAGTCGTTGAACCCGAAGCTGCCTTCGCTCAAAGACACATCGCGCGCATTGTGCCAGTCGGTCACATAGACTTCGTGATCGGCCAGCAGCGTGCGAATCGTGCCGCGCAGCAGGGTTGCAAAATGTCCCGACAGTGGCGCAACCAGCAGCACGCGCGGCTGTAAGACATCGACATCTTTCTTGAAGCGAAGCAACGTCCCGAATGGCGCGACATGCGCAATTTCTTCGGTCACGACAGCTTCGCGATTTCCGACCATCACATGCGGTATGTCGAAGGACGGTCGTGTATGCGTGAGCTCGGCGCGCGAAATCATCTCGTAGGCGGCAGACACCGTGCGCACAAGTGGATTTGAAGCGAGAGCCCCGAACGGACCTTCAAGGACGTTGTTGGCGAACCGCGCGAAAGCCCTTGCGGGCTCCATCATGTCGGTCTGCGTCTGGTAAGCCCAATAAATCATTTGCCCCACAATCCCGCGCGGAACACAGCGCATGATCGCGAAAAACATTCATCGTTCCGGACTTAAAAGCTAGTGTATAAATGTTCGTAAGGCGAGAAATTTGAAGGCATGAAAAACGCATTGGACCAATTGATACAAGTCGGAATGGAAAAGTGTGATGCAAAAAACATCACGATGATCGATTGTTGATCGACATGGTCATTGTTTGATCTGCAATGAACTCGATGATCACGGGTGAAACCGGGAAGCAGGGAACATGGACGGCTCTTCGCTGAATCGTGTGGGTAGAGGTTTCAACCACAAGTTGAATATTTTGGTTTCCGCTGGCTCCGCGTATTTTCTGATGCATGCGTGACACGGATCTTTTTCAGGCGGCGCTCGGGCTTTCCGCGCCTTGGTTTATCAGCC
>CANJWR010000200.1 GCA_947478455.1 Beijerinckiaceae bacterium | reverse complement strand
CTGATAAACCAAGGCGCGGAAAGCCCGAGCGCCGCCTGAAAAAGATCCGTGTCACGCATGCATCAGAAAATACGCGGAGCCAGCGGAAACCAAAATATTCAACTTGTGGTTGAAACCTCTACCCACACGATTCAGCGAAGAGCCTGAAAAACTATGTTTGTGAACTGACGTTGCATTCATCGATTAGATCACGTCTAACGAGACTATGGATTCTAGGGATCTTTATTTGATTCGAATAGTGATTGCGCTCGGTCTGACAATGATTGTCGGCTGGGGTACCGTATTTTACGCATTCGGCGTCCTTGCTCCGAAAATAGCTCTTGATACCGGGATGCCGCGCGGCTTTTTGTACGGTTGTTTTTCGCTGGCGCTGCTGGCAAGCGGTCTGGTTGCGCCCGCGTCCGGTCGATTGCTGGACCGCCGTGGTGGGCGCGCGGTCATGACCGGCGGGTCAGCGCTCGCGGCTTTGGGCTGTCTGCTGGTGGCCTGGTCTCCGAACATGGTTGTTTACGCCCTTGCGTGGATCGTCATGGGGCTGGCGATTCCACTGATGCTCTACGATTCGGCTTTCGCGACCATCACCCGCGCTGCAGGATCGAAAGGCGCCCGGAAGCTGATCGTTCAGATCACGCTTTTTGGCGGACTGGCTTCGACGATTTTCTGGCCTTTGACTCATATGCTGGATGCAAACCTTGGCTGGCGCGCCACATGGCTCGTCTATGCTGCCGCCAATCTCGCCGTATGTGCGCCGCTTCACTATCTCCTGCTGCCGTCGTCCCGCCACACGGAAGCAATTGAACAACAAGTGGCGCCGGGGCCTTTGGCAGAGGATGCGCCGATGGTGGGCGCCGCAGGGCGCAAGCTGGCGTTCCTTCTGCTGGCGACGGTTTTTGCAGCCAATAACTTCATGTTATCCGGTTTGTCCGCGCACATGATTCCGTTGCTCAATTCTCTCGGATTAACTGAGACGGACGCGGTCTGGCTCGGCGCGCTGATCGGTCCAGCTCAGGTGGCGGGCCGGTTGTGCGAACTCGCGTTTGGGCGCCTGTTCTCGCCGCTTGCCTTCGGGGTAGGAGCGACCGGCATGCTGATTGCGGCATTCGGATTGCTGGGCCTTTTTGGCGTCACGGGCTTTGCGGGGGTAGCTTTTGCTTGTGTCTATGGTGCGGCGAATGGCGTTATCACCATTGCACGCGGTACGCTGCCGTTGGAATTGTTCGGACGTTCCGGCTATGGGGCGATTCTGGGGCGTCTGGCGCGGCCAGGACTGGCGGCTGCGGCTCTTGCGCCGTTTGCTTATGCGTTATTGATCGACGCCTGGGGGGCAAACGCAGGCCTGCATATTTCTCTCATTGGCGCGGTGATTTCCTTTCTGGCCATGCTCGGCATCGCGTTCCGGTTCGGGGCGCGCAAAGCAGGCTGACGATTACGATCTCCAGTCTCCGAGCGTCGCCTGCACAAGCGCCAGCGCGGCGACTGCCGCCGTATCGGCGCGCAGGATGCGTGGTCCGAGCGAGATAATCAAAGCACCTTCCATTTGCCCGAACAGCTTGCGTTCTGCCGGATCGAAGCCGCCTTCCGGGCCGATCAACAGTGCGGTTTTGGCGGCTTTTTCCTTGACGGCTTCCAGAGCCCGAACGGGGTCGAGAACCGGTGCATCCTCGTCGCAAACGATCAGCAATCGATCCGCCGGCCAATTCGCGATGATCTGTTCGAACTTCACCGGCTCGTCCACCTCCGGGACACACAGGATGCCGCATTGTTCGGCGGCCTCGATGGCGTTGGCGCGCATGCGTTCCAGATTGATGCGCGTATTCTGGGTCCGTCGCGTGAAGACCGGCGACAGGCGGCTGACGCCCATTTCGGCTGCCTTCTGGACCATATAATCAAGCCGCGCATGTTTCAGTGGCGCAAACAGGTAGTGCAGGTCGGGGCCGAATTCCTGCGGTCGGGTCTGGCGCTCCAGCATCAGCGGAGCCGATTTGCGGGAGCCGGGACCGACCGAAGCCAGCCATTCGCCGTTGCGGCCGTTGAATGTCAGAATTTTGTCGCCCTCGCGCAGCCGCAGCACGTTGAGCAGATAGTTCGCCTGATCGCGGTCCATTGTCAGGATTGCGCCTTCCGACATGGGCTGGTCGACGAACAGGCGGGGGGCGTCGAATTCGTAGCGGGACAAGGCAGCTTCCGGTGAGGTGAATCGCACGCCATCATAGCGCCCTTTTCGGGCCGCAGAGGATAGGCTCTCGCCCCAACTTGCCGCAGGGCCTTCGGAATTGCTATGAAGCTCTGCCCGAAGCTCCGTTGTATGCCGGATCAAGGGTGTCCCGGTCCGGGGCGATGGTGGATGCCGGACGGAGTGATGACGATGCAGATGCAAGCTTCCCTGAATGCAGTCAGGTCGCACAGCGCGATGGGCGTACTTGTTCGTGCGATGGGCGTTGCTGCGGTGATGGCCGGGTTTTTCGCTGCGGCTCCGGCTTTCGCTCAGGTGACCGATTGTCAGGGCGATATTGGCAAGCTGCAAGCGAAGCGAGAGGCTCACATCGCGGCCCTCAACCGTCTGACAAAGGCCGGCAAGGGTAAACTCGATCCGATTGCGGCCTGTCCGCAGCTGAACAGTCTGTCGGCGATCGAGGGTCAGATCCTTGCCTACATGCAGAAGAACCAGAACTGGTGTGATATTCCCGAAACGGTGATCGAAAACGTCAAGTCCGGCCGCCAGAAGACCGCAGGCTTTGCTGGTCAGGCCTGCCGGGTCGCCGCCATGGCCCGCAAGGCACAGCAGCAGCAGGCTGCCGGCGGTGGCGGCGGGGCTCCGCAGGCGCCGCGTCTGCCCACCGGACCTCTGTGACCGTATCGGCTGATCGTTCGCCCGCTACTGAAAAAGATCCGGTGACGCCTGATGCCCTGCCGGATTCCGCGCCGGAGAATTTTTCGCTGAGGTTCGCACCGCCGTCGTGGCGGCCTTTTGTGCAACTCGCTCGTCTCGACAGGCCAATCGGCTGGTGGCTGTTGCTATTGCCGTGCTGGTGGTCCGATGCTTTGGCCGGCATTGCGTCCGGGACGGGGCCCAATTTCTTTCACGATCTGCTGTTTCTGATCGGCGCTGTGGCGATGCGCGGCGCTGGCTCGACATATAACGATCTCGTGGATCGGGAGATCGACGCAAAGGTGGAGCGCACGCGCGGGCGCCCGCTGCCATCGGGCCGGGTTACGCCACGCGCCGCCAAGATTTTTCTGATTGCGCAATGCTGCGTGGGCGCGGTCGTTCTGTTCAGCTTCAACTGGTTCGCCATCGTGACGGGTCTGGCGTCGCTGCTGATCGTGGCGATTTATCCGTTCATGAAACGCATCACATCCTGG
This sequence comes from Beijerinckiaceae bacterium, assembly GCA_947478455.1. GTDB lineage: Bacteria > Pseudomonadota > Alphaproteobacteria > Rhizobiales > Beijerinckiaceae > Terripilifer. The sequence continues at coordinate 3,555 of CANJWR010000200.1, read as the reverse complement.
CCGCAGGCGGTGCTGGGTCTCGCGTTTGCCTGGGGTGGCCTGATGGGCTGGGCGGCGGCTTTCGGGAGTCTCGACTGGCCTGCCGTGCTGATCTATCTGGCGGCGATTCTCTGGACGATGGGTTACGACACCATCTATGCGCTGCAGGATTCGCGCGATGACGCCATTGCGGGCGTGCGGTCGACGGCGCGGCTGTTCGGCGCGCGTGTTCGCGACGGTGTAGGGCTACTTTATCTTGGCGCAGTCATGGCGGGTTTTGCGGCTATCTTGCTAGCGCATGGCGGGCTCTGGGCCCATGCGGGCCTGACGGCCTTTGCGGGGCATCTGCTGTGGCAGACCCGCCAGCTTGCGGAAGGCCTGGCGCCGTCTCGGGCGCTCTATCTGTTCCGCGCCAATCGCGATGCAGGGCTGATCCTGTTCGCCGGCCTTGCGCTGGCGGGCTGGATGGGACGCGCGCTGATTTAATCCGGCTTTGTCGGTTCCGCCTTGCGATCTGTCCAGCGACGGCGCGGGCTATTGGTGAGACCCAATTCATTCGCCCGGAAAGGATCGCGGCGTCGTTCGCGAATTCCTACGGGCCCAAACGGCCAGCTACTCTGGCCGCGCTGCCGCTGAACTTTCGCCACACCGCCGCTGTCGTAGTCAGACGGACGCGCATCAATCGGAAAACGTGTGTCCTGCATATCTGTCACTCGTAACAAATGATCTCGCGCTCTGCGCCGAAAAATCCGGTTGCGGCAGAGACATTTCCTGTGCGCCGGCGCATCAGGAATTTTGGCCTCCGCTTGCCGATATAGCCGCCGCGGCGTCGTGCGGGGCTTGCGCTGCCGAGCGAGACTGAACCAATCATTTCGGTGATTTTCTGCAGACCGCCGTCATGACGCTCGATCAGGCGCGGCAGCGAAAAATAGCGCGCCCATTTTTTCCATTCCGCGATGCCGTCCTGCTCGGGGCACTCACAAATCGTCACGGCGAGATCACTGTCCGCATGGGAGAGCGAGATGCGAAACATCCTGCCGGTTGCACTTTCGCCAATCGACAGCACAACGCCCGCATAGGCCTTTGTGGGAACGCCGACCCGCATTGCAATGCCGCCGACGCGACGCTCGATCAGCACGCGCCGGGCGTTCATAGAAACACGGCGACTGCCGCCATCGGCGCGAGAATCGGAGGCGAAGCGGGCTGCGCCCGTCTCTGTCGATCCGTCTGTTTCAATCGCAAACTGCATGGGACGCCCCGATGTCTGGGAGATCGCTCTCCGTTGATCCGAGCATGGCCGAGGGCAGCCGCGAATGTCCTAATCAGGCTGGTTAATCAGTCCCAAAACGCCTGTTTGTGCGGTGGTTTCGCGGGGTTTGGTTGGGGGCAGGTTCAGACAAACCGTCAAATTGTCGGCAATGTTTTCATCGCCCGGTCGGACGCGTCCAGCAAGGGTGCGGGCGCGTGCTCTTGCGGCGCTGGCGTGCTAGGGCTGGCGCATGTTTCGCGCCACGATCCTGACCCTGTTTCCCGAAATGTTTCCCGGCCCGCTCGGCCTGTCGCTGTCCGGCGACGCCATGGCGCGCGGGCTGTGGTCGCTAGAAACAAAAAACATCCGCGACCATGGCCTTGGCCGGCACAGGGCGGTCGACGACACGCCGGCGGGCGGCGGCCCCGGCATGGTGATCCGCGCTGATGTTCTGGCGGCCGCGGTTGATGCGGTGGCGTCGCCGGACGATCCACGGCCGCGCCTGCTGATGAGCCCGCGCGGTCGTCCGCTGACGCAGGCGCGGGTTCGCGAATTGTCGGTCGGTCCGGGCGTGGTGATCGTCTGCGGGCGTTTCGAGGGCGTCGACGAGCGGGTCATTGAGGCACGGGGACTGGAGGAAGTCTCCATCGGCGACTACGTGCTGTCGGGCGGCGAACTGGCGGCGCTGGTGACCATTGACGCTTGCGTGCGGCTGATCCCCGGCGTCATGGGCAAGGACGCCTCCGGGCAGGAGGAGAGTTTCGAATCCGGCCTGCTGGAATATCCGCACTACACGCGCCCGCGCGACTGGGAAGGGCGCAGCATTCCGGACGTGCTGGTCTCGGGCGATCATGCGAAAATCGCCCGCTGGCGGCACGAGCAGGCGCTGCGGCTGACGCGGGAGCGGCGACCGGATTTGCTCCCCCGGTCATAGGGAATTCACCGCACTGGGATTGGGCGGTCCGAATGCCTACATTGAGGCGGCTGAACCGGAACCTTTGCATTGAGCTTTTTCGCCGACCTTGCCCTTGAAGCCCGCATCGCGGCGCAGAGCGTTACGGATTACGTGTCCGGCAAGGGGCTGCGGCTTGGCGTGACGGGCCTGTCGCGCGCGGGCAAGACGGTGTTCATCACCTCGCTGGTGCACGATCTCATGCGTCTTGGGTCGCTCGGGGCTGACGAGGGCCGGCGCTACATGCCGGTGTTTCGCGTCCATGCCGAAGGGCGTCTGCGGCGCGTGATGCTCGATCCGCAGCCAGACGACGCCGTGCCACGTTTCGCCTATGAGGAACATCTGGCGGCGCTCATGGCGGGCGAGGATCGCCACTGGCCACAATCGACGCGGCGGATTTCCGAACTGCGCATCACGCTGGAATTCGAGAGCACGAGCGGCTGGCGCAAGGGCGTCTCGACGCTGCCCATCGACATCGTGGACTATCCGGGCGAATGGCTGCTCGATCTGCCGTTGCTCGCCAAGAGCTACGCCCAATGGTCGCGCGAAACGCTGGAAGCCAGCGCGGGCGCTGCGCGCGCCATGCTGGCTAAAGACTGGCGGGCTTTCGCGACGACGCTGGACGCCAATGCGCCCCCTGACGAGGAGCAGGCCCGCAAGGCGGCGGAGGTTTTCACCGCCTATCTGCGCGCCTGCCGCAACGAGCAATATGCGCTGTCGACGCTGCCACCCGGGCGCTTTCTGATGCCGGGCGACATGGAAGGTTCGCCCGCGCTCACCTTCGCGCCTTTGCCGGTGGACGAAGGTGTAACGCTCGCCGCAGGCACGCTGGGCGCGATGATGGAGAGGCGTTACGAGGCCTACAAGACCCATGTGGTGCGGCCCTTCTTCCGCGATCACTTCTCGCGGCTCGATCGGCAGATTGTGCTGGTCGACGCGCTGGCGGCGTTGAATTCGGGCCCTGCGGCGGTTCGCGATCTCGAAACCGCGCTCGCCGATATTCTGATGGCGTTCCGCTCCGGGCGATCGTCATTGCTGTCGACGATCTTTCGTCCGCGCATTGACCGGATTTTGTTCGCGGCAACCAAGGCGGATCATCTGCATCACACGAGTCACGATCGGCTTGAGGCGATCCTGCAGACTCTTACAGGCCGGGCGATTGCGCGCGCCGAAGGTGTAGGCGCAACGGTCGATGTGATAGCGCTGGCGGCGGTGCGGGCGACGCGCGAAGCCGCCGTGCGTCATGGACGCGAAACGCTCGACGCCATTGTGGGCGTGCCGCTTGAGGGCGAGATTGTCGGCGGCGAGGCTTTTGATGGCAAGCACGAAGCGGCGATCTTTCCCGGCGAATTGCCGGCCGATCCGAAGAGTGTGT
>CANJWR010000199.1 GCA_947478455.1 Beijerinckiaceae bacterium | reverse complement strand
CTTCTGGAGGCCATCAACGGAAACGTCCAGGCCGCCAAACGCAAGGCAAAAGGCTATCGCAGCAAGCGCAACCTCAAGTTGATGGTCTACCTCATCGCCGGAGGGGTGCTGGACACGCTACCCACATGAAACAGCGACGAGCCTGAAGTCGGCCGGTCCGTCCCACTTCACGCCCTTCTTGATGCCGACCGCGATGCCCGGGAAGCGGCCCAGTTCAATCACCGCCCGCACGTCCTGCCCCTTGGCCTGCATGCGCTGGGTATGTTCGTAGGCGCCCGTTACGATGTCGACGGAGCCGCCGATCAGCGCCTGCAGGGCGCGAGCGCCGCCGGCGAAGTCCTGAATCTCGACGTCCAGACCCTGTTCCTTGAAGAAGCCCTTCCGCTCTGCAACGGTCAGCGGGAGATAGTAGAGAAGCGCCTTGCCGCCGACGCCTAGCGTCAATTTCGGCTTTTCGGGTGCCTGCGCAGACGCCAGGCCTGCCGACAACGAAACCGCCACGGCGGCTGCGATCCACTTGAAGCTTTTCATCGATTTTCCTCCTTCGAGACTTCTTTGGCGAAGCAGCGTCATCCCTGTCCCTGAACGGGCGGACGCCACGAGAGAAGACGGTTTTCGACCAGCGTCACCAGCCAGTCGATGGAAATCACGAACACCGACAGCACAATCATCCCGCCGAACACACCGGCCACATCGAACACGCTTTCGGCCTCGTGGATAAGATATCCAAGCCCCGCAGCGGAGCCGAGATATTCCCCCACAACCGCGCCCACCAGCGCGAAGCCGATGGACGTGTGCAGTGACGAGAACATCCACGACAGGGCGGACGGCCAGTAAACATGGCGGAACAATTGCCGCTCGTTCATGCCCAGCATCCGCGCATTGGCGAGCACTACAGGACTCACTTCCTTCACGCCCTGATAGACGTTGAAGAACACGATGAAGAACACCAGCGTCACGCCCAGCGCCACCTTCGACCAGATGCCGAGCCCGAACCAGAGCATGAAGATCGGCGCCAGCACCACGCGGGGCAGGGCGTTCGCCATCTTGATATAGGGGTCGAACACAGCCGCCACGCGCGGCTGACGCGCCAGCCAGAAGCCGATCAGCACGCCTGAAATCGAGCCGATCAGAAAGGCCAGAATGGTCTCGGTGAGGGTGATCCAGAGATGTTTCCAGATGACGCCGGTGGCGAACATCTTCCAGATCCGCTGCCAGACATCATAGGGCGTCGAGAAGAAGAACCGGATCTGCTTGACCTCGCCGAGGATCGGCCAGGTCGTTAGAACGTACCAGAGCGCAAGTATTGCAATAGCGACGCCGATCTGGAGCGCGAGGAGCGTGCCGCGTTTCATCGGGCGGGCTCCATCGGCAATTCGTCCGAATAGGCCTTCATGACCTCGCTCTTGAGCACAGACCAGATCGCCCGCTGGATTTCGTGGAATCGCGGATCGAGCCGGATGTCGTGTGTCTCACGCGGACGGGGCAGATCGACCCGGTGATCTGCTATGATCCGCGCCGACGGGCCAGCCGACATGACCACAACGCGATCCGCCAGCGCGACGGCCTCTTCGAGATCGTGGGTGACGAACATTACCGCCTTACGGTCGGAGGACCAAAGCGACAGAAGCAGGTCGCCCATCAGCGCCCGCGTTTGGGCGTCGAGCGGGCCAAACGGCTCGTCCATAAGCAGAATGGCAGGGTCGCGCACGAGGGTCTGTGCCAGGGCGACCCGCTTCTTTTGCCCACCCGAAAGCTGGTGGGGATAGCGATCCGCAAAACGCGACAGGCCGACCCGCGCCAGCCAGCCCCGCGCCTTTTCCCGCGCCGCCGGGCGCGGTTCGCCCGCCACCTCAAGCGCCACCGCCACATTGTCGAGAGCGGTTTTCCACGGCATCAGGGCGTCCGCTTGAAACAGATAGCCGGCGTCGCCCACAATGCCCGCAACCTTGCGGCCGCCGACGCTCGCCGAACCTGCCGAGGGCGTCAGAAGCCCCGCCACCACGTTGAGAAGCGTCGATTTTCCACAACCGGTCGGACCTACGATGGCGACGAACTCGCCCGCCGCCACATCAAGGGTCGCCGCCTCGACGGCCCGATAAGCGCCGTGGCCGGAGCCGAAGGTCACATCGACGTTCTTCAGGCTTATGGCGCTGGAATGAGGTGGCGGTGATGGCATGTGATGCTCTTTTAGGAGCCGAACACTCGCCTATTCGCAGACGGGATACAAGGCGCGCACATTCGACTATATGCTGACGCCGAAAGCCCGTTCATAATGCAGCCGAAGCGACGCGGTCGCAAAGAGGGAAGGAATGTCCGTGGATGTGCTGATGCCGGCGAAAATGCAGCAATTCGCCATTGACGACCTCGACGCAGCCTGCCGCCTGCTTCGCCTCTGGGAGGACAAGGACGAGGAAGCCGCGCTGGAGCGGTTCGCTCCCGATGTGCGCGTGATGGTCGTCAGCGGCTGGGCGCGCAAGATCGATGCGGCGCTGATGAAGCGTTTCCCCAAACTCGAACTCATCTCCATCACCGGCGCAGGCTACGACAAGATCGACGCTGTTTACGCTGGACAGAACGGAATCGTCGTCACCAATGCGGCGCAGGCCCTGAGCGAGGAAGTCGCCGACACCGCCATGGCGCTGCTGCTGAACGCCGTGAAGCAGATGCCTCAGGCCGAGCGCTTCATGCGCGCCGGCAAATGGCTGAACGGCAATTATCCGCTCACCGCGACGGTTCGCCATCGGACCATGGGCATTGTGGGACTCGGCCGCATCGGCAAGGCTATCGCGCGCCGTGCCGAGGCCTTCGGGGTCAAGGTGATCTACACCGGACGTGCGAAGCAGGACGGAGTTGTCTGGCCGTACTATCCGAACGTGGAAGAAATGGCGAAACATTGCGACACGCTGATGATGTCGCTGCCCGGCGGGCCTGAAACGAATAAGATCGCCAGCCGCGCCGCGCTGGAATCGTTGGGGCCAAACGGCGTTTTCGTTAATATTTCGCGTGGCTCCGTGGTCGACGAGCCGGCGCTTATAGATCTGCTGCGTTCGAAGAAGCTGCTCGCAGCCGGTCTCGACGTGTTCATGAACGAACCTAAGATTGATCCCGCCATTTACGAACTCGACAATGTCGCGCTGTCGCCCCACTGGGCCGCCGGCACCCACGATGCGCGCCGTACGGGCCAGCGCATCGCCTGCAACAATGTGCTTTCTTGGGTCGCCGGTAAGGGGCCGCTCGATCCCGTTCCCGAAACGCCATGGCCCGCAACCGGGCAAAGGAGACAGACGTGAAAGTCGCCAAATGTGAAGAACTGCATGTGGATGCGGGCTGGGATGTCTATTCGTTTCTCAAGCTCACCACAGATAGCGGTCTCATTGGCTGGTCCGAATACAATGAATCGCGCGGCCGTCGCGGCCTCACCAATCTGGTTCACAGTTTCGCCGAAAGCCTGATCGGCAAGGATCCTCGCAATCTCAACCGCATCGAAGCGGACTTGAATGCGTCGGGCCGGTCCACTTCCGGCGGCCTGCAGGCCCACGCGATTGCGGCGGTCGTCAATGCCTGCATCGACCTTGCGGCAAAATCGCTCGGTGTACCGGTTTATCAATTGCTCGGCGGCAAGGTGCGCGACCGCATGCCGGTTTACTGGTCGCGCTGCGGCGTCGTGCGCGCCCGCAATGCGGCACTGTTCGACGGGAAGTTGATCAATTCGCCTGCCGTCCGCTCGCTGAAAGACCTCACGGCGGCAGCGCGCGAAGCAAAGGAGCGCGGCTTCCGGGCGCTCAAGACGAACCTGCTTCTGTTCGACGAAAATGGCGGACGCATGCACCAGCCGGGTTCGACGCGCGGTACAGGGCATCCCGAGCTTAATGTTGAAAAGCATCTGGTGAAGGCCTTTGTGGCGCAGCTTGAAGCGCTTCGCGAAGGCGCCGGTCCTGATGTGGACCTGATGGTCGATCTCAATTTCAACTATAAGCCCGAAGGATTCCGGCGTTTCGCGAAAGCCGCCGAGCCATTCGATCTCATGTGGCTTGAAATGGACATAACTGACCCGAATGCGCTTGCCGGAATTCGTCAGTCGACATCAACCCCGATCGCCTCGCTCGAAGCCGTTCTGGGCAAGCGTCCGTTGAAGGCCTATCTGGAAGCCTATTGCGCCGATGTGGCGATTATAGACGTGCAATATAACGGCATTCTCGAAGCCATGCGCATGGCCACAATGTGCGACGCCTACGAAATCAACGTCGCCTCGCATTGCTACAATGGCCCGTTGTCGATGATGATGAGCGCACATTATTGCGCCGCCATTCCGAACTTCCGCATCATGGAATGCGATGTCGACGAAGTGCCTTGGCGCTCGCAGCTTCTGACCAATCCCTACCGGATCGAGAACGGCGACTTCGTTCTGTCCGATGCGCCCGGCTGGGGCGCAGATATCGTGGAAGAGGTCGTCAGGGCGCATCCGCCGAAACGATAGAAACGAAACCGGGAGGAGACCATGCAGATGAAAAACATGAAGTCGGTCGCTGCATCTCTGACGCTGGGGTTTGCGGCGCAAATCGCTCCGTCAGTCGCCGCAACGCCGGAATTGATCGCTGCTGCAAAAAAGGAAGGCCAGATCGTCTGGTACACGGTGCAGACGATTCCGCAGATCGTCGCCCCGCTGGTGGCGGCTTTCGAAAAGGCCTATGGCATCAAGGTCAATTACGTCCGCGCCAATTCCTCAGAAGTCGTGTTGCGGGTGCTGAACGAGGCGAAGGCCGGCAAGAGTCTTTCGGATGTTTTCGACGGCACCGGCACAACGCCTCCGCTGAAGCGCGAAAATCTTGTGATGAAATGGCTACCGGATGAAACCGCAATTTGGCCGAAGGAACTGATCGACGCCGAAGGTTACTGGGTCGCCACAAACTTTTTCGTCAACACTGTTGGCGTCAACACAAATCTCGTGCCTACGGCGCAGGAACCAAAGTCGTGGGACGATCTGCTCGATCCGAAATGGAAGGGCAAGATGGTGTGGGGATCGCAGACCTCCAGTTCCGCTGGTCCGGGCTTTGTGGGGCTGACGCTGAAGTCGCGCGGCGAACAGGCTGGTATGGAATTCCTGCGTAAAATGTCTGGCCAATCCATAGCGGCTATTCCGGTTGCGGCGCGGCAGGTGCTCGATCAGGTCATTCAGGGCGAATATTCCATCGGGTTAATGATTTTCAATCATCATGCGGTCATCAGTGCCGCTCAAGGCGCTCCGGTGAAATGGCTGCCCGTCAGCCCCGCTACCGTCACCCTCAATGTGGCGTCGGTCGCGAAAGACGCGCCACATCCCAATGCGGCGAAACTCTTTCTCGATTACATGATCTCCGAGCCCGGCCAGAAGATTTTTGCCGACAACGACTATCTGCCGGCCAATCCAAAAGTCTCTGCGAAGGACAAGACCCTCATTCCCGACGGCGTGACCATCAAGCGCATGGCGTTCACACCCGAAGAAATCGAGGACAATATGCAGAACTGGAATAAGATCTTTCGCGAGGTATTTCGCTAGCACATGCGACGCGACGCCTCTGGCGAAGCGCCTGCCCGAAATGTCATAAGACGTTCCGAAATCCGGAACCAACGAACAGCAGAGGAAAATATCGCAGTGAGCGCCCCGAAGATTGTCTTTCGTTCCGCCGAGAGCGTATTGCGTCCGAAATCTCTTGCGATTGTCGGCGCCTCCGAACGGGGTCGCTGGCCGCGCGATATTTTCACCTCGCTGCGCACGCAGAATTACGACGGCAAGGTTTATCTCATCAATCCGCGCCAGCCGGAGGTTTATGGCGAGAAGACCTATCCGACCCTGCGAGATCTGCCTGAGGCGGTCGATCATGCCATCGTGATCATCCCCGCCGCAGGCGTTCAGGCCGTATTGAGCGACGCCGACGCCCGCGGTCTCAAATCAGCGACGATTTATGCGGGCGGCGTCGGCGACGGCGAAAATCCGGAATCTCTGGCGCGCGGCGCTTGGGTGCGGAACTTCCTGAAAAGCTCCACCATGCGTCTTGCCGGACCCAACTGCATGGGCGGTTTTTCGTTTCGCGAACGCATGTTCGCCTATCCGAATATGGAAATCGCCAAAATGCCGCCTGGGCAAGTTGGTGTCGTTTTTCAATCCGGCGGCACGCTGCAGTTCTTCCTGCGCACCGGTGCGGCGCGCGGACTTCGCTATTCCTATGGCATTTCGTCGGGCAACGAGATGGATCTCGATCTTGCCGACTATCTGAACTTCCTCGTCGATGATCCGCACACGAAGCAGATCGTACTGTTCATCGAGGGTATTCGTCGTCCAGATGCATTCATGTACGCGGCCGGTCGCGCGCTCGAAGCCGGCAAGCCGATCATGACGATCAAGACCGGCGCAACCGCGAAATCCGCCTCAGCCGCAGCCTCGCATACCGGCGCTATCGCGGGCGACTATGCGGGCTACGAGGCCATGTGTGAACGCTACGGCATCATCAACTGCAAGTCGCTCGATGATCTCGTCGAGACGACGCTGGCCTTTCAGACGAGCACCAGGCCGAAAGGGCCGAAGATCGGTTTCGTCACCACATCGGGCGGCACGGTCGATCTTCTTTACGATTATGTCGAATACGAGAATTCGGTTTTATCGCAGTTTTCAGACGCGACAAACGAGGCAATCCGGCCGTTCATGCAGGACGAGATCAAGCCGAAAAATCCACTCGATGTCGGCATTCCGTCGACCATGAAGGCGGCGGCCGATCTTTGCGAAATCGTCGGTCGCGATCCGGATGTGGATATTCTCGCCTGGGCCAGCCAGTTGCCGGCGAAAAAGACTGCGCTGCCGGACTGGATGCTGGTCAGCGAAATGGCGGATCGCATCGGCAAGCCGGTGATCGGTTTTTCGCGTATGTCGTATCCGATGAGTTCTGAAGCCGTTGAGATGCAGCAGGCGCTCGGTAT
>CANJWR010000198.1 GCA_947478455.1 Beijerinckiaceae bacterium | reverse complement strand
GGCTGATAAACCAAGGCGCGGAAAGCCCGAGCGCCGCCTGAAAAAGATCCGTGTCACGCATGCATCAGAAAATACGCGGAGCCAGCGGAAACCAAAATATTCAACTTGTGGTTGAAACCTCTACCCACACGATTCAGCGAAGAGCCGATTTTCTTAGTCAGACGTTCTCCAAAAGAAGCCAGCCTGAGGCCAAATCTGCGCCGACTTCCGGGTTTTGACAAGCTGCCTTACTGCCGACGACGCAGACCATCGGCAAGCACGTTGGCCTCATAATCGATCTTCATCGGACTTAGGCAACTGGTTGTGCGCTCGCTGTTGTTCCGACAGGCAGGCGAGGGATGCGGATTGCGCAGTATCCCCAGTGGTTTCGATCCCTCGAACGCCCCAACCCGCTCGAAACTCTGTCTGTATAAGGACCTCCTTGAGCACCAAGCAGCTGCGTTCCTCAGGGCACGAAACCGGCTCGGTCAAAAACAATGATGACCTTTGTCGCCAGTTTTGCCATCATGGGCCAAACACATCATCAGACGCATGGTTTTTGCGCGTTGAATCGAGGGAGAATTCCGTCCATGAGCATCATTCTGGGGTCTGGCGACTACACATATCGGCCGCAAGAAGGTTGGGGCAAATTGCCGGATGGCTGGGACTTCGGCGATGTGTGCGGCGTTGCAATCGACAGCAAGGAAAGTGTCTATGTGTTCAATCGGGGCCAACATCCAATGGTGGTGTTTGATCGCGAGGGAAATTTCCTGCGCTCGTGGGGAGAAGGCGTTTTCACCAACCCACACGGCGCCTTCATTGGACCAGACGATACGATTTATTGCACCGACGACGGCGATCACTCGGTCCGGCATTGCACACTGGACGGCAAGGTTCTGATGACGTTGGGCATTCCCGGCAAGCCAACCATGAAAATGAGCGGCCAGCCGTTTTGCCGCTGCACTCAGACAGCGCTGTCCCCGACCGGCGACATTTACGTATCGGATGGCTACGGAAATGCGCGGGTTCACAAATTCGCGCCGGATGGACGCCATTTGTTCTCCTGGGGCAAGCCAGGCGTAGGGCCCGGCGAGTTCAACCTGCCTCACAATATTTGTTGCGACGCCGATGGCTGGGTCTATGTCGCGGATCGCGAGAACCATCGCGTTCAGGTCTTTGACGGGAATGGCCGCTTTCAGGCGCAATGGCACAATCTTCATCGTCCGAGTGCGCTGTGCATTTCGAAAGGCAGCTGTCCGATCTGCTATCTGGGCGAGATTGGACCATACCTGCCGTCCAATCGCGGCGTGCCGAATCTCGGTCCGCGCATCACGGTGATGTCGCATACGGGCGAAGTGCTGGCGCGGCTCGGGGTCGAGCCGGCTGCCGGGATCGGTCCCGGTCAGTTCCTGTCTCCGCATGGAATCGCTGTTGATTCACGTGGAGATCTTTACGTCGGAGATGTTGCGGTCACGGCCTGGCCGTCGCTATTTCTGGACAAGCCAAAGCCCAAGCCGCTTCGGGCCCTTCAGAAACTTGTGCGCATCAAACCGGATGCATGAACACAGCTGAACATCAGGAGCTGGGTCCGAACCGAGGTTTAACCTCGATCAGATGCGTCGTGCAGTGCTCCGGCAAGGTCGCCGCATAAACAACCGCCGACGCAACATCCTCCGGAGCGAGAAGCTGATAGGATCGGCCCTGCATCTTGGCGACATATTGCGGATGCGTGCTTGTATCCCGAATTCCAGTCTCAACGCTGCCTGGCGCGATCTCGGTCACCTTGAGGCCGGAGTCCTGCAATTCCATCCGCAGCACCCGCGTCATGCCCGCTATTGCGTGTTTGGTGGCAGTATAAACAAGCCCGAGCGGCACAGGACGACGCGCGGCGCCCGACGAGATCATGATCACGTGACCGCAGCCCCGCTTCGCCATCGCTCCTGCGATCCAGTGCGTGAGCCGCAGCGGCGCCAGCAGATTCGTGCGAACCATCAACTCGATGTCATCGAGTGATGTGTCAATAAATGGCGCATAGGTCAAAATTCCTGCGTTGTTGACGAGAATATCGACCGCGCCCGCCTCGCGACCAAGGCGATCCAGGAATGCATTGTCATTTAGATCGCCGGCGACATATCGCGCCTTGCCGCCGGAGTTTTCAATATTCCGAACAACATCCTGCAATGCCGCCTGCGTGCGCGCCGTCGCGATGATTTCGGCTCCTTCGGCAGCCAGCGCCAGCGCACAGGCGCGTCCGATGCCGGCGCTTGCTCCCGTGACGAGAGCAATCTGTCCCTGCAAGCGCTCGTTCATTGCATCGCCATTCCCGAGATTCCAGAAACCGCTCCCGAAGGCACCGCCGCTACCGTAATTCCTTCAAGGCCTGCGCGGCGATGTCATTCGTGTAGGCGCTCTCGGCCATCGCAAGGTCCATCTTGCCCTTGGCGAACTGGTTGCCGAAATTGATGATATCCTCGATCATTTTACGCGTAAGTTCGACGCTTTTTGGAAGCGCCGCGATCTGGTCGTTCCAGGCTTGATCGAAGACAGCCGGGTCGAGCTTGGAATAATATTGCTTCTGGATCAATTCGCGCGCCTTAACGGTTCGGACCGTATCCCGGAGGGTATCGATGCCCATCTGCACGCCCTTGGTCAGTTTCACAGCTGCAACACGATTCTTGGTAAGCCAGTCCCGTTGCGCCGCGAAACCGGATTGAAAATAGCCGTCGAGGGCTTTGACTTCCCCGACACCCACATTGAACAGCATGTATCCATTGAAGGTATGGATCGCCATCGTACTCGTGGGCGCCGAAATGGAGAGGCCGTCCACCCGGCCCTGTGAAAGCGCCGCCATCATTGTGTTTCCATCGCCGCCAAGAGACACCAGCGTCATGTCCCGGTCCGGATTGACGCCTGCTGCGGCCGCCATATAGCGCACGATCTGATCCGTACCGCTGCCGGGTCCGGTGATGCCGAGCGTCAGACCTTTCATGGCGGCGAGCTTGTCAGCGAAGGTGCTCTTGGCGGTAAGCTTGTGAGCATCAGCCCATTTTCGGGACACGAGAATATTGGAGCTGTATTGCGTGGTGACCGGAGCGAACAGAACCACATCGACTCCAGCGTTCCGTGCGGCCAGTGTGGTTGTGTTGGCACCCAGAAGAATTTCGACATCGCCGCCAATCACGGCGCTCATTGCTTTGGGACCGGAATCCACTCGCACGACGTCAACCTGAAGTCCCGCCTCCTTGAAATGTCCCATCATCTGGGCCGCATAAAGGGGAATGTACGAAATACTATCTGTCGAAGACGCTATACGGACGCGTTCCTGCGCCCAGGCGGGCGTCCAGGGCGAAACTAGGGCAACTGCAACGCCCCACGCCATCAATCGGTGCAACATGGCTTCCCTCCACTGTTTGTTCGTTGTCATCCTCAAATCGCCAGTCCGGACATTTCACCGCTTTTGCGCCATGGCATCGATTTGGCCTCGATCAATCCCACAGCAAAGTTCAAAAGCGCCGCCAGCAGCACAATTCCAACCAGTGCGGCGAAAACACCGGCAGTGTCGAACTGGCCCGCCGACGAGGCCAGCAGATAACCCAGGCCCCGGTTGGCGGCGACGAGTTCAGCCACCACAGCCCCGACGAGAGCATATGGGGCTGAAATGCGCAATCCGGCGAACATCCACGTGATCGCCGAAGGAATCACCACACGCCGCAGCAGATATTGTTCAGTGGCGCCCATCAGTTTGAGGATGGTGATCAGTTCGCGACTAACGTTTCGGACGCCGGTGTATGTATTCAGAAATACCAGAAAGAAAACGATCGTTGCGGTGAAAGCGACCTTCATGTTCATGCCGATGCCGAACCACAGAATGAACAGCGGCGCCAGGGCGAGCTTGGGCAAACTGTAGAAACCACGAATGAACGGCTCCACAACTTCGGCGACGCGCACGCAACGTCCCAAAACGAGGCCGGCGACAACGCCCGCCACACTACCAACGAAAAAGCCCACGAATGCTTCCGTAGCGGTGATTGCAGCGTGAAAAAACAAAGTTCCATCCATGACCCACTCGCCAAACGTCTGGAAGACGAGGGTCGGACGGCTGATGAAGATAGGCGCAACCCAGCGGCCCGATGCAAACTCCCAAAGGCCGAAGAATGCGATGAGTATGATGCTTCTTGCCAGGAGCAGCCGCATGTCAGCGATCTCCCTCGCTCTCGATCAACGGCGCCATTTCGTCCCACAATTGGGTGGTGAGCGCGATATAGGCGGGATCGTGCCGCAGCCGAAGCAGATCGCGATCTCGCGGCAGACCGATTTCAATAATTCGCTTGATTGTTCCCGGTCGGGGACTGAAAACCACGCACCTGTCTCCCAACGCGATGGCCTCCTCCAGGTCATGGGTCACAAACAGGGTTGTCTTGTTCAGCTCGCGCGTGATTCGCCGCAACTCGATCTGCAGGCGCAGCCGCAACTGCGCATCAAGCGCCGCGAAGGGCTCGTCCAGCAGGAACGTGTCAGCATCCTGAGCCAGCAGGCGCGCCAAAACCGTTCGCTTGCGCATTCCGCCAGACAATTGCGAAGGATAGCTTTTCGCAAAGTCGACGAGCCCCACGAACCGCATCAGTTCGTCCGTGCGAAGTTTTGCCTCCCGGGAAGAAAGGTTCCGGATTTCCAGTGGCACGGCGATATTCTGCGCAACAGTTCGCCAGGGCAGCAGGTGATCGTTTTGCGTCATGTAGCCGACTTGACCGCTGAAGGGCTCAATCGGCCGCCCGGCCCGCGTGATCTGTCCGGCGCTGGGCGCATAGATCCCCGCCAGCATGCTCAACAACGTGGATTTGCCGCACCCTGACGGCCCCACCAGTGTGATGAATTCGCCTTCCCGAATTGTCAGGCTAATGTCCCGCACCGCCTCGACGACATTCGGTTCGAAGCCAAAATTTTTGGAAACATGGCTGAAATCAACAAAAGGCGGCCGCCCCGTTAAAACCGTTCCCGAAGAGTGCTCCACGTCGGGCAAGCGCCGTCCTTCCCATCATTCGAGGAACCTGACGCTCCCCTTGCGCTTTTTGAGCAGCGCTGAGCTCTGCCGGTCGTGATTGCCGGTATATTGAGCCTCTTTTATACATGCCCCGATCACCAAAATCCAGAGTGCGGTCGTTGCGGATCGTTCTGAATCTCGATATCTTCGGTGTAGAAAATCAAAGCGGCGCGCCCGAATGGGGCGCGGATAAGATCCGGGAGGATGAAAATGCAGATTGGGAACGTCAATTCAGCCCAGCTTTACACCGGCGGCAATATTCGAGCGACGGACGTGGCGGGCCTGAAAGTTCTCCTCGAAGGTTGCGAAGGCAGTCTCAACAATTATCGGCTTTTTCATTCAGTGAATGGCCCCGATGCGCCGCTTGGCTTTGAGGCGCCGCGTCACCGGCATAATTTCGAACAGTTCCGCCTACCGTTGCGTGGCGATTTCGATTATGCGCCCGGAAAGATTTTGCCTCAGGGATGGGTAGGATATTTTCCTGAAGGGGTTCATTACGGGCCGCAATCGCGCCAACCAGACCTCGTGCTCCTGACATTGCAGTTCGGCGGCCCGAGCCGCAGCGGCTATATGAGTTCTGCCGAACGCCGCGCGGGTTTTGAGGCACTGAACAGGCGCGGCAAATTCACAAAGGGCGCTTTCACCTGGATCGACGACAACGGGCAGCGGCACAATCAGGACGCTTTTGAGGCTGTCTGGGAGGAATGGAAAGGCCGGAAGCTGGTCTATCCGACGCCTCGCTATAACGATCATATTTTCATGAACCCCGAGGCATTCGGCTGGGCGCCAGACCCCAACGCTCCCGGGGTTTCACGCAAGCCGCTTGGAACTTTCACTGAAGCGGGCGTTCATACGGCTTTCGTTCGTCTTGAACCGGGCGCTGAATTTCGGCTTGGATCTGGATCGGCAATTGAAGTGCTGTATGTCATCAAAGGTAAACTCAGTAATAGCCAGCATTCCATTCCGGCTGACAGCGCGCTCAGTTGCGATTGCAATGAGCCGCAAGAAGTCCTGAAGGCCGTCGAGCAGTCGGAATGTGTCCTCTTCCGACTGCCGGTCTTCGATTGAGATGACACTGGAGACGTGGAGCGGATTGACTTCGCGCCTCTGAATTTGATCCCATGCAGGCTACGCTGGGTCTCTCACGCAATTTTGCCGGTTAGCGCAAGGCGGGACTTCATCGAGGGCAAGAGCTGTCGGGATCTGCTTGGCTGGTAGATGAGCTTCGCATGACTCGGGCAATAGCTCGCCGAACCCGAAGAGCAACCGCAATATCTCATAATATCACGGCTCTGCGCAGGATTGATCGGCCAACGGCACATACCAAATTTCGGCTCTTCGCGTTTTTGAGTGGGTGATTTTGACGGTTTTTAGAGTTCCGGCAGGTTGGCGGTCAGGATTTTCAGCTTGAGATATTCCTCGTCGCGCAAGCCGTACGAGCGCCGTTGAATGACGCGGATTTTGT
Source organism: Beijerinckiaceae bacterium (assembly GCA_947478455.1). Classification (GTDB taxonomy): domain Bacteria; phylum Pseudomonadota; class Alphaproteobacteria; order Rhizobiales; family Beijerinckiaceae; genus Terripilifer. The sequence goes on along the minus strand of CANJWR010000198.1, from coordinate 509 downwards.
TGTTGAGTCCTTCGACGAAGCCGAGGGCGACCTTGTTTTCCGGTTTGCAATAGGCGGCGATGCCGTCCCAGTGCCGCTCGACCATCTCGGCGAACTTCTCGTAGGGCGCGAGACGCTGCCAGCGCAACTGCGCTTTCCAGGTGTCGAAAAACTTCCGCGCCCAGACTTCCGATCTGTACGTCCAGAGCTGGCCGAAGGACTCGCGCAGGATGTACGCGGTGTTCAGCCGCTTGTTGGCGGCGAGCAGAATCTTCAGGCTTCGCTTGCCCTCGCTGCCCAGATTTTCCCTGTGCGAGAGCAGAACATATTTCTGTCCCTTGATGAACCTGCGCTGGTCGCCAGTGACCCTCGCGTATTCCGCCTTGCGAACCTTGTCGAGGGCTTCTCCGAGATGCCGCAGGACATGGAACTTGTCGAACAAGATGTCCGCGTTCGGCGCGCTCGCTCGCGTCGAATGGCGAAACGGCTTCCACATGTCCATGACCGCCAGACGTATTTCATTCGCGTTT
>CANJWR010000197.1 GCA_947478455.1 Beijerinckiaceae bacterium | reverse complement strand
CGGCTGATAAACCAAGGCGCGGAAAGCCCGAGCGCCGCCTGAAAAAGATCCGTGTCACGCATGCATCAGAAAATACGCGGAGCCAGCGGAAACCAAAATATTCAACTTGTGGTTGAAACCTCTACCCACACGATTCAGCGAAGAGCCAGGGCGCGGCTAATGCAATTGGGTTTACTGACCGGGACACCAAAGCAAGAGTGATTTGTAATCTCGGTATGGGAGGCACCAACCCGGATGAAATTGCAATAATTATGCAACTTGGGGTTCAAGTTCGACATAGCAACCGACTGCACGCTAAAGTCTATCGTTTCGACGCCGAAGCTGTAGTTGGCTCGGCAAACGCATCATGCAATGGACTTGGATTTGAAGGTGCGGCGACGGGCATGTGGTCAGAAGCTAGTGTCCGGATCGCGGAAAAAGCGCTTTTGAGCGAAATTGATCGCTGGTTTGATAATGAATGGGACAACGCATTTCCGGTGACCAACGCGGACTTGGATCGCGCTCGGCTTGCGTTTAATGAAAGGGTTCGACTGAAAAAGTCGCTCCCAAAAGTCGCCAAAGGCGGTCACATATTGAGCGTGCTAGACGAGTTTAAAAAATTAAAAAAAGATAAAGCGGGATTTTATCATTCGGGAAATTGGCATAATCCGGGACAAGGATTCGAAATAATCCGAGTTTTCGATGATCGGAAGGGGTTGTCGATTCGAGGCGGTCGCATTGTTGATCAGTATAAGGTTGACGACCGCACAGTTTTTAAATTCAAGCCGGACAAACAACAGCAAGGAAAAGTGGCCCCAACGTTTCGACAGAATGGTTGCGCGAGAACCCTTCAGTAGGAATCAGCCGAACCGCCGCTCGATATAATCCTGCACGAGTTGCTTGAACTCGCCCGCAATGCCCGCGCCGCGCAGCGTCATCGCCTTCTTGCCGTCGATGAACACCGGCGCTGCAGGCGTTTCGCCGGTGCCGGGCAGCGAGATGCCGATGTCAGCATGTTTGGATTCGCCCGGCCCGTTGACGATGCAGCCCATCACCGCAACATTGAGCGCCTCGACACCCGGATATTTCGATTTCCACGCCGGCATTTCGTCGCGAATATAGGCCTGAATGTCGCGCGCCAGTTCCTGAAACACCGTCGAAGTAGTACGCCCGCAGCCCGGGCACGCCGCCACCAGCGGGATGAAAGTGCGAAAGCCCATCGTCTGCAGAAGTTCCTGCGCAACCTTCACTTCCAGTGTGCGGTCGCCGCCCGGCTCCGGCGTCAGCGACACGCGGATCGTGTCGCCGATGCCTTCCTGCAACAGGACGCCCATGGCGGCCGAGGACGCCACAATGCCCTTCGAGCCCATGCCGGCCTCTGTCAGCCCCAGGTGCAGCGCATAATCGGAGCGCCGTGCCAGCATGCGATAGACCTCGATCAGATCCTGTACCGCAGAGACTTTCGCCGACAGAATGATGCGGTCGCGCGGCAGACCTATTTCCTCGGCCCGCTCCGCCGACCACAGCGCCGAGCGCACCATGGCCTCGCGCGTCACCGCGCGCGCCTCGATGGGCTTTGTGGCGCTGGCGTTTTTGTCCATCAAAACCGTCAACAAATCCTGATCGAGCGACCCCCAGTTGGCTCCGATCCGCACCGCTTTGCCGTGCCTGATCGCATGCTCGACGATGGCGGCGAACTGGCGATCCTTTTTATCCTTGAAGCCCACATTGCCGGGATTGATGCGATATTTGTCGAGCGCCTGCGCACAGGCCGGATGATCGGCCAGCAGCTTGTGGCCGATGTAATGGAAGTCGCCCACGATAGGCGTCTCGACTCCCATGCGCAGCAGGCGTTCCTTGATATGCGGCACGGCGGCTGCGGCCTCGTCACGATCCACCGTGATGCGCACGATCTCCGATCCCGCCCGCGCCAGATCGGCCACCTGTTTGACGGTCGCTTCCACATCCGCCGTATCGGTGTTGGTCATGGACTGCACCCCGATAGGGGCGTCGCCACCGATGACGACAGCCGCCTTGCCGGTTCCCACCCGCACTGCAATTGTGCGATGCCGGGCCGTCGGCGCAGCAAATTCGGCGTCCTGTGGCGACAACAGATCGGGCGAAAGCAGATCCTTGTTCATGCAGACTTCCAGTTCTTGAGGCAGATCGCCGTCAGGCGGCCCTGCAGGTCGCACAGGTTCCGGTCACTTCGATGACACGGCTGCGCGGCGAAAACCCGACCTCTTCGGCGACAGCGTCGAGGCTGTTGCGCATCGGCGCAGATGTGGTCTCCGCAACGGTCCCGCATGTATCACAGATCAGGAATGCCACAGCCTCGCTGGCCTTGTGCGAATGCCCGCAGGCCAGAAAGGCGTTGCGGGACGCCAGTCGATGCACCAGCCCGTTCTCCACCAGAAAATCCAGCGCGCGATAGATCGAAATCGGCGCAGGCCTTTTTCCGGTGCGGGTCGCGATGAGATCGATCATCTCATAGGCCCCGAGCGGCTGATGCGCGGCCTCCAGCACATCCAGAATGCGCTTGCGCCCCGGCGTCAGCTCCACCGGGTGAGCATGGGAATGGCTGTGGGCGTGACCGTGCTGGGACATGGACCAGATATAGCGATGATTCTCCGGCATTTCGACCGGATTCCATCGCACCTTCGTCGCCGTCGCATTCTTTTGTGCACTGCGGTATAAGAAGGAGAGATTCACCCGGAGGCTCATATGTCCCTGAAGTCGCGCAACGCCCTCGTCACCGGTTCCACCAGCGGCATTGGCCTCGCCATCGCCCGCGCTTTGGCGAAGGAAGGCGCAAATGTGATGATCAACGGCTTCGGCGACGCCGCCGCCATCGAGGCCGAACGTGCTGGAATCGAGAAGGATTTCGGCGTCCGGGCCATCTATTCGGCCGCCGACATGAGCAAACCTGCCGAAATCGCCGCCATGGTGAAGGAAGCCGAGACCAGTCTCGGCTCCGTCGACATTCTGGTCAACAACGCCGGCATCCAGTTCGTGTCGCCGATCGAGGATTTCCCGCTTGAGAAGTGGGACCAGATCATCGCCATCAACATGTCGTCAGCCTTCCACGCTATTCGCGCCGCCACACCCGGCATGAAGGCCCGCAAATGGGGCCGCATCATCAACACCGCCTCGGCCCATTCGCTCGTCGCCTCGCCGTTCAAGGCGGCCTATGTGACCGCCAAGCATGGCGTCGCCGGGCTCAACAAAACGGTGGCGCTGGAACTCGCGACCTTCGGGGTCACCTCCAACTGCATTTCGCCCGGCTACGTTTGGACGCCTCTGGTCGAGAAACAGATTCCCGACACCATGAAGGCCCGCAACCTGACGAAAGAACAGGTCATCAACGATGTCCTGTTGGCCGCACAGCCCACCAAGCAATTCGTGACCGTCGATCAGGTGGCGGCGCTGGCGGTGTTCCTGTGTTCGGATGCAGCCTCGCAGATCACCGGCGCAAACATCTCGATGGATGGCGGCTGGACGGCGGCGTGATCTGAAACATGCAACCGGCACCGCTTGGTTTCACAGGCTTCCGACACCTGTTGGCTCCTGCCCACAGTGCTCGGGCATCACGCAATAGAAGTGGATAGCAATTTTCATAAAAGCGATGCAACGTTCAAGGAATTGAGAGCTTGCCGAACCGCCACACCTGCGTGTGCTTGATTTCCGAATCCTCGAGCGCGCGCGTCACGGGGATTTGATATTCGGCAATCGCCACGAGCCTGTCGCGCGCCAGATAAGAACGGCCCGGATCGCCGATCAGCACGCGCGCACCGCGCTCGTGCAGCGTTTCCAGCCAGTCCGTCACTGCGCTCGCCATGTCGCTCTGGTAGGAAACATCGCCAGCCAGCACAACATCCCAACCGTCGTCCTTGCCGACGATGTCTTCGAGCCGGACCGTCAGATCGACGCCGTTATTCGCGGCGTTGAGCCCGATTGCCACTACCGAAAAGGCGTCGATCTCACAAGCCTCGACGCTTGCAGCGCCTGCTTTCATCGCCGCAATGCCGACCAGTCCCGAACCGGATGCGAAATCGAGAACGCGCCTGCCGCGCACGATCGCCGGATTGTCCAGAATGTAACGCGCCAGCGCCTGTCCGCCCGCCCACGCAAAGGCCCAGAACGGAGGCGGCAAACCGAGTTCGCCCAATTCTTCCTCGGTCTTTTCCCAAAGCGCCGTCGCTTCATCCGCCAGATAGAGTGTGATTTCGGGCGCGTGCGGCACGACCAGAAGTCGCGTGTTCTGCTGTATGAAAGCGGCGCGATCTGCTGTCGATGGATTGTTCATACCGGCAGCATTGAGCGCATCCACCCCAGTCCATCAAGCGTTGCGCCGCGCGGACGATATTCGGCCGCCACCCAGCCGGGCCAGCCGCGTTGCGGAATAGCGGCAAAAATCGCCGGATAATTAATCTCGCCCTCGTCAGGCTCCGCCCGGCGCGGCACAGACGCAAACTGAAAATGTCCGATATGCGGCCAGTGCCGCTCCATCCGCCGCAGGAGATCGCCCTCCATAATCTGGATGTGATAAAAGTCGAACATAAGCTTGACGTTGTCGCGCCCCAGCTTTTTCAGCAGCCCCACAACATCGTCGGACCGCGAGACGAACCAGCCGGGGCGATCATGTTGATTGATCGGCTCGATCAGCAGATCGATTCCGGTTCCGCGCGCGACATCGCTGGCGAAATTCATGTTTTCAAAAAACACGGCTTCAGCGCGCGGGCGCTGCGACGCATCTACAACGCCGCACATGCAATGAATGGTCTTCGCTCCAAGCGCGACCGCCCATTCGAGTGACTGGTCCAGACCGCGCCGAAAGTCATCCTTGCGCCCCGGCACGGCCGCAAATCCGAATTCACCTCGCGCGGCGTCGCCAGAAGGCGTGTTGAGTCCGTTCATCACGAGGCCGGCGTCCAGCAGGCGTTCCCTGATGGCGCTGCAGTCGAGATCATAGGGGAAATGGCATTCCACCGCCGGAAAGCCCGCGCGCGCCGCAGCGTCAATACGTTCCAGAAACGGCAGATCGGCGAACATCATCGAGATATTCGCCGACCATCGAAATTTATTTGGCGATGCGTCAGACATGGAGGCTCCGGGCTTTCGCCCGAACCCTACAGGCAATCGATGGTCAAATCGATTCTGACCAGCGCTCCAGCCGGTATTGCAACTCGGTGATCTTCTTCTTCAAAGCCGCATTTTCGGCTTCGAGCAACTTCACCTTCCGGCGAATGTCGTCTGCTTCACCTTCCGGCAGGTCATCGATCCTGTCGTCCGGATGCCCGGGAACGAATTCGATTCCAGTCTCGCTCGGGGTGCGCCAGACAACCCGTGCATTGTAGGAGCGCCCCTTTTGCGGCACCTCAAGCTCGAAAGCTTCCGGCACGGAAATGGTGTCGCCGGTCACGAGCCTCGCGCCGGTCGCTGAAATGTTCTTGATCCGACATTCAACCGTCGACTGGTGGTTGTTGGTTATGATCCGCGCACCCAGCAAGGCGCGTGCGCGTTCGGCATGACGAGCTTCGGCCATCGAAATCCCCTGCTCTCGATCCTTCAGGACCGCTATCCAGGCGCATGTCGTCCGGATGACCTGAACCCTAGCGCGCAATCTTTTCCGATTGCCGAAAGGCGCCCCGCGCTCGACGGACGAATGTCGGGATGGTTGACAATTGGTTGAAGCAGCTGCCTTGCCGGCTTGGCGAAACGCCATTTCGGGTGGAAGCTGGCGCCGTGACCGATTCTCACCGGAGACCTTATATGCGAATTTCATTTCTGGCATCGCTCGGCCTTCTGGCCGCTCTGGCCTCACCGGCTTACGCCCAGGCCCCAGCCAAGCCCGCCACGCCGGCGGCCGTAACGCCTGCAGCCCCGGCGGCAGCGCTAATTGATATTAATTCTGCTCCCAAGGCCGAACTGATCGCCAAGCTCAAGGGCGTCGGCGATGTCCGCGCCGATGCGATCATCAAGGGCCGCCCCTACAAGGGCAAGGACGAACTCTTTCAAAAGGATATCCTTCCCAAGGGCGTCTATGACGACATCAAGGATTTGATCGTCGCCCGCCAGAAGTAACCGGCGCGCCAGATTTCAGAATGGCCGGGCTCGTCCCGGCCATATTCTTTTCAGCCAAAGCGCAGCTTTAATCCGATGATTGAGCCGACCAGTATCAGCGTCAGCCCGTTGGCCACCATCACCGGCCAGCTGCCGATCATGATTCCATAGACCAGCCATAGCGCCGTCCCGACCGCGAAAGCGCCTTGGCTCGACAGGGAAATCGAGCGCGTCTCGCGCGTGCGGATAATCTGCAGAGCTTGCGGCACCCAGCAGAGCGTCGTGATGCAGGCAGCCGCCGACCCAAGCATTTCAATCGCAAAGGGAGACATGTGAAATCCGAATCGGAAAGACCTAGACCTTGTCCTTGAATATGAAGAACGCGCCCGCCGCAATCAGCGCAAATCCGATTGCGTGGTTCCCGGTCAGCTCCTCCTTCAGGTAGAACACCGAGAAGGCCGCGAAGACCGACAGCGTGATCACTTCCTGCATGGTCTTGAGCTGCGCCACGGAATAGACGCCGCTGCCCCAGCGGTTCGCCGGCACAGCCAGACAATATTCGAACAGCGCAATGCCCCAGCTGACGAGAATGACGATCAGCAGCGGCTGTTCCTTGAATTTCAAATGTCCGTACCAAGCGAATGTCATGAAGACGTTCGACAGCACGAGCAGCAGAATCGGCGACAGTGGCGAAGCGATGAAAGGCGGCAAGAGAATCTCCGGCGGAACATTCGGACAATCCCGCTTTACATCGCACGCGCGACGTTCCTGGCAAGCAGCAAAAAGGTCAGCGCAGACGCCCCATGATCGCCACCAGCGCATCGGCATATTTATCGACCCCTGACGCCCCAAAATGGCATTCGTCATAGCGGTCGACTGGCATCAGCAAGAGCTATGGTTGAATTTAGGTGACGGCGTGAATCAAGCGGCGAATTTGATCTCTGGCGCGACTTCGATTCCGTCTCTAAACTTTACACCGTTGATGACTTTCGGCAATTGATTTTCGCCTTTCAATCGACGCCAGGTTCTGGATGCTG
>CANJWR010000196.1 GCA_947478455.1 Beijerinckiaceae bacterium | reverse complement strand
GACTTCTGGAGGCCATCAACGGAAACGTCCAGGCCGCCAAACGCAAGGCAAAAGGCTATCGCAGCAAGCGCAACCTCAAGTTGATGGTCTACCTCATCGCCGGAGGGGTGCTGGACACGCTACCCACATGAAACAGCGACGAGCCTTTCTATTGGGCAATGACTTGCAGGTGGCGTCGGGGCTCGCACCGACAACCACTGTGCTGGATTGGCTCCGCCTGAATCAGCGCCGAACCGGCACGAAAGAAGGCTGCGCCGAGGGCGACTGCGGCGCCTGCACCGTGGTGATCGGGCGTCTCGACGGCGAAACGCTCCGGTACGAGGCCATCAATGCCTGCATTCGGCCGCTCGTGTCGCTCGACGGCTGTCAGATTTTGACCGTAGAACATCTGAAGAGCCCCGACGGGGCCCTGCATCCGGTTCAACAGGCGATGGTGGACCTGCACGGCTCGCAATGCGGGTTTTGCACTCCGGGATTCGTGATGTCGCTTTACGCCATGTATCTCGAAGCAGCCCCGGCAAATGTTTTGCAGATAGAGGATGCGCTCGCCGGCAATCTGTGCCGCTGCACGGGCTACAGGCCGATTATCGACGCCGCCATGAATACGCTGGGCGAGCGCGGGGCAGTCGATATGACTTCGCGATCCGAAACAGCACGGCGACTCTTGGCGCTGCGGGCTGACGAGACAATTGTCATCGAACACGCTTCCGGCGCTTGCCATGCGCCTACAAGTTGCGATGCGCTCGCTGATCTTCTTGATGTGCATCCTGAAGCCACGATTGTCGCCGGAGCCACGGATGCTGGCTTGCGGATTACCAAGGCGCTTGAGCATTTTCCTGTCATGGTTGATCTGAACCGGATCAAGGAACTGAAGCACGTTGCGGAAACGAAAGACGCACTGATATTCGGCGCGATGGTTGATCTCAATCGCGTGCGCCGGGCGCTTGGGGCAATGCATCCTCATCTCGACGAACTCATGCGTCGTTTTGGCAGCGAACAAATTCGTAACTCCGGCACCATCGGTGGAAATCTGGCGAACGGTTCACCGATTGGCGATTTGCCGCCCGTACTGATTGCGCTCGATGCAGCGCTGGTGCTGCGCAGCAAGGCCGGGCGGCGCGCGCTTCCGCTCGAAAGATTCTTCCTCGACTATCGCAAGCAGGATCGATTGCCGGGCGAATTTGTCGAGCAGATCATCGTGCCGAAACTGCCGGCCGATGCGCTGCTTCATGTTTCGAAGATATCGAAGCGTTTCGACGAGGATATTTCATCCGTCTGCGGCGCTTTCCGAATCTTGCTGGATGCCGGCGGCTGTGTGGCCGATGCGCGTCTGGCGTTCGGCGGCATGGCGGGAGTTCCCAAAAGAGCAGCGAATGCGGAAGCAGCATTAAAAGGCGCCCGCTGGTCAATGGAGGCGGCTGTCGCGGCGGCGGGGGCGCTCTCACTGGATTTCACGCCATTGACCGACATGCGGGCCAGCGCGCGCTATCGGACAAGTGTTGCGGCAAATCTCTTACGGAGGTTTGCGCTGGAAACGCTTTCTCCGCATATCGCCACGCGTGTTTCCGGCGGATTGAGGACGCTTGCCGATGCTTGAAGGTCTTCCGCAGGATCGGCCCAGGGGCGGTGTTCGAGAGCCGACTCCCCATGAATCCGCTCACAAGCATGTGGCCGGCGAGGCCGTTTATATCGACGATATTCCCGAGCCGGCGGATGCTCTGCATATCTGTCTGGGCCTTTCCCAACGGGCCCATGCGAAAATTCTGTCTGTGGACCTGTCGCAGGTTACAGGCGCGAACGGAGTCGTCGGCGTTCTGACTGCGCGCGACATTCCGGGCAACAACGACGTCAGTCCTGCAGGTTCGCATGACGAACCGGTTTTTGCCGAGGACAGGGTGCTGTTCCATGGCCAGCCGATGTTCGCCGTAGTGGCCGAAACGCGTGACGCTGCGCGGCGAGCGGTGAAGTTGGCGCAAGTGAATTACGAAGATTTGCCGGCGCTTCTCGATATTGCGAGCGCACGCGCAGCCGGAGGCGCATGCGTGCTGGAAGGCATGAAACTCGAGCGCGGCGATGTTGTTTCCTCTCTCGCTGCGGCGCCGATGCGCATAGACGGATCGATGATCATCGGCGGCCAGGATCATTTTTATCTGGAAGGCCAGATTGCATTGGCTGTTCCGGGTGAAGACGAGGATGTGACGGTCTATTCGTCCACACAGCATCCCAGCGAAGTGCAACATATGGTGTCGCATGTGCTTGGGGTGGCTTCGCATTCAGTCACGGTGGAAGTGCGGCGCATGGGCGGCGCATTCGGCGGCAAGGAAACGCAAGGCAATCTTTTTGCAGCAGTCGCGGCGCTTGCTGCGAAAAAATTCAACCGCGCCGCCAAGTGCAGGCCCGACCGCGATGACGACATGATATCAACCGGCAAACGGCACGATTTCGTGGCCGACTACAAGGTCGGATTTGACGCGGACGGCCGCATTCTGGCGGCTGATTTTCTCATGGCGGCGCGGTGTGGATTTTCGGCCGATCTTTCGGGCCCGGTCACCGATCGTGCATTGTTCCATTGTGACAATGCCTATTTCTATCCTGCAACTCGCGCGATCTCGCAACCTTTGCGCACCAATACGGTTTCGAATACGGCATTTCGGGGTTTCGGTGGCCCGCAGGGAATGCTTGCGGCAGAGCGCGTCATCGAGGAGATTGCGTTTGCCACGGGGCGTGACCCGCTCGATATTCGCAAGCTGAATTTTTACGGCACGGATGATCGCAACGTCACGCCCTATCATCAGGCTATTGGCGATAATATTATTGCAGAACTCGTCGACGAGCTTGAAGTCTCGTCCGACTATCGCGCGCGACGGCAAGCCATTCGGGCCTTCAACGCGGCAAGCCCGATCATCAAGCGCGGACTGGCGCTGACGCCGGTCAAATTCGGCATTTCATTTACGGCCACCTGGTTCAATCAGGCGGGCGCACTGGTTCATGTCTATCGCGACGGATCGGTTCAACTCAATCACGGCGGGACCGAGATGGGGCAGGGGCTTCATCAAAAAATATCGCAGATTGTTGCGGAGGAATTCGCTATCGACATCGACCGCATTCGCATCACCGCGACCACGACCGGCAAAGTGCCGAACACGTCAGCAACTGCGGCTTCTGCAGGCACGGATCTGAACGGAATGGCGGCGCTTGATGCCGCCTGCACCATCAAGGCGCGGCTGGCGGCGTTCATCGCAGACCGGTGGAAGGTCGCGGTCGAGACGATTGAGTTTTGCGCCAATGCGGTGCGCTCGGGCGAACATTCGATGTCCTTCGCAGAGCTTGTCGGGGCCGCCTATATGGCGCGCGTGCAATTGTCTGCGACCGGTTTTTACAAGACTCCGAAAATTCATTGGGATCGCGCAGCTGGGCGCGGCCATCCGTTTTATTATTTCGCCTACGGGGCATCAGTGTCAGAAGTTTCCATCGATACGCTGACGGGCGAATATTGCATTGAGCGTGTCGACATTCTCCATGATGTTGGTCGCTCGCTGAACCCGGCTCTGGATCGCGGCCAGATTGAGGGCGGCTTTGTGCAGGGGCAGGGCTGGCTGACAACGGAAGAATTGTGGTGGGATGACAAGGGACGGCTACGCACCCATGCGCCCTCGACCTATAAAATTCCGGTCGCGTCGGATCGTCCGCGCATTTTCAATGTCGCCTTTGCCGAATGGTCGGAAAACCGCGAACCCAGCGTGCATCGCTCGAAGGCTGTGGGCGAGCCGCCTCTTATGTTGGCAATGTCGGTGCTACATGCTTTGAGCGATGCAGTCGCCAGCGTTGCGGATCACAAGTTTTGCCCGCGGCTCGATACGCCGGCAACGCCGGAGCGCATTTTGTTTGCGGTCGAAAATATGCGCGCGCGCGCCGCCGGGATGTCGCCATGAATGGCCTTGCGCAACGCTTGGGGCAATTGCTGGATGACAATGCGCTGTGCGCACTCGTAGAAATTGTGGAGGCTCAGGGTTCGACGCCGCGCGAGGCAGGCGCAGCGATGGTCGTCACGCAAACTGGCATCGTCGGCACCATTGGTGGCGGACAGTTGGAATTTCATTCGATTGATCGCGCGCGAGATCTTTTGCTCAATGGAGGGGATGATTTCGAAATTGATCTCGCTCTCGGCCCGCATCTTGGTCAGTGCTGCGGTGGACGAGTCGTGCTGAGCGTGAAGTGCGCTACTGTGGCCGATGTGCGTCGACTTGCGCGAGCCGAGGCCAATGAGCACGATCCCAATGTCTATGTGTTCGGCGCCGGCCATACGGGACTTGCGCTCGTTCGCGCGCTGGCTCCGCTGCCGTTTAGGGTGACGCTGGTCGATGACCGGACCGACCTGAAGCCGGATTTGCCGGAGGGAATTGCCTTCGTTCATGCAGACCACCCGGAATCGGTGATCGATGGCGCTCCGGAAAATTCGGCCTTCGTCATCCTCTCGCACAGCCATGCGCTCGACTACGCGCTGACCGATAGGGCTTTACGGGCGCCCGACGCGGCCTATGTGGGCATGATCGGCTCGGCGACCAAACTGGCGCGCTTCCGGCAGTGGTTTCGCGCGCGGGGTGGTGATGAAGAGAGCCTGCGTGGTTTGGTGTGCCCCATCGGAGGCAAGACGGTGGGCGACAAGCGCCCGGCGGTGATCGCGGCGCTGACGGCAAATGAACTCATCCACAGGTTTTTTGCTTCCGGGGCGGTCGGAAATAGTGAAGAATCTGCAGAAAACGGCACCAACAGAAGTGGGCGTGGGCGCGCCGCAGCCTGAATCACGATAGTATGAGGCGGGGTTGGCTTCGCTTTGGAACGTTAGTTGCTTAAGGTCCAGCCAGGGCAGGCGAACGGACTTTCAATCGGACAGGGGAGTTACATGAACAAGACTTTTGCATTTGCTTCGGCTTTGGCTCTTTCCGTTGCGCTCGGCGCGACCGCGAATGCGGCCGACAAACTCAAGATCGGCTTCGTGTACGTTGGCCCGGTCGGGGACTTCGGCTATTCCTACCAGCACGATCAGGGCCGCCTCGCGATGCAGAAGGCGCTGGGCGATCAGGTCGAGACGACATTCCTCGAAAACGTGCCGGAGAACGACAGCGAGCGTTCTATCGAGCAGCTCGCCCGCACTGGCCATCAGCTGATTTTCACCACGTCTTTCGGCTTCATGGACCCGACGCTGAAAGTCGCCAAGCGCTATCCGAATGTGAAGTTCGAGCATGCGACCGGCTTCAAGCGGGACAAGAATGTGGCGACCTATTCGGCGCGCTTCCATGAAGGCCGCTATGTGATCGGCCAGATCGCTGGCAAGATGAGCAAGACGAATACCATCGGTTATGTGGCATCCTTCCCGATTCCAGAAGTGGTGTCGGGCATCAATGCGTTCCTGCTCGGCGCGCAATCGGTCAATCCAAACATCAAGGTGAAGATCGTCTGGGCGAACACCTGGTTTGATCCTGGCAAGGAAGCGGATGCAGCCAAGGCCCTTCTGGCGCAGGGAGCGGACATTATCTCGCAGCACACGGATTCGGCTGCGCCACTGCAGGAAGCCGAAAAGGCCGGCAAGCTCGGCTTCGGTCAGGCCTCCAATATGGAGCGTTTCGCCCCGAAGGCGCAGCTCACCTCCATCGTCGACGATTGGTCAGAATATTATATTTCGCGCGCCAAAGCGGTTCTGGAAGGCAAGTGGACGTCCACCGACACGTGGGACGGCATTGGCCAAAAGGCAGTCGTGATGGCGCCGTTCAAGAACATGCCGGACGATGTGAAGAAACTGGCTGAAGAGACGACGGCCGCCATCGGCGCCGGAAAGCTCAATCCGTTCAAGTGCCCGGTGCTCGATCAGGCCGGCAAGGATCAGTGCAAGCCCGGCGCGGCCGCGCTGGAAGACGGACAGGTTCTGTCGATGAACTGGTACGTGAAGGGCATCGACGACAAGGTGCCGCAATAAGCTCGCTGCCCGTGGCGAACGGCACGATCGGCTTGTCGCATGCGCATTTCATGGGAGAGGCCGTCAGGCTCTCCCGTGAAAACATGCAGGCTGGACGCGGCGGCCCCTTCGGGGCAGTTGTGGTGCGCGATGGCGTGGTGATCGGCGAAGGCTGGAATCAGGTCACGACGACGAATGACCCGACCGCTCATGCCGAAATCGTGGCGATCCGACGGGCCTGCGAGGCTATCGGCGGTTTTTCGCTGCAGGGCGCGACGATCTATTCGAGTTGCGAGCCATGTCCGATGTGTCTGGCGGCCGTTTATTGGGCGCGGCTCGACGGGCTCTATTACGCCAACACGCGCGATCAGGCGGCGGGCATCGGGTTCGATGACGAGTTTCTCTATCGTGAGGTCGCAAAGCCTATAGACCAGCGCAGCATTCCGACGATTCATCTGCCGACGAGCGAAGCGGAAAAAGTCTTCGACGAGTGGTCCAAAAAGCCGGACAAGATTCCTTATTGAGAAACGTGGTTGCAGATCGTGACGACGACGCCAGACGATAACGGTCAGCCGACAAAGAAGCCGCTCGTCAGCTTGCGCGGCGTTACCAAGCGTTTTGGTTTGTTCACGGCGAATGATTCCATCGATCTCGATTTATATTCTGGCGAAGTTCATGCGCTGCTCGGCGAAAATGGCGCAGGAAAATCTACCCTCGTCAAAATGATCTATGGGCTGATCGAGCCGACCGCCGGCACGATGCGCTGGCAGGATCGCGAAGTTTCGCTGAAGAGCCCGGAAGAGGCCAGGGCGCTCGGAATCGGTATGGTGTTCCAGCACTTCTCGCTGTTCGACAATCTGACGGTTGCGGAAAACATCGCACTGGCATTGCCGAAATCCGAAAAGCTCGACACGATACCGGTCCGTATCGCGGAAGTGGCGCAGCGCTATGGTATCGTACTCGAACCTGAGCGGCGCGTGTGGACGCTGTCGGCAGGCGAGCGGCAACGGATCGAGATTGCGCGGTGTCTTCTGCAGGATCCGAAACTGCTGATCCTCGACGAGCCGACATCTGTGCTGACACCGCAGGAAGCGGAGACGCTTTTTGTGACGCTTGATCGCCTGAAAGCCGAAGGCCGCGCGCTGCTTTATATTTCGCACAAGCTCGACGAGGTGAAGCGCCTTTGCGACCGCGCCACGATT
>CANJWR010000195.1 GCA_947478455.1 Beijerinckiaceae bacterium | reverse complement strand
TGCAGACGGCATTGTGGTCTCAAATCATGGCGGACGGTGCATGGATACTGCTGTGGCGTCGATAAATGCCCTGCCGGATGTAGCTGCAGCCGTGGGGCATCGCACGACCGTTCTGCTTGACGGCGGCGTGCGCCGCGGCGCCGACATTGTTAAAGCTCTGGCACTCGGCGCCAAGGCCGTTATGTCTGGCAGAAGTACGCTTTACGGCGTTGCTGCGGCCGGGCAAATGGGGGCGGAGCATGCGCTCAAACTGATCGAGAACGAATATCGCTTGACGATGGGCTATGTGGGATGCCGGACACCGGATGAAGTCACAGCTGACGTTATTGCGCATCGGCCGCGCATGATGCCGGGCTAACGTTCAGGCCCGCGGTGCGTGATCTGGTGGCGACATGTGGGCGTGGCCTTGCCCCAATAGCTGATTCCGTTCGATTTTAGTTCATTGGGCGCCAATAGTTAACATCAAGCCTGATTGCGGTTTCCGTGCCCGCTCAAGTTACCGGATGGACCTCTGCGTTGGCCCCGTAGCGATTGTCGGGGTGAGCGGCGTGTCGGCGGAAATCTATCGCGATGTCTCGGTCAGAACGGCGCCGGTTGACCTTCCGACAGCACGCGAGATGATCGAAGAAGTGCGCGCCTTTGCGCCGCTACGCGGCTATCGTGAATTTCCGTTGGGGGATCTTGATGCTCTGGCGCGCGCATTGATAGCGGTTCCGCAGCTTGTCCTGCTGAACATGCAGTGCGTTCAGGAAGCCGAGGTCAATCGCATTCTGGTGAAGTCGAAGGGGAAGGGCGTCATCGCTGTCGACGGGGGCCTGGTTTTGGCCGATGCGCAGTCCTCGCCTCCAGAATGAGCGCTCCGTTTGCTGGCAGGGTGAAATTACCGGGTCTGATCGGCGCTACTGCGCCTTCCATCGACGCCGAGGAAATGATCATGGCGATGACGGAGGCCGGCATCGACAAGATGGTCATGGTCCATTCGTCCACGACCTACGGTTTCAATTGCGACTATGTGGCGGATGCGGTCGCCAGACATCCGAAGCAATTTGCAGGCGTTTTTCGATTGATGTGACCGCCGCCGATGCGCCCGCCAAGATGCGGCACTGGTTTTCGCGCGGCTGCAAGGGTCAACGTATTTTTTACGCGCGACAGCACCGTGAAGGAAGCATGGGTGGCGTTCGATGATTAGAAACTGTTCCCATGCTATGAGACTGCTACTATCCGGCTCTGGCCAGCTGATCCAAGACCGTCCTCAGGCGTTCGACGATCGGCTATCTCAGTCTGGTTGAGTTCGAGCGGAAGGTGGGATTAGCTTAACCAGTTGCCCGCGATAGTGGCAGCAGGCCGCGTCGGGCATTTGCAGCGTGCGCCAACATTCATGGGAGAGCGCCAGGTGGCAACTGCTTCACACTTGTCAAACCCGTCGTGGTCCGCGTGCGATCCCTCGAAACCCGTGTTGGAGGGGCTTGTCGTCGCCCGTTTGGGGCAGTCGCGCGCCGGCATCTATCTGATGCGGATTTTGGCAGACGAGGGCGCCACGGTAGTCGAGAAGTTTGACGCAGCCACTGCAGCAAAAGCGCATGTCATCATCAATGACCTGGGTCGCGGCGTTACGCCGCCCGAGGGTCTCGATTTCGATTCTCTGTCGAAGTCCCATCCGAACCTCGTTTATTGCGCGCTCGTAAGTTTCCCCGAAGGTGGTCCGACCACGGCGCTGGATCTTGAAGACGAGCCGGTAATGGCCGCGCTCGGGTTCAATCGCTATTCCGGAGACGAGGTGAAGCGCGAGCCTTTGCCGGTCGCAAGCTTTTTCGGCGGCGCATACGCCGCGCTTCAGATTGCTTGCGCGCTGAGGCCGCATATTGCCGCTCAGGGCTCGCAATATGTAGAAGTCTCACTCTTCGGCGCAGCTCTTAATGTGTTGGGCCGTGCAACGGTGGTCGTCGACGATCCGAGGTATGGCGATGTACCTCCTGGTACGGCGCGCGTACCCATCGCAGACATCTATCGCTGCGGCGACGGCCGCTACTTGCAGCCGCACGCCACATTTCCGCATTTTGCACAGACGATCTGCGATGTGGGCGGCCATCCCGAATGGGGCGCGGCTGCCGGTGAGGGGCTGCGCTGGGTGAAAGACAAAGCGACGGAGGCAATGTGGCGCCAGCGCTTTGTGGAGATGTGGGCCTCGAAGTCCGCGCTGGAATGGGAAGACGAACTCGACCGACGCAAAGGCTCAGGCACAATCGCCCGCACACATGCCGAGTGGATGGCTGAGCAGCATGCGCGTGCCGCGAAGATTTTCATTGAGGATGGCAGGGGCGGTTGGCGCACGGGACCCGCGACACGCGTGAAGGCCAATCGCACGGGTAGTCCGCGCCGGGATCCGCGCGCGCCGGCGCGACAGAAGGGCAAAGGCGGCAAGCCTCTGCCCCTCGCTGACATCCGCGTTGTGGATTTCTGCATCATTATCGCGGGCCCGACGATTGGACGCATTCTGGGTGATCTCGGCGCTGATGTGGTGAAGGTCGAAGCGCCCAACCGCGAAATCAGTCCCTACCTGTGGTTTGACGTCAATCGCGGCAAACGCTCGATCGTGCTCGATTTGCGCAAGGCCGATGCGAAAGAGGTTGCGCGACGCCTTATTGAGCGGGCGGACGTGGTGAGCGAGAATTTCCGTTCGGGCAAGTTCGAGGCGCTTGGCTTCGGGTATGACGCCGTCATCGCCGAGCGGCCAGACCTTATCTATGCATCGACAAATGCGCTGGATTACGAGGGGCCTTGGGAGCGGCGCGCGGGATGGGAGCACAATGCGCAAGCCGGCAGCGGGCAACAGATGGCGCGCGCTAAGGATGGCGTCGCCCAGCAGGTTCCATTCCCTGTAAACGATTATGCGACGGGCATGTTGGGTGCGCTGGGTGTCGCTTTCGCCGTACTGCGGCGTGATTTCACAGGCGTTGGCAGCCGCGCGCGTGGCAGCCTCGTCCGCAGCGGAACCTTTTTGCAACTCGTCACCTATGAACCGGGCATTGATGCACCGAGGCGCCTCGGTAAGGCGCGGGTGCTGCGTTGCAGCGACGGCTATGTCTCGGCCTGGCAAGCGCTTGATGCGACACCCCTGCAACATGAGATGCTTTCGAAGGTCTCCGATGTAGCTGCGGGGTCGACTTGCGAAGTCATCATCGCGCAATTATGCGCGTCAGGCGTCTCGGCCATACGTGAGCTCAAGCCCAAGGAAATGATCCGCGAGCCCTGGGTGGAGGCGACCGGAATGGCGATCAAATGGACGCATCCGGTCTATGGCCGCATGCTTCAGTCAACGCCGCACGTCATCGCGAACAGTTTTGAGATGCGCGCCGATGCTCCGGCGCCGGCCCCGGCAGCGCACAGCCGCGCGATCCTTCAGGAGATCGGTCTTGGCGACAAGGCTGATGAATTCATTGCAGCCGGTGCCGTACTCGACAATCTGTCGCTGTTTCCCAACAGATGATCACTTCCGCCAGGGCGCGACGGCGCGCTCGATGCGCGCCAGCCCCGTCATCATGGCAATTGACGCGCCAGCAAGAATGAACACGCCCGAAAACAGCTTCGGCATGTCGTAGGATTCGGCCGAGAACCAGATCATATTGCCGATGCCCGCGATTGACCCGAAGATTTCCGCAACGACGACGCCCGCAAGCCCGCGCCCGACGGCGATCCGCATCCCGGCCACGATATAGGGCAGCGAGTTCGGAAGAAGGACGGTGCGGACAATCTGACTTTCAGTCGCGCCAAACGAACGCGAGGCTTCGATCAGGTCACGGCTGGTTGATCTGATGCCGAGCGCCGAGTTTGTTGTGATCGGGAAAAAGGCCTCGATGAAAATGATTGCGATCTTGGATGAAAGCCCAATGCCAAGAAGGACCACGAAGATAGGCGCTAGCGCAATCATCGGCGTTGCGTAAAGCGCCATAAGCCAAGGCTCTACGTAAAATCCGACGCGTGGACGCAAGGCGATTAGCAGACCGGAAGCAACGCCAAAAATAGCGGCGAGCGAATAGCCGATTATGAATGCTATGCCGCTTGCTTTGACGTGTTTCCATAGCTCGCCCGAGAGTGCCATGGCGTACATGCGCGCAAAAATATGCGACAGTGGCGCGAAAATCAGGTCGTTGTTGATAACGAAGCGCCCGAGCAATTCCCAGATGATAATCACGGCGACAATGGAAATTGCGAAGGCGCGCACGCGCGCCGCGCCAGCCTGAGGTTGTTTGGCAGATATGTCGGCGCTCAAGATTGGCTCCTGCGTGTTTCGGTTAGTACGATTTTCGCATCCGGAGCGCGAAAGACGAGCAGGTCGGAGACCATACCTCGGCAAAGTGCGCCGAAACGATGGATTTTAATGACGAGACGATCGATCGTATCCGACACAATCTTGGCGATGAAGGGAACTTCCGATGATTGAATTTCCGAAGAATATAACTCCATGGCTCGCGACAGAAGTAACGGCGGAGTCTCAAGCCCAGTTGGGGCGATCAGCGGAAAGACCTCGTTCTCCACCAGAATGCGAGACGCGGATTTGGTTAGAATGACTGGTTGCGGCGCCAAGGGCTGCGCTCCCATTGAGCCATCGCGTAGCGCAACGAGAGGTTCTTTATGGCGGAAAAGTTGGCCGACACTCGCCTGCGCCGATTTCCAGAGTTTGCGCGGCATGCAGGAGCGCTCGCTGGCTCCTACGAGTGCGATGGCCCGCGGGCGCAAAAACGAACCGAGCTTTCGGTGTTGGACCTCTTCGGCCATCGATCCTCGTATCCCGGCGAACGTCTGGCGACGCCCTGTTCACTTTTTGGCGTATTCCTGGACCGTTGGCAGTCCAAGCTCTTTCAGCGCTTCATTCAGGTATGAAAAGTCGAACAACTGGCCAAGCGGCGGGACCTCTGAATCCTTCAGGTAGCCGCGTTCCTTAAGGATATCCAGATTCGCCCGTACAGCTTCTTCAGGCGCGTAGCCATTGAATGAAAGTCGCTTGTCGGTGATGTAGTACTGGTAAGTTCTCTCGGCGTAGGCGCGCCCCAACGCTGCGCCGCCGGTCACGTTCATGTTTTTTGCAAACCAATCGATCACCGCCTCCTTGTTGGCGGGATCCTTGAGCCATTGGCCTGCTCCGATGGAGGCCTTGATCAGGCGCATAAAGAGGCCGCGGTTTTTTTCCGCCCATTCGCGCGTGACGATGTCGACGCCCGACACATATTGCGGAACATAGGTAGATTCGTCGGCAACGATCGGGAAGCCGCGCCTTTCAAGATCATAGCTCAATGGCGGAAACGTCGGCAGCGCGTCAATCTTTCCGGCGATGAGCGCCGCAGCGCGCGCAGATCCACCACCTGTTGAAACGAATTCGTAATCGACGCCCGGCTTCAACTTCGCGCCGCGCTTGAGAATCATTTCAACTGCTTCGCTGCTCGCGGTCTGGACGCCGGGGCTGCCTATATTCGCGCCTTTGAAGTCTGCAAGCGTCTTGAGCTTTGGATTGGCTGCGAGCTGATAGACGGGGATTTCTGCGCCGACCGACCAGACGAAGAGATTCTTGGCGCCCTTGTTCCAGGCATTCACCATGGTCGAAATGCCCGTGCATTCGCCGATGTCGATGTCCTTGTTGGAGACCGATACCGGCGCCAGGGACATTGTCTGTTTGATCTCTTCGAACTGCAGATTGTATTTTTCGCGCATCTGCGGAAAGGCTGGATGACGCACCATTCGCATCTTCAGACAGAAAGCCGTGATCTCGGAATCGGCGATTGAAACCTTTATCGGTTCATCGGCCAAAGCGACCGAAGGTGATATCGCGGCGGCGGCAAGCGCCGCAAAAGTCCATCTCAGATAGGCGCGCATTGTTTCCCTCCTCGACTTTACTTTAGTTATTCGGCGCGCCCTCATCCTGAAATCCGCGCCGCACGTCACTTTCGATCAGGTTCCACAACCTCTTTACATACATCTGGAATTCGGGGCTGCGCTTCGTGTCAAGGTCACGCGGCTGCGGCAGGTCGATCGATACGATTTCACGGATCGAGCCCGGCCGCGCTGACAGAGCCAGAACGCGATCGGCGAGAAAAACGGCCTCATCAAGCTGATGCGTGACGAATAGAACCGTTTTTCCGGTTTCGCGCCAAATGCGCAGCAGCTCCATCTGCATCAGTTCACGCGTCTGTGCGTCGAGAGCCGCGAAAGGCTCGTCCATCAGTAGAACATCCGGTTCAACTGCGAGCGCGCGCGCCAAATTGACTCGCTGGCGCATGCCGCCTGACAGCTGATGCGGATAGTAGTTCGCGAAAGTCGCGAGTCCGACGAGGTCGAGATATGTTCGCGCCCGATCGCGCCCTTCCTTTTTGGGAACTCCGCGCAGATCGAGCCCATAGGCGACATTGTCGATCACAGTGCGCCAGGGCAGCAAACAGTCGGTCTGGAACACAAAACTGATTTTGCCGCCAGGACGCTGCACGGGCTGGCCGTCGACAAGCACAACGCCGGAACTTGGCGCAATCAGATGATCAACGATGCGTAGAAGGGTTGTCTTGCCCGAGCCGCTGCCACCTACGAGCGTGACGAACTCCCCACGCGCGATTTCGAAGTTGATGTCGCGAAGGACCTGCAGCGACTCGCCGTCAACGCCCGTATAAACGTGGCTGACATTGTCGATCCGCAGCTTGGTCTCGACGTTCATATTCATCTCTGCGTCTGCACGTGGTTGTTTCCTATCCGGTTTTCCGCGGTACGGCGGGAGCGAACTGCGGCAGGATGATGTCGTCGTAGGTCTCGAACGTCACCTCGACCGGCATGTTGATCGACACGTCTTCTACAGGAACGTTGACGATATTGGCTCCAAACATCGGGCCTTCGTCGAGTTCGATGAGCGCATAAACGTAAGGTGTATCAAAAGCCGGATTGAAAGCGCGGCGATGAATGTTGAAGGCGAACACCTTACCTTTGCCCGAAGCCTCCTCCCAACGCATGTTGCCAAAGAAGGGCTCGTTCTCATGTTTGCGGCAATAGGCGGCCGGCCAGTACCATTCCTGGCATTTCTGGCAGCGCATGAGTTTGAAGCGCTTCTCCGAGACGGCATCCCAGAAAGGCTTCATTTCCTCGGTCATGTGTGGTTTGGGACGCGACGGCTTCATGGATGCCCTTTGGTCGTTCACGTTTTACGATCTTTGTTCAAGCGCGGCCGA
>CANJWR010000194.1 GCA_947478455.1 Beijerinckiaceae bacterium | reverse complement strand
CGGACTTCTGGAGGCCATCAACGGAAACGTCCAGGCCGCCAAACGCAAGGCAAAAGGCTATCGCAGCAAGCGCAACCTCAAGTTGATGGTCTACCTCATCGCCGGAGGGGTGCTGGACACGCTACCCACATGAAACAGCGACGAGCCCCTTTTTGTCGTGCCGACGTTTTCGTTCCGGGTTCTCTATGGCTTGCTGATTTTGCGACATGGCAGGCGACAGATTGTGAGCCTGGGCGTGACCGCGCATCCAACCGCTGAATGGCTGGCGCGACAGTTGACCGACGCTGTCGGATGGGAGCCTGCGCCGAAGTATCTGATCCGCGACCGCGACAGCGTCTACGGCGAGATATTCAAGCGACGCGTCCGCGCGATGGGCATCCGGGATAGGCCAACGTCGCTGCGATCTCCCTGGCAGAACGGGCACACAGAACGTCTCATCGGCTCAATCCGACGAGAGTGTCTTGACCACGTGATCGTCTTTGGCGAACGACACTTGCGCCACGTCCTGCTTTCTTACGCCCAATATTACAATCTTGCGCGGACTCACCTTGCCTTGAACAAGGATGCTCCGATTTCGCGCGCTGTTCAGTCGACGGGCGTGATTTCCTCAACGCCACTTCTCGGCGGTTTACATCATCGGTATGGTCGGATTTAATTTTCAACAGGGACAAGCCGTATGCGGGAATTCCGCCCATACAGCTCTGTGCGGGGGGGGGCGCTCAGGAATGAGCGTCCCTACCGCGATCGACATCTGGATTGGCTTGCTGGGCTCAGATGCGGTGGATTTCATGGCATTGAAATTTGGGCTCTTCGCAGATTTTAGTGGGTGGAATCGGCGTTAGGCGGTCGGCTTGAGCCAATAAAATCAAGCCGATTTTGATGTTTTAGGGGCGCTGAAAAACTGTCACGTTTTCATGCATGAAAAAACAGCCTGACGAAGCTTCCATCAAAACCCTGCGCGATGCCTACGTGGTGAGTGGCTTTCGCGTGCGCGCGGCGATCGATAGCTACGACGAACTCGCGCATCCGGCTTTTGTGTTGACGCTGGACAGGCGCGCAAAAAAACATTGTGCGGCGGATGCGGGCGGCGATGCCGAAGCGTTTACGACACTCGCTGGCGCAGGGTGCGCGACCTTGGATGCGGCGACAGGGACGTCTATCTTGATTTTCAAAAGCGCCGTGTCGATTGTGCGATCTGCGGCGTAAGAAACGAGGAGCTGGCGTTCTTGTCGGCGAACGCGAAATACACCTTGCGGTTCGCGATGCAGATTGGCGGCCTATGCCGCGCGATGACCATCGCGGACGTGGCGCGCCGCATGCATCTTGACTGGCACGCGGTAAAAAACCTCGACATGATTTACATGCGCGAGCAAATCGCTCGGGCCGGGCATCCAGCGCCACGCGTGATCGGCATTGACGAAATCTCGATCAGGAAACGGCATGTGTACCGCATCGTGGTCAGCGACCTCGAGCAAAAGCGGGCGATCTGGTTCGGTGGCGACGGGCGCGGCGAAATGGACATGGACATGTTTTATGCTTTTTTAGGCGCGGAAAACGCGAATGAAATACGTCTGGCGGTCATGGACATGTGGAAGCCGTTTCGCCATTCGACGCGAGCGAGCGCGCCGAACGCGGACATCTTGTTCGACAAGTTCCATGTCCTGCGGCATCTCGGAGAAGCCCTCGACACGGTTCGCAAGGCGGAATACGCGAGGGTCACTGGGGACCAGCGCAGGTTCATCAAGGGACAGAAATACGTTCTGCTCTCGCACAGGGAAAACCTGGGCAGCGAGGGCAACCGTTCTGCATTGGCTTGCCCGGCGCGGGCGCGTCAAACCGCCTTTGCATTACGGCGGGTGGATCGGGGAGCCCCGAGCGGCCGGTTGAGTTCAGGAAAAGCCACGACGAGGATACAGACCGGGAATGGTTGCTCCGCTGGACTGTCGATGGTGAGCACGGCCGACAAGGCGACGAGAGCTGGTGGCGCACCTTGCCGGTTGAAACCTCACGCCGCCGATCGTTTCCTCTCAGCCATCCCATAAGCGCCCGGCAAGACGGGAGAGCACCATCGTCGTAAGCAAGGCTATGAAGAAATAGCCCAAGGGGAGCCATAATGACGCGTGGCCTCGCTCGTCGCCAGGCCTGTCCTTCTGCTCCGGAAGTTCTGTGGGCACGGGACCTGCCTAGCAGAAGGCGTCTTGCCCTCCTGTCGTATCGTGCAGCGACTTATCAGTGCTTCATCCCCGCCAATTCTATCCGAGCGGCAGCGACTGCGTGGCGGTAATAAAAGAACGAACCCACTCCGACGATTAACAGCGCAACGCCCATGCCCACCTGAAAATACCATCCGCCGCCAGTCGCCGTCTTAATGCCGGCCCAGATCATTAGAATGCCCAGCACGGCTGTGTATGCGCCGAGCGTGATCCGACTGTCCATCTTTTCGACGGCCGCTTCCTTGTCATTATAGCCTTCCTTTTTGCCGCCCTCGGCCTCGGCCTGCGCTAACTTTTGTCTAAAATCGGCGCCCAGAATTTTCGCAAGATCCTCGTCGCTGAGTTGGGCTATGTTTTTATCCCCCCAAGCCCGGTCATCAGGCTTAGGCGGAGGATCTCCAAATTCGTGCTTGCAGTCCAGCTAAATTTTGGAGCGGATGAGGCACGGCGGCAGCGCCCACTTGGGACAGCCGCGCAGGCGTGCGGATCGTAGCGAGGACTTCGCCGCTGTGCATGATGCTGTAGTCGTGCGGCAGGCGGTGCGCTGGCTCGTCCGGGCTGGCGTGGCGCAGCGTGAGCGATCCGGCGCGCGGCGGGCCTTCAGCGCCTTCGTGCAGGCCAAATTTATCGAGGAAAGCCGTATAGGCCTCAGTGAGCCGAGCCTCAGTCTCCTCGCGCGTCGCAGCCGCGCCGCTTGGCGTCGCGTTCCGGGAGACGCGGCGGCCGGCTCAGTAAAATAGTGCGATTTAGTGGAGCGCGGCCCTATCCCGTGACATTTCCAGCCGGCCGATGCTCGCCGCGGACCCATCTTTCATGTCGACGACATTCTTGTAGCCGGTGACGATCTTGAACTTGGCGCCGAGGAATTTGCTGGCGACGTCCGGGATCATATAGGTCGGCGAACTTTGCGCCGTCGCGCCGATCACGACTTCCTTGCGCACCGCCTCCTC
Source organism: Beijerinckiaceae bacterium (assembly GCA_947478455.1). GTDB lineage: Bacteria > Pseudomonadota > Alphaproteobacteria > Rhizobiales > Beijerinckiaceae > Terripilifer. The sequence continues at coordinate 4,048 of CANJWR010000194.1, read as the reverse complement.
AAGGCTCTGCGCCTGAGCGGTATGCCAGATCGCCAGCACGCTTCGCTGCGGCGCCATATTGCCGAGCCAGAACCATTGCCGGGCGTCATATTTCGCGAAAGCGGGCCGCAGCACCTGATGATTGACGACGGACTGCGTCGTCATCGCCATCGTGAGTCCGTCGCGCGCGACGGTATTGTGCATCTGCTCGGCGAGCTGCAGTCCGCCGGATTGTCCGCCGGTGTATCTCACGATGATCTTCGGGTTGGTTTCGATGTATTTTGGCATGTGCTCGGCCAGCAGACGCCCATATGTGTCGAACGCGCCGCCGGGGTCCGAACCGATCAGAAACGTGATCGTCTTGTTGCGATAGAAATCGCCAACTTGGCTCGCATGCGCGCCGGCTGGCCAGAGAGCCACGGCGCATGCGGCCGCTGCGAGGCGGGGCAGGGCCCGGGACAGGGCTCGCTGGCGATGGTTCAGCACGATGTTTTCTCTCCCTAGGTCATGTCACCAGCAGCGATTGTTGCCGGCGATCAGCATTCATTATTTGCGGAAAAGGTCTTCGATGATCTTCTCGGACGCCGGCGTCATCACGATGAGTTTTCGCTCATCGATCGTGTTTTCGGGCACGCCGGCCTTTGCGGGAACCACCGGCGCAATGTAGTCGATGGGATCGACGTCCGGCCGCACCGGCAGATATTCGGCGCTCGAGAGGACCTGCTGCCCTTCGCGCGAGAGCAGGAAGTCAAGAAACAGCAGCGCCGCATGGGGATTCTTGCTGCCTTTCGGGATGACGATCGAGCCCGCCGTGCTCGCTGTGGGCGCCAGCATGCGCAGGCCGACGGGCGCGCCTTTCTGGGCGCTGATCAACGGATGGTGCGCATAGATTTGCAGCGCGATCGCATACTCGCCCGCAATGACGCGATCGACCAGCGAGCGCGCGCTGCCGGCCCCGTAGTTGATGATGTCCTGCCGCGTTAGCTTTCTGAAATAGTCCAGCGCCTTCTCTTCGCCCCAGGCGACGCGCAGATTGGTGATGAACAACGGCGCCGCATTGGAATTGCCGACCGTCCAGGCCATCTTGCCCTTCCATTTCGGATCGAGCAGGTCTTCGTATGTCTTTGGCGCTCCATCGGCAGGCGCCAGCTTCGTGTTGTGGGCCACGCCGAAATAGTTCATGCGCGTCGGCGCCCAGAGGTTGTTCGGGTCGCGCCGCTGTTCGGGGATGGCCTCGAACTCGGGCGACCACATCGCTTGCGCATAGCCGCCCTGAATGGAGAGCTCGCCGACGCCCGCGCCCTCCAGCACATCGCCGACGATGCGATCCGCCCTGGCTTCCGCGGTGAACTTGGTGATCAGGTCGTCGGAATCCGCGCGCCAGTAGCTCATCGCCACGAAAGGATACTTCTGCTGAAAGGCCGCTGTGAGCGGCCGCAGCGCCTGATTGGCGAGCATGGCCGAGTAGAGGACGAGCTTGCCCTCCTTGCGCGCGCCCGCGAGGATTCGCTCCTGCCGGTCGGCGCCCTTGTAGGTCGTCAGATCGGCAGCGGGCTGCGCCGGTGCAGGACGCGCCAGCATCGCTACAGTGATGCATATGGCGACGCCGAATGGCCGTTGATTCATCTGCTCCTCCCCTGGCGTCGGCGCAAGCGCAAGGCCGCAGCCGGCGCGCTTATTCGACGATGGTCGACATGCTTTTGAGCGCCGTGAGGACGCTGTCGGCCGTTTTTGAGATATGAACCCGCATCAGCTCCGCAGCGGCGTCCGCCTTCCGCGCCAGCGCGAGCTTGACGAGCTGCTGGTGCTCGTCATGGGCGTCGCGCGGACGGTAGCGATGCAGGGAGGAGATTAGCCTGTAGCGCCCCGCCTGATCGAAAGCCTCCGCGGCGATGGCCAGCATGCGCTTCGAGCGGCAGGCCGCCAGAAGGCTCATGTGGAACTCCTTGTGGCGGAGCATCCATTCATCGCTCTTCTGCTGTCCCGAGCGCGGAAGGCGCGCCTGCACGATCTCGAAACGATGCAGCGCCGCCACGATGCCGGCTTCCCACCCATCGTCGCCATGGCGGATGGCGTCGGCGAAAGCGCCGCATTCGACCGTCACCCGCAATTGTGTGATGTCGATGAGGTCGGGCGCGCTGACGGGGCTCGCGCGAAAGCCCCGCCGTTCGTCGGCGATCGCCAACTTTTCGGCGGCGAGCCGGCTCAGGGCCTCCCGTAGCGGCGTGTTGGAGAAGCCGTAGCTCTTCTGCAGCGTCTCCAGTTTCAGCTTCGACCCCGGCTCGATGCGGCCGGCGAGAAGATCATGCCGTAACTGCTGATAGGCCCGCTCCGACAGGGGCGTGTCAGCGCCGCGCGCGGGCGCCGCGTTCGTCTTCTGCGGAAACTGGATGGGCGATGCGGCCACTATGATTCTCCCGGTCGCCTTCTCAAATCCGAATGCCCCAGATCGTCGAACCATTGTTCTCGCGCGTCCAGATCTTCGGCCGCTGCGGGAAGTCGCGATGCCACGGCTTGGGATCGAAGAAGCCAAGCTCCTCGCTCGACATGCGGTCCATCTCGCAGAAGAGCTCCAGGATAAGCCCATCCGGCGTCTTGTGATAGATGGCCACGTTATGTCCCGGCCCGTGCCGCAGCGGACCACGCGTGAGCTGGATTTGACGTGACCCGAGGATGTCGCAGGCGGTCTGCAGATGCGAGAAATCCCTCAGCTCGAACGCGAAATGCGCGAGTTCGGCCCGCTCGCCCTTGATGAAGTTCAGGGTGTGATGGTCGGGATTGCAGCGCTGGAAGACGAAAAAGTCGCCGATCCAGTCGGAAACCCGAAAGCCGAGCGAGCGGGTGAAGAAGGTGGCGGTCTCCTGCGGGCTCGTGACCGCGAAGGCCACATGCCCCAGCTTTATCGGCCCAACACCGATCGACTGCTGGTTCGCGGCGATGAACCCGCCGCCGGTGAAGATGTCGATCGACGTGCCTTTGTTGTCGGAGAATGTCACCGCTTCCCGCACGCCCGGGAAGGGCTCTGACGCGCGGCTCGCCGCAATGCCTTCGTTGCCGAGGCCCTTGACGATGTCCGCGCCGGAGAGATCCGGACTCACTTCCAGCGAAATGCGCGAGCAGCCGGCATGGGCGCCCTCGTTCAGCTCCAGCGCGAGCTGACCCGCGCGCGTGGTCAAATACGCCTTGCCGGGCGTTCGCTCGGCCACAATGAGGCCGATGATCGTCGTGTAATATTCGATCTGCCGTTCCATGTCCGGCGTTTCGAGTGTCAGATGTCCAATCCGGATCGCGGGAATCACGTGCGATACTCCTTCAGTCCAATATGCAGGCGCGTCAGCGCCTCAGGGATTCAGAATTTTCTTGAGGCGCGCCACGACAGGTTCGGGCGTGCGATAGACCTCATCGAGAAGGCGCTGCGCATCCTCGCCGCCCGTCTCGTTAGGCTCTTCGCCGCTGATCTTCAGAACTTCGTCGCGAAAGGGCTGATCCGCCATCATGCGGGCGAAGGAAGTCCGCAATTCGGCGACGCGCTCGGGGGGCGTGCGCGGGGCGGTGAAGAGCGGCTTGTTGAGCATCAGCGGCACGAAGAGGACGCGCAATATCTGCTTGTCTTCTTGCTTGGCGGCAAGATCGATGGCGAGCGGCACATCCGGCAGTTCGGGATTCTTCGTGAGTCCGAACTGCATCAGGAACCGGAGTTTCTTGTCGCGAATCCAGTCGAGGCTGGTGCTCTTGATGCTCGTCCAGCCCCAGCCGCAGCGTCCATCCACCTCGCCGCGCTCGATGGCGAGAGAGGATTCCTGGCTGCCCTGAAAGCCGGTAATGACCTTGAATTTCGTGCCGAGAACCTCGTTCATCACGACCGGATAGATGTCGGTCGATGAGCCGGCGCCTGTGCCGGACACCATCATCTCGGTCTTGCGCGCATCATCGAGCGTAGTGAACTTCGACGTATGCCATGCGGCGCAGAGCGAGGATTCCTTCGACACCGCGCCGATGGCCGGGAAGTCGACGATCCGATAGTTCATCTTGCGCGCGCCGATCAGCGGCTCGAGCATCGGCCCCGGCG
>CANJWR010000193.1 GCA_947478455.1 Beijerinckiaceae bacterium | reverse complement strand
GGTGCGGATCGGCCTCATTCTGCCACTGACGCAGGGCTCCGGCCCCAGTGTAGTCGGCGTCTCCCTGCGCAACGCAGCCGAACTCGCCCTCAGCGAAGCCGGTAGTGCGGATGTGACGATTTTGATCAAGGACGATCAATCGACTCCAGATGGCGCGCGCACCGCCACACAGGCAGCGCTTGGCGAAGGCGCCGATCTCATTCTCGGACCTCTTTACGCCAACAACGTGCGCGAAGCCGGTCGTCTCGGCCGCGGCGCGAACAAGCCCGTGATCGCATTCTCGACCGACACCAGCGTCGCCTCGCGCGGCATCTATTTGCTGTCGTTTCTGGTCGAAAGCTACGTGAGCCGCATCGTGGATTTCGCCGCCTCGAAGGGCAAGAAATCCTTCGCGGCGCTGGTGCCGGAAAACGACTACGGCAATGTGGCGCTGGCTGAATTCCAGGAAGCCGTGGCGCGGCGCGGCGGTCGCGTGCAGGCTATCGAGCGCTATGCGCCCGGCAACGCCGCAGCCGCCATCGGGCGCATCGCGGGAATCCAGAGCCAGATCGACGCCCTGTTCATCCCCGAACAGGCAGACGCCATGACGACCGTCGCGGCGCAGCTGAAAACCGCCAATATCGACACCAAGAAAGTCCAGATTCTCGGAACCGGACTGTGGAACGATGCACGTGTGCTTAGGCTCGCCGGCCTGCAGGGCGCGTGGTTCTCGGCCCCCGAAAACGGCGGCTTCAATGCCTTCGCGCAACGCTACCGGGCCAAGTTCAACTCCGACCCGACGCGCATCGCGACGCTGGCCTACGACGCCGTTTCGCTGGCGGCGGCGCTGGCCCGCACGCAGGGCACCCAGCGCTTCTCTGAAGGCGTGCTGACCAATTCGTCCGGCTTCAACGGCGCAGACGGCGTGTTCCGCTTCCGGGCCGACGGCCAGAACGACCGCGGGCTCTCAATACTGCAGATCAACAACGGCACGACGACTGTTGTGAGTCCGGCTCCCAGGAGTTTTGGCGGCGGCGCCGGCTAGGCCGCCAGATCGGCCACCACAGCGTCCAGCACCGGGAAGCCTTCCTGCGTCACGCGCAGCCGGCCCCCGGCTGTGCGTTCGACCATGCCGTCGCTGATCAGCGATACGATCCGGCCCTCTTCCAGAGAGCGACCGGCGATTGCTTCGAAACGTGCGGGGTCGATCCCCTCCGCGAGCCGCAGGCCCATCAGCAGAAACTCGTCGCCCTGCTCGCTTTCCGACAAGGCGCTGTGTTCCACGAGGCCATGCCCTTCGGTCTCAACCACCGTCAGCCACATTTCCGGATGACGCTCGGTAGCCTGCGCGATGCGGCCGCGATTGGTCAGCAGACGCCCGTGCGCGCCGGGGCCGACGCCGGCGTACTCGCCGTAGCGCCAGTAGATGAGATTGTGGCGGCTCTCGGCGCCAGGTCTCGCGTGGTTTGAAACTTCATAGGCGGGCATGCCGGCCTTTGAGGTCGCTTCCTGTGTCACGTCCCAGAGATCCCGCGCCAGATCGCTGTCCGGCATGACGAGCTTGCCGGCCTCGAACAGCTTTTCGAACATTGTGTCGGGCTCAATGGTGAGCTGATAGAGCGACAGATGCTCGCCGGCGCGGCGAATGCCTTCTTCGAGTTCTGCCTTCCAGGACGCCACAGACTGACCGGGACGCGCATAGATCAGATCGAAAGTGTAGCGGTCGAACGTCGACGAGGCGACGGCCAGCGCCTTCATGGCTTCCTCGACGCTGTGCAGACGGCCCAGCATTTTCAGGTCGGGATCGTTCAGTGCCTGAATGCCCATCGAAACCCGATTGACGCCCGCCGCCCGATAACCGCGAAAGCGCTCGGCCTCGACCGAGGTGGGATTGGCCTCCAGTGTGATTTCGACGGTTGGAGACACGTTCCAGGCTGAACCGATAGCCTCCAGAAGGCCCGCGACCGTTGCGGGCTTCATAAGCGAAGGCGTACCGCCGCCAAAGAAAATCGAATCGACTGTCCGGCCCGGCGTCAATGCGGCCCGATGGGCGATTTCGCTGCGGAAAGCCGCCAGATAGCGCTCCTCATCGATCGGCGACTGCCGGACGTGGGAGTTAAAGTCGCAATAGGGGCATTTCGACAGGCAAAACGGCCAATGAACGTAAACGCCGAAACCCGGATCTGCGGAAGGAATCAAGCTGGCCATGAGGCTTTATCGCATGGGAGGCCTGCGCGGGCCAAGCTGAATGGCGACAGCTTACGAATGGCTGGAGCCGACTGATCGGACGCCGAAAGCAGTCTGCGGCGCGGCGACGCCGGACAATTCCTCCGTACCAGTCCCGTCTGCGACGTCGTCGGTACGGGCGAGGGCCGGCTGCGCTTCGGGCGGCAGGCGCCCGTCAGCATATGTCTGCAGCGCTCGGATGCGCTCCGTGATCGGCGGGTGCGTGGCGAAAGCGCCGGCGGCCTCGGCGGAAATCATCATTGCCATGACGCCCTTGTCCACATTCGGCAAACTGTCGTTCTGCGAAATCGTCAGCAATGCCGAAATCATCGCGTCGGGATTGTGGGTGAGCTCCACCGCTCCGGCGTCCGCCATGAATTCGCGCGAACGGGAGATCGCAAACTTGATCAGAAGCGACAGCACATGGGTGAGCGCCAGCAACGCAATGGCGATGACGATTGCAATGATCGCTGCGCCTTTCGGGCCGGATTCGCGGCTCTTCGAACTCCGCGAACCGAATTGCCCGAGACCGTAGCCGGTTGCGTCGGGCGAGACCGCCCGCAGGCGCAAAAATGTGCGGCCGAGAATCGTCAGGCCGCCCGCAAAGATCGTTGCGACCGCCATCAGACGAACATCTGAATTGCGGATATGCGTCATTTCATGGGCCAGCACTGCTTCGAGTTCGGAATCGTTCAGCTTGTCGAGCAGTCCTCGCGTCACGCCGATGACAGCGCTTTGCGGCCCCAGCCCGGCCGCGTATGCGTTCAGCCCATCAGCAGGCATGATCTCGATGCGCGGCGTCGGCATGCCGATGCTGATCGCCAGATTTTCGACCAGGTTGTAGAGGCGCGGCTCGTCGATGCGTGTGGCGGGCTTTGCGCCTGTTGCGGCGCTGACAATGTTGTCGTGAAAGCGCCACGCTATCGCGAACCATGCGCCGGTGAACAATGGCGCAATCCACCAACCCGCTGCAGCGCGTGACAGCCCGCTTTGCAGAATAGCGATCAACGTCGGAGATTTCGTCTTGCCGGCGAGGCCGCCATCAAAGAGCGCCGCAAAGATGATGCACCACGCCAACCAGAAAAGGGCCACGAGCACAAAGAAACCCAGCAGCAACAGAATTGATTTCTGTGCATTGCGGCGCATGTGACCGTAGAGTCCGGTGACTGCCAACATCCTCGCCTCGCGCCGAATGGCTGCGGATCAAAAACGAACGGAAGGAGCCGTTGTCAGGCGCGCGCGCTCTTCGGGATCAAGCGCTGCAAGTTCACGCGCCGCAAAGCCGAATCTGCCGGCGATGAGATTGGCCGGAAACTGTTCGCGCGCTGTGTTGTATTCATTGATGGCGCTGTTGAGAAAACGCCGCGACGCCGCAATCTTGTTTTCCACATCGGCAAGTTCGCCCTGAAGCGCAGCAAAATTCGCCGACGCCTTCAAATCCGGAAAGGCTTCGGCCACCGCCATCAGTCGACCGATGGCGCCGGAGAAGGCCGCCTCGGCCTTCATCTGCTCAGGACCGGGTGTCGCCGCAACAGCTGCAGCGCGGGCCTTGGTGACGGCCTCAAGCGTTTCGCGTTCGTGGGTCGCGTAGCCCTTCACGGTCTCTACCAGATTTGGAATGAGATCGTGCCGCAGGCGCAACTGGACGTCGATGTCCGAGCCAGCCTGATCGCACCGGCGCGTGAGCGCGACGAGCCGGTTGTAAATGGCGACGCCCGCCAGAAGCACGATGACAATGGCGGCAACAAGCATCAGCGAAGCAATGGTCATATAAATCCCTCCAGCCAGGACCGATTATAGGATGTTCCGGTAAAGGGGCTCTTTCGGGGCTTGGCAAACGCATTCCTGAAATGAGCCGCCTTTCCGGCAAACGGCTCACAAGCCTTCCGATCGTTCTTCGATATAGGCCGTCAACTTCTCCCGAGATGGGATCATCACCTGACCGTACTTCATCTCCACGAGGCCGCGCGCCGCCAGATCCCTCAACAGGCGGCCGACTCTCTGGCGGGTGCCAAGACCCAGGTGCCCGAACTGCTCCTGTGAAATCCTGATCTGCGCCACTTTGAAGGCTTCCGAAGACGCCATTTCGGTCGCCAGAAGCAGAAAGCTCGCGAGCCTTTTGTCAGGCGTCAGGACGGAAGTTTGCAGCGCCCAGACGACAAGGAAGCGCATCGTCCGCCCGATGCTGCCGATCACATTCACAAGCGCTTCCGGGCTGGCCACAACGTGGCGCCTTACGGCAGCCGCCGGAAACGCCACAAGAGTCGCGGATTTTGAAGTCCAGATGGCGTAATCGATCGGCGAAGGAACGATGCATCCCAGCCAGGTCGCCCAATTGCCGCGAAAGATCGGCAAGGCGGCGATTTTCCCGTCCGGCGTCGTGTAAGTGAGGTTGACGCTGCCGGCGACCACATACCGAATATAGTCCGGGGTTGCGCCCTGCGGCGCCAGCAATGTGCTTTCGCGGTATTGTTCGACGCGGCCCATGGCGGCGAGTTCCTGCCGCGCCGCCGCTGTCAGTTGTCGAAAAACGTCGCTGGTCCGAAGGACGTAAAGGAGATCCGGAACAGTCTGGGCCATAGTTCCCCCGGCAGGCGACAGGCGATCCTGATTTTGGCAGAATCATGCGCTGGCCGGCGGAGGTCAAGACTCCGTAGAATCCTCGACCCGAGGCCCTTCAATTTCGATCGTGAATGCAGCGTCGAGCCCGTAACCCCCAGCTGGATCATGCAGGACCAGATCCCGTCCCAGCAGTGACTTCAGCCTCTCGCGTAAATGGTCAACGTCCTGTGCAAGCTGCCACACCGGATCACGAGATTGCGCGTGACCGTAAACGCGCCGCGCCAGCCGCGCAGCCGCCAGAAGCCGACCCCGGCGGATAACCAGAAAAGACAGGATGCTGGCTTCCGTTTCGGATAAGTAGAGCAGCTGGCGGCCAAATGCGATTTTACCGCCGGTCGCGGATGTCTGGATTTTCAAACAGGTTATTTCTTTGTCACTGATATTATTGTCTTTTCTGTCGATCATTGCCATGCCTAGAAAATGCGAATCCTCTTGATCCGACCGTTGGCGGCTTCTAACAAAATGCTGCAGTGCAAAATGGAATGTTCGTTACAATTTTTGTCGGTTTTGTACAGAACGCAGGGCATAACAGGAATTCGTAAACAGTCACGCTTGGAACTAAGACCAAGTTGTTAAGATGGATGCGACCTGATGCCGACCTTTTCTGTATTTCGCCGCGCCGCCTTAGCCCTTGCGGTTCTGCTGACCGACACGCCCGCTTGGGCAGAAGCCGGCGCAACGCAACTCGACGGGAAACTGCTCGGCATTCTCTGGGTCGTCCCCTTCGCCGGAATGTTGTTGTCCATAGCGGTTCTGCCGCTAGCGACGCCGCAACTCTGGCACCATCATTTCGGGAAAATCAGCGCAGGCTGGGCGCTTGCGGTTCTGGGACCGATGGTTGTCGCCTTCGGGTTTCCGCTGGCTACCCATGAACTCCTGCAAACGATGATGCTCGAATACGTGCCGTTCCTGATTTTGATCGGCGCGCTGTTTTGCGTCACCGGCAATATTCATCTCAAGGGCAATCGCCATGGTGCGCCCGGCCTTAACACTGCATTTCTTGCAACCGGCACGGCGCTCGCAAGCGTGATGGGCACCACCGGCGCATCGATGCTGTTGATACGGCCGCTGATCCGCGCCAACGACGACCGTCGACACAACGCCCACGTGATGGTGTTCTTTATTTTTCTTGTCGCCAATATCGGCGGGGCGCTGACCCCGCTCGGCGATCCGCCTCTGTTTCTGGGCTTTCTGCAAGGCGTCAGCTTTTTCTGGACGCTGAAATATCTGTTTGCCCCGACTGCGCTTGCGGCAATTATTTTGCTGGTGCTGTTCTACGCGATCGACCTTTACCTTTATCGCCGCGAAGAGCGCGCAAAGCCAGACCCGACGCCCGACAGCAATGTGCAGATTCTGGGTGGCGTAAATCTCCTGCTGCTCGGCGCGATCGTGCTGGCGGTTCTGGCGAGCGGGACCTTCAAGCCGGGCGCTATTTCTCTGTTCGGGCTTGAACTCGAAATCCAGAATTTGCTGCGCGACGCGACCTTGATTGTCATTGCTGCTATTTCGTTCGCCATCACACCTGCCAGTACGCGCGAAGCCAATGAATTCAGTTTTGCTCCTGTGATCGAGGTTGCAAAGCTGTTCGCCGGCATCTTCATCACAATCATTCCGGCGATCGCGATTTTGCGTGCGGGGCGCGACGGTTCTCTGGCGTCGATCATCGCGCTTGTCACAACGCCGGACGGCGCGCCGCGCAACGCCATGTATTTCTGGCTCACCGGCGGACTGTCGAGCTTTCTCGACAATGCGCCCACCTACCTTATTTTCTTCAACGCCGCTGGCGGCGATGCTCAGGAATTGATGGGACCGCTTGCGACCACACTGATGGCGATCTCGGCCGGCGCCGTCTTCATGGGCGCCAATACCTATATTGGCAACGCGCCCAACTTCATGGTGAAGGCGATTGCTGAAAGTCGTGGTGTGAAGATGCCCGGATTCTTCGGCTATATGCTGTGGTCAGGATGCGTGCTGTTGCCGGTTTTCGCGCTTGTGACAGCGCTCTTCTTCCTCTGAATTTCGGTGTACGGGAGGATGCGTCGCGCATTTGTCAAAAACCAGTCGATTGACAAGATGCGTCAATTTTACCGGACGCTCCTCGCAAGATTATGATAAGAATTCCAGGCAGACGATCCTGCGCGCCCGACCGATGCCTGAAAAGCTTTCGCCCCGCGAGCTTGAGGTTGACCAGAAAGGCCATTCGATGGCCGCAATGCAAACGCCGGATTCGAACCTTGCCATTATAGCACAGGCGATGATCAACACGTCACATCTGCCGGTTTTGTGGCTCTTCGCTGAATCGTGTGGGTAGAGGTTTCAACCACAAGTTGAATATTTTGGTTTCCGCTGGCTCCGCGTATTTTCTGATGCATGCGTGACACGGATCTTTTTCAGGCGGCGCTCGGGCTTTCCGCGCCTTGGTTTATCAGC
>CANJWR010000192.1 GCA_947478455.1 Beijerinckiaceae bacterium | reverse complement strand
TGCTGCAGTCCATTCGTCTGCTGGGCGATGCGGCCAACAGTTTCCGTGAACATTGTGTCGAAGGCATTGAGCCCAACCGCGAACGGATTGCCGAACTTGTGTCGCGCTCGTTGATGCTGGTGACGGCGCTGACGCCGCAGATCGGCTACGACAAGGCCGCAGCCACCGCCAAAGCCGCGCACCACAACGGCACGACCTTGCGGGACGAGGCTATCAAATCGGGTTCTATCGGCGCCGAAGATTTCGACGCCATCGTCCGGCCCGAACGGATGATCGGCCCGGACTGATCAGCGCAGCGGCGTCGATTCTGCGGCATTGCGCGAACATTGCCGCGTGATGACGTCGAGTCGCTCGCGCTCCATGGGTGACAGCGCATTCACCAGAACCTTGCGCCACAGGGTTGCGCTTTGCAGTTCGCCGACCACGCAGCCGCAAAACTTTGCGCAGACCAACGCATCGCCGCCGTTCGCCACGCATTGCGCTTCGCATTGCGTCCGGAACTGCGCTTCCTCGGGATCGACATCCGGCGCGGTGAGTTTCACCACGACAAAGATGATCGCCAGAAAAATCGGCTGGTGCACAAGATAGATCGCCAGGCTGTGCTTTCCGCCCAACGCCAGCAGGCGCCATGCAGGTCTTGTGGCGCGCCAGTCTGTGAACCATGAGGGTAACCCGCGCGCCAGTCCGGTCTTCATGGCCGCAAGGCCGAACAGCGTGAATGCCACCCATGGAAAGAAGGGCCGCCAGTCGTTGCTCGGCGGCTGTTCGGTTCCAAATCCCGCCCACCACCAGATCGGTTGATCGAACGTCGCGTTCGAAATCGCAAACGGCGCCGCAAATATCAGGGCTCCCGCCAGAAGTCCGAGCCATGCGGGCAAACGCAGGAACGGCGTCGCCACAATCGTTGCGGCCGCTATGCAATGCAGGATGCCGAAGAAGATGAAACTGTCCGGAAACAGCCGGTATGTCGCAATTGTCACCGCCGCTGCCGCCGCGCCGATCATCCCGAGACGTTTGAGCCAGTTGCTCCACCGCAGGCCTTGCTGCGCTGAGAGCACAAGTCCTGCGCCCGCAAGCGCCAGAAACGTCACGGCTATGCAATGGCCAAAGAATTTGAACCCGTCGCTCGTCGGGAGAGCCCGATCCACAAGGCCGAAATAGCCGAAATCCCAGACCAGATGATAGACGAACATCGCCGCAAGCGCGCAGCCGCGCAGGACGTCGAGCGCCTCGATCCGAAAATGCTTCAGGCGCACGTGCGACAGATCCAGCGAGGCGCTCGCGCTCATCGCGGCTACTTCGCGTCGTCTCCGGCGAATTTGCCAAACACCATGTCGGGCGCGCTGGTGTTATGCAGTGAGGGAACCTTGCGGCCAGCCCAGAACTCGGTCGCTTCCGCATCCTTGAAGGTCATGATGGGCGATTCGCCCCAGCCCTTGCCGCCCTTGGTGCGCCAGGAAACATGCGCCACATCGGCGTTGAATTCGGTCGTGTACATCGACCGCATGGACGCGAAGGGCCGGCCTTCCGGCATGGCGCCAGAATAGCTCACATCGAGCACCTGACGTTCGTCGTCGAGCGTCGCGATGCGAACCTTCGCCTCGCCGCCGCGCGTGAATTGAATCGTGAAAGTGCGCGTCTCGGGATCGAACGCGATCTCTTTCAGCGCCACGATGGGGCGTTCCTGCACCTCGACCGGCCCGATCAGGAATGACGATCCGTAAGCTGTCCAGCGCATGTCCTTGAAAGGCAGCGGGCGCGCCCGCCAGTAACCGTCCGGCGGATAGACGACCAGCACTTCCTCGGCGCGTTCGCGATGGCGCACCCAAACCTGCACGAGGTGCAGGCCCTGCTCGACACGGTTGCCGATCCGCACCGGCACCGTATTCGGCCGCCAGAACGACGGGAACGTGAAGCCCGTGACCCATAGGTCCGGGGTTTCGTAAATCGTCACGCGACGCGAATTATCGGCGCGAAAACTCGGATCCTTGGTCATGTCGCAGGAGGTGAAATCCGGCGCCCAGCGATCAACACCGATGGAGCCGATATAGGCCGGATGCACAGCCTGCAGGCGGAACTTGCGCACCAGCGGCGAGGTGAAATTGATCTCCACATTGTCGCGTTCGGCGCAAAGCTCCGGCTCGCTCCGGTTGTCGATCTTTACGGCGATCTCGTTGGGATCGAACGTCTGCGCCCGCAGTGGCGACGAGAGGCTCGCAGCCGACATGGCGACAAACATGAATGTTGTTGCAAGACGTGACTTCATCTCAAGACCTTCACGACAATCGGAGCCGAAACTGAATCAGGCGTTCAGGATAGCATAAATATCGCCCGAATTCGCCTTCTCGGGCACTGTGGCGAGCCAGGCGCTCATCCGGGCGAGATCGACGGGCTTTTTAAAGACCATGATGTGGGATTCGCCCAGCGACACGTTGAAGCGCGAATAGCCAAGGATCGTGACGCGATCCAGACAGCGCTGGGCCACATCGCGTCCGATTGTGGTGAACTCGAAGGAGATGGCCGGGATCGGCCAGCCGAGTCCCTCCAGCACAATATCCTCGAATCCCTCGACGTCGATCTTGATGAAGGCCGGTTGTCCATGTTCGGCGATGAGCGCGTTAATGGTTGTGGTGGGCACTTTGATTTCGCGATCCCACACCTGACCCTGCCAGGCAAGCGCATCCTGCGCGGCCGCGATGAATTCGGTCGATGCGCTGGAGACGGTCGGATTGCGCGAATTGATCCGCAGCGTCAGTTCGCCCTTCTGGTCCGCCGCAGCCATTTCGAAGATCTTCACCTCCGGGTCGCGGCGATGAAACCAGCGCGCGACTTTCGCCGGACCGGGTTGCGGCTCAAGCGCCACCACGCGCGCGCCGCAGCGGCGGAAAGACCCGATACGGTCGCCCACATGCGCGCCGATGTCGAAAGCCAGATCGCCCGGCTTGAGGAATTTCGAATACATCGCGTCCATGGCCTGACGATGCTTCTTGCTGCCGTGGTAGATTCGCACCGAGCGCAACAACGCAAGCCATTCGGTGATGCGTTCTCGCAGGCTCATGGGCTTCCCTTTGCGGGTTCGCGCAGCGCGATAATTTCCGCCGGAGGATCGAATTCTTCCGGCAATCCGCAAATGCGGATTGTAGCGAGTCTGCGCCCGAGCGCAGGATCGGCCGTCATCACCGCGAAGGGAATCGCCAGCAGATAGCCGAGCGTCAGCGGCAGCGCCCACAAAAGCAATGCCGGCGACCAGCGAAAGAACAGACCGTTCACCACCAGACCGAACAAAAGCTGTGGCCAGAGTCCGCCGAATGCGGTCGCCCAGGACAACGCATGTGCGTCGCGCGACTGTCCGTTCCAGATCACCGAGCGTCCGAATGCGAGCCCGATCATGAACAGGGTCGTCCGGAAGGTCGTCACCGCGCCGAGCAGGAACGAGAACAGCACTTCAGTTAAAGCGCCTTTGAAGAAATGCGCCGCGCCGCCATAGCGTTTCAACGCGCCGGGCGTTAGCGCAATATCCAGAAATCCCGCCAGCTTCGGAGCGAGATACATGAGCAGAAACACGCAATAGAGCCCCGCCGCAGAGGCAGCCGGAAACAGCGCCGGGTCTTCGCCGTCGAAAGGCTTCAGCGCCGACAGCGCGATGATCGCTGTCCAGGCCGGCAGACCGATGAACATCGCAATCGCCCAGACAAGCTGGAAGCGGCTCATCGGCTGGATGCCCGGCAGGCCGAGCAGCCGCACATATTGAAGATTGCCCTGACACCAGCGCAGATCGCGCCGGGTGAATTCCAGCAGCGTCGGCGGATTGTCTTCATAGCTGCCGCATTCTTCCGGCAGGACGCGAACCTCATATCCGGCGCGGCGCATCATCACCGCCTCGACCTGATCGTGCGACAGGATCGGCCCGCCGAGCGGCGGCGCGCCCGGCAGCACCGGCAATTCGCAATGCTGCATGAAGGGCGCGATGCGCACGAGTGCATTATGGCCCCAGAACGGCCCGCAATCGGCAGCCCAATAGGCGCTTCCCATCGTGTAGGGGCGCATGCCGTGGCGCATACCGAACTGGAAGATGCGCGCAAAGGCGCTCGTCGACGGCGCGCCCACCACGAGACTTTGCAGGATGCCAAGTTTCGGCGAGGCCTGCGCAATGCGCACCATCCGCAGAATGGTTTCGCCGGTCATCAGACTGTCGGCGTCGAGCGGCAGCATGAATTCGTAATCCGCGCCCCAGCGTTCGCAAAAGTCGCGCACATTGCCGGCCTTGAAACCCGTATTGTCGGCGCGGCGGCGGTAGTGAATGCGCGCTTGCGACGGATTTTGCACGCGCCATTCGGCGAACGCCGCTTCCTCGCGCGCCGCCACATCGGCGTCGGTCGTATCGCTGAGAATGAACCAGCCGAACATGTCGCCATGGCCGGTCGCATCGACCGAATGCTTGACGATGTCGAAACGCCGGAAGGCCCGTAGCGGGTCTTCGTTGCGGATCGTCATCATGATGGCCGTATGCAGCACGACGGGTTCGTCATTCGTCACGCCGGCCGCGAACGGGGCCACGAGATCGAGCCCGCCGCGTCGGCCCTGCAGAAGCCACACGCCAAGGATGGCGTTCCACACGCCCAGCACGCTCCATGGCGCCGCGATGGCGAAGCAGGCGAAGATCGCCAGATCGATAAAGCTCCAGCCTTGCTGGCAGAGGATACTCCACAACCACCACAGCAGCCCTATGTAGGTGAGGGCGTTGAGCGAGATGACCGCCAGACGCCTCCGCGAAACCTCCGGGTTTGCGGGGAGAGGACGACGGTCGGCCGGCGTCGGCGAGACTCCGGGCTTCAGGGCGTCTGCGCTTTCCGGCGCGGAAACGGACGTCATGAGCGACACGAACCTCACTGATGGGGTACCAAAGCCGGACAGGCTGGCAATTGCGCCAAGTTTGGCCTAACCGAAGCGAAACTCGAAGGCGGACCTATGGCGGGGCAGAACAAAAAGCAAGGCGCACGGGCGGCAGCGGCCTCACCGGCATCGCCAGCGTCTCCGGTTGCGGCTGCGCTCTGGTACGAGGGGCCCGGCAAGGCAGCCCTGCGCCCGGTCGGGCGTCCACAGGCGGAGCCCGGTGCGGCGGTCATCCGCACCCTTTGGTCTGGCCTCAGCCGAGGTACCGAGCGACTGGTGTTCCGCGGCCGGATTCCCGCCTCTGAATACGAGCGCATGCGCGCCCCCATGCAGGAGGGCGATTTTCCCTTTCCGGTCAAATACGGCTATGCGGCCGTTGGGCTTGTCGAGGAAGGCCCGCCCGAATGGATGGGCCTCAATGTCTTCTGTCTGCATCCGCACCAGACGATCTTTGCCGCGCCATTGTTCCGGTTGACCGAAGTGCCTTCCAACGTGCCGGCGCGCCGCGCCACCATAGCGGCCAATATGGAAACCGCCCTGAATGCGCTCTGGGATTCCGGTGCGGGGCCGGGCGACCGGATCGTGGTGGTGGGCGGCGGATTGCTCGGCCTGCTGGTGACGTTTCTGGCCGCCGGCATGCCCGGAGCCGATGTGACGGTGGTGGACATCGATGTGTCGCGCGCATCCGTCGCGCAGTCTTTCGGGGCGAAATTCGTATCGGTGGGCGAAGCCAGCGGCGCCGGCATCGGCGATGCCGATGTGGTGTTCCACGCCAGCACGACGGCCGCCGGCCTGACGACGGCGCTCAATCTGGCCGGGCTGGAGGCTCGCGTCGTCGAGTTGAGCTGGTACGGCGATCAGTTCGTCGCCGCTCCGCTCGGACAGGCCTTTCATAGTCGCCGCCTGAAGCTGGTCTCGTCGCAGGTTGGGCTTGTGGCCGAGTCGCGTCGCACGCGCTGGACCCATTCTCGCCGCATCGCCAAGGCGCTGGAAATGCTGGCCGATGATTGTCTCGATGCGCTGATCTCCCACGAGATCGCCTTCGAGGATCTGCCCGAACAATTGCCCCATCTGCTTGCCCCGGGCGCATCCGGTCTTGCGACCGCCGTCCGCTACTGACCCAAAATGGAGAACAGCATGTATGCCGTCGAAGTGCGCGAGCACATCATGATTGCGCATTCTTTCAAGGGAGAGTTTTTCGGTCCCGCCCAGAATCTGCACGGCGCAACCTTTGTGGTCGATGTGGCGTTCTTCCGTCCCGAGCTCACGGACGACAATGTTGTTGTCGATATCGGCCGCGCCCACGACGCCCTGAAGGCGACGCTCAAGCCGCTGAATTATCAGAACCTCGACGCTCTGCCGGAATTCGCTGGCGTCCAGACCACGACGGAATTTCTGAGCCGTCACATCTTTGACGCCATGGCGAACGCGGCCCGAACCGGGGCGCTGGGGCCGGGCGGCGAGGGCATCGAGAAAATCCGCGTCATGCTGCATGAATCCCATGTCGCCCGCGCCTGGTTCGAAGGCCCGGTGAAGCGCTGATGCGGCGCGTGATCTTTGCGATCCCGGGCGACCTGTCGACCCTGACAGGCGGCTACGGCTATGACCGCAGGATCATCGAAAAGCTGCCGGCTTTCGGGGTGGAGGCCGAACATCGCACCTTGCCCGGCTCCTATCCGTTTCCGACCGGGGCTGATCAGGCGCAGTCGGTGGAGACAATTCTTCGTGATCGCCGCTCCGATGTTGTGATGATCGACGGCCTCGCCTTCGGGGCCATGACGGCGGATGTGGTCCGCCATATCGGCAGCCCGCTGGTGGCGCTGGTGCATCATCCGGTTGGCCTCGAAGCCGGACTGAGCCCGCAGGACGCCGCGCGCCTTGTCGATTGCGAGAGGGCCGCGCTGGCCCTGGCCGACCATGTCATCGTCACAAGTCCCGCGACGCGCGCTACGCTTGTGGCCGATTTCGGCGTAGAGGCCGTGCGCATCAGCGTTGCAGAACCCGGCACCGATCGCGCGCCGCGCGCGCAAGGCTCGCCACCCGGCGCGACGCTCAACCTCATCACCGTCGGGGCTGTGGTGCCCCGCAAGGGCTACGACATGCTGGTGGCGGCGCTGGCGCGCGTTCGCGATCTCGACTGGCGCTTGCGCATTGTCGGCAGCACCGTCCGGGAGCCTGCCTGTGCGGCTGCATTGCGCGAACAGATCTCGCAGGCAGGCCTGCAATCGCGCATCGAACTCGTAGGCGAATGCGATTCTGCGGCTTTGCAGCCGCTCTATCATGCGAGCGATCTCTACCTCATGTCCTCGCACTACGAAGGCTACGGCATGGCGCTCGCCGAAGGTCTGGGGCGCGGCTTGCCGATTGTAACAACGACCGGCGGCGCGGCTGCCGACACCGTGCCGGATGATGCGGCCATCAAGGTTCCGCCCGGCGATCCGGTCGCTTTCGGCGATGCTTTGCGGCGAGTGATGAGCGACGTCGCGTTGCGCCGGAAATTGTCGGATCACGCATGGCGTGCGGCGGACTCCTTGCCGCGCTGGGAGGACGCC